>NZ_AP028867.1:4144011-4462781 GCF_036511535.1 Indolivaga capnocytophagoides | reverse complement strand
TTACAATCGGATCTTCCGCCCAGTATATAAAAGCATCCGCCTTAGTTTGATTACGGATAATCCGCATCTTGGCGTCAACGTAATTTTGCATTTTATGATCATACCTATCCAAATGATCAGGAGTAATATTCAGAAGAATAGCAATATCCGCCTTGAAATCATACATATCATCCAACTGAAAACTGCTCAATTCCAAGACATAGTAATCGAAATTATTCTCTGCAACCTGACGGGCAAAACTCCGTCCGATATTACCGCCTAATCCAACATTCAGTCCGGCTGATTGTAAAATATGATATATAAGACTGGTAGTCGTGGTTTTGCCGTTACTACCGGTTATACAGATCTTTTTAGCAGAGGTATAACGTCCTGCAAATTCAATTTCCGAAATTACCGGAATATTTTTTGAACGGGCAGCAACAATCAATGGAGCATCTTCCGGGATACCTGGACTTTTGATAATCTCGTCCGCTGAAAGAATAAGGCTTTCCGTATGTCCTTTTTCTTCGAAGCTGATATTCTTTCCCGATAGTTCTTCTTTATATTTTTCCTGTAAAGATCCATTATCCGAAAGAAATACATCAAAACCCTTAGCCTGTGCAAGAATCGCTGATCCTGCACCACTTTCGCCTCCACCAAGTATTACTATCCTTTTCATATATTCGAAATTATCTCATCTTCAATGTTATCAGTGTTATGGCAGCCAATATGATACCTATAATCCAGAAACGTACTACTATTTTAGATTCAGGAACAGGATTAAACGGCTTTTGTATCAATGCCTGTATTCCCGAATTTCCTGCTTTCTGAAAATGATGATGCAACGGAGTCATTTTGAAAATACGGCGACCTTCACCATATTTCTTCTTTGTAAATTTAAAATAGAACACCTGCATCATCACCGAGATACTTTCAACAAAGAAAACTCCGCAAAGAATCGGCAACAAAAGTTCTTTATGAATAATCACGGCAAACACACCGATTATACCTCCTAAAGTCAAACTACCTGTATCTCCCATAAACACCTGTGCAGGAAACGCATTATACCAAAGAAACCCGACAGTAGCCCCGATAAATGCAGCTGCGAAGACAACCAGTTCTTCACTTCCCGGAATAAACATGATATTCAGGTAAGAAGCAAACTCAACGTGCCCTGACACATAAGCCAAAATACCGAGCGTAACCCCTATCACGGCTGAACTCCCAGCCGCTAAACCGTCTAGTCCGTCTGTTAAATTAGCACCATTGGATACAGCTGTAACAATGAATATTACAACCAAAACAAATAAGAACCAAGCTGCAGCACTTGAATATTCCCCCATAAAGAAAACAAGCGACTCATAATCCAGATTATTATTCTTGAAGAAAGGAATAGTGGTCTGTGTAGACTTTACTCCCTCGACAGTATAAGTAACCCGTTCTATTATGTCTTCGGTATTCCGTACTTCGGTATTCTCTTTTACTATTACAGATGGGCTCAGATATAAAGTCAATCCAACAATAAGACCAAGACCAATCTGAGCTATTATCTTGAATTTGCCGTGCAAACCTTCTTTATCTTTTTTGAATACTTTAATATAATCATCCAGAAATCCTAAAGACCCCAGCCACACAGTAGTTATAAGCATCAATATTATATATACGTTCTCCAGACGTGCCAACAGTAAAACGGGAACTATTATTGCGATAATAATTATAACACCCCCCATCGTAGGAGTTCCTTTTTTACTTAACTGACCCTCGAGCCCCAGATTACGCACAATCTCGCCGATCTGCAATACCTGAAGTTTATCGATAATCCTTCGACCTATAACAGTAGATATAATCAAGGATAGCAATATAGTCACAGCTGCCCTGAATGATACATATTTAAACATACCCGCACCGGGGAAGTCTAAGGTATCCAAATAATTAAAAAGATAATACAGCATTATATAATATATGTTTAACTTATTCTACAAACCTAAAATTGCTTTTACAACCTCCCGATCATCAAAGTGGTGTTTCACACCTTTTACATCCTGATAATCCTCATGTCCCTTACCTGCTATAAGAATAACGTCTCCGCTTTTGGCTAAAGCACAAGCTGTTTTTATAGCTTGTTCCCTCTCAACAATACACAATGTTTTTTTCATCTGAACAGGATCAAGACCTGCAACCATATCATCTATGATAGATTGAGGTTCCTCAAATCGGGGATTATCCGACGTTAGAATAACCTGATCACTCAATCTTACCGATTCCTGAGCCATAATCGGACGTTTGGTTTTATCCCTGTTTCCTCCGCAGCCCACGACACTTATAACCCGTCCTCCTCCGTCAAGAACATCATGAATGGCGTTCAAAACATTAGTCAGAGCATCCGGAGTGTGCGCATAATCTACAATTGCAGTAAAACCGTCTTTAGATCTTATCGTTTCGAAACGACCAGCAACAGATTTAAGTGTACTTAATATCACCAGAACTTTTTCGATATCTTGACCTAACAATATACTTGCTCCATAAACCGCCAGTAAATTATAGACATTGAATACTCCTACAAATTGGACTTCCAATTCACGTCCATTAATTTCAATAGCTGTTCCATCGAAATGCTTTTCGAGAATGCGGGCCTTAAAATCTCCTAATGATTTTACTGAATAAGTATGCTTTTCGGCTTTTGTATTCTGAAGCATTACCAATCCGTTTTTATCATCCACATTGGTAAGAGCGAATGCTGATTCGGGCAGATTATCAAAGAATAACTTCTTAGCTTTCAGATATTCCTGCATTGTCTTATGATAATCAAGATGATCCTGTGTCAGATTGGTAAAAATACCACCTCTGAACAACAATCCGCTTATTCTTTTCTGGTGTATAGCATGTGAACTCACTTCCATAAAAGCGTATTCGCATCCGTCATCAACCATTTTTGCCAAAAATTCATTTAACGATATAGGATCAGGCGTCGTATGAGTAGCCGGATATTCATCATCGTTTACATAATTGCATACAGTAGACAGAAGACCTGCTCCATATCCCAATTGACGAAACATTTTATATAATAAAGTTGCTGTTGTTGTTTTTCCGTTTGTTCCGGTAACACCAACCAACTGCAATTTCTGGGATGGGTTTCCGAACCATGCCGAAGCCAACTTACCTATTGCATCGGCACTGTCTTTTACTTTTATATAGGTAACATCCGATACCGTATCTGCTATATCTCTGTCGTATATTATAACTTTAGCTCCCGATTCGATAGCCTTACTTATGAATTCATGACCATCGACCTGAACGCCTTGAGCTGCAATAAAAGCAAAGCCTTCCGAGACTTTACGCGAGTCCGAAGCAATTCCTTTTACATCAACATCTTTATCGCCATGTGTATCAATTATATCAACCTGAATATTTGACACTAACTCTTGCAACTTCATAGTTTTCTTATTTTATCTTGTAATTTTTTATTTCAATTCTAATGAGATCGAAGAACCTCTGACAATACGACTGCCCGAAGGCATCGATTGAGAAACGACTCTACCGTAGCCCTGAATCCGTACCCGCAGCCCCATTCTTTCCAATACGAAAAGAGCATCGCGGGCACCCATTCCCTTAACATCGGGAACGAGACCATTCTCTATCACATTCTTTCTCAGATCTATCTTATTGATAGAAGGAGTTGCAACAACCCATTCCGCATCATCCTGAGATGGTGTATAAGGTAAATTAAGACTGCTAAGCACTAGCTCCAAATCCTTCTTGGAACCGCTTTTCACATAAGGAGTCATCAATAATGCAGTATCGGGCTTACAAGCCGAAGGAGCCATGTACACTTTCCGTGCATATACCTGTTCTGCTATCTGTTTAAAAACCCCTCCGGGCATCAATCCTCCGGATGGAACACCTTTAGGTCTTCTTATTCCGACAAAACAAGTGTACATCGGTTTTTCAGCCGGAAAATATCCACAGAAAGACACGTAATAACCACTTCCGTAGCGTCCCTCCGATGCAATCATTGCAGTACCTGTCTTTCCGGCAATCTGGAAAGATTTGGATCCGACAAACTTACCTGTTCCTTCATTTACAACACCAACCAGCATTTGTTGTATCTCTTCCAATGTTTTGGGCGAACAAAGCGATGGGTTAATGATATCTGTAGTAAATTCTTTCTCTATTTTTCCATCATGCATGAAAGCCTTTGTTATAAATGGCTTTATCATTTTACCTCCGTTAGCTATACCATTATAAAACATCAATATATATATAGGAGGTATTTGAGTTTCGTATCCGAATGACATCCAGGGCAAAGTGGTTCTTGACCAATAATGCGATTTATCATTGGGATGGCGTATAATTGCCGTACCTTCTTTTCCTTGCAAAGGTACATCCCAATCTATTTTTTTTGTTATTCCGGTATCATAAATTCGCTGAACATATTTTTCCGGATTATTCTCATAACCTTTCAGTATAACTTTAGATACAACGATATTAGATGATATATGTATCCCTTGCGCCACGGTAAGGTCTCCTCTATCAGCTCCATGCCTCCAATAGTGATCTCTTACAGTACGGCCGCCATATTGAAAAAGTCCTGTTCCTACATGAAATTTCTCATCAGGAGTTACAACTCCATCTTCGAGAGCAATCATCACGGAAAGAGTTTTAAATGTCGATCCCGGCTCACTCATGTAAGAAAAAGCATTGGGATTTCCTTCGGCATAACTGCCATCAGGCATCCGGTCGAGATTCGAGATTGCTTTGATCTCTCCTGTTGCAACCTCCATAATGATAGCTGTTCCGGATTCAGCTCCGGTCTCTTCTAATTTCGAATATAAAGCCTTTTCGGTTATGTCCTGAATATCTACATCTAATGTAGTTTTTACATCCCAACCATCTTCAGCAGGAACTTCTACAACATCAAGCCAGCGTCCTTGTATTTTCTGACGGCTTTTCACTCCGGGCTTTCCCCTTAATATCGAATCATACTTTAATTCGACACCACTTGATCCCCCTTTATCTATATCTTTATATATAGAACCCACTGTACGTCCGGCTAAACGTCCAAATGGTTTTGCCCTCATCGAACGTTCTTCGACAATCATACCTGTGCGGTTCGATCTCTGATTAAGAAACGGATATGTACGTAATTCTTTCAGCTCCACATAATTTACATCACGTTTTATAAGACGGATATATCGGCTTTTCGGTCTGAATTTCTTCTTCGAGCCACTCTCTTTAATTTGTTCTATTTGATTTAACTCCCTACGGCTTAAATCCCAGCCGTTCAGTATGAGATTTTTATATTGAGTCGCATTCTTATCAGGATACTTACGCGCTAAAGCTACGGATAAGTCTCCGACATACTTCATCAAAGTATCCTTACGTATACCTTCTGCCATAAAGTCGATATAAACACCGTAAAGAGGCTCGCTTGTAGCCAAAAGCCTGCCATCATCGGCATATATATTCCCTCTGTTGGGCTTTATCTCCCTATCTTTTTTTACTGTTTCTTTAATCCCCAAAGCACGCCATTGGTCACCTTCGACAAACATGATACGCACTATATACACCAGTATGGCAACAAAGATGGCCAGAAACAGAAAAACGATAAACCCATAGCGGTTTATGATCGTTTGCTTCTTGCCTTTTATACTATTTTCATTTTTTGCCATATATCCTTTCTTTATCGCCTTGACAATTCAGATGAAATTCAAAGCCGAATCTAAAACACACAGTATTGAACTTTCGCGGTCCTCATTCAACTCACTCTTTCTCCTTAACTTTATAAGCAGGTTCGGTAGGCGACCGAAGCTCTAACCCATTATCATCCACAAGAGACTGAACTCTTGTCTGCCTGCTTACGCTGGTCAACTCAGAAGATATCGTCAATGATTCGTATTTAACGTCTTTCATTTCGATCTTCAACGACTCTATCTCGGCTTTTTTCGCAATACAGCTATACCTATTACTTATATATAGAATAATGATCACAAAGACAACAAGCATAAAGCGTGTATTCTTCAGGAAGAAATCCTCGGTAAGGATTGTTCCGCTTAATACATGCATTGTACTTTTTCGTATATCTTTTAATTTCAATGGCATAATCAACAATTACGAGTTACGAGATGTGAGCCCTTATTTCTTTTCAGCGATTCTTAACTTAGCACTTCTTGATCTGGGATTCAGAGCCTGTTCGTCATCCGAAGGAACGATTACTTTATTATTAACAAGGATAAATGGAGTATTCACATTTCCGAAAAAATCTTTATCCACATTCCCCTCAAAATTTCCTGTCTTAAAAAAATTCTTCACCAAGCGATCTTCTAATGAATGGTAGGTTATAACAGATAATCTACCTCCGGAAACAAGAAGATCTTTTGCCTGTTCGAGCATCTCTTTCAGGGCATCCATTTCCTGATTAACCTCTATCCTCAGAGCCTGAAATGCCTGAGCCAGTATTTTTTTCTCCTTTCCACCTTTAGTATAAGGTGTAAGAATATCGAGCAGGTCTTTAATTTTTCTGAATGGCTTTTCTTTTCGTCTTGCCACTATTTTAAATGCAATCTGACGAGACTGCTTCAACTCTCCATACAAATAGAAAACATTCGCTAAATCCCCTTCCTCATACTCATTCAAGACCTGAGCTGCAGAAACACCCGCCTGCCGATTCATTCTCATATCAAGATCTCCATCTTCAAAACGAAAAGAAAACCCTCTCTGATCATCATCGAAATGATGTGAAGACACACCCAAGTCAGCTAAAACCGAATTAACAGATTCTACATGATGGTATTTAAGGAAATTTTTCAGATACCTGAAATTACTCCTTATAAAAGTAAGACGAGAATCTCCTGTTATATTATGGATAGCATCTTCATCCTGATCAAACACATAAAGACGCCCATCTTCCCCTAAACGGGATAAGATCTCACGGGAATGCCCTCCGCCTCCGAATGTAACATCAACACAGACATCTCCGGAATGAATATCCATTCCGTCGACACTCGGCATTAACAATACCGGAACGTGATATCCGTCTGCAACAATTAATTTATCTTTATTTTCAGCCATTCGGATTCTCTTTATTCATTATTTCCTGAATCTGCATACCAAAATCAGACGGATCGATAAAAGTTTCAGCTAAGCGGTCTTTTCGCCAAATCTCGATTGTGTTATCAACTCCCAAGAATTGAATTTCAGCCTCAATCCCCACCATCTGCAAATAACGCTTAGGAATCAATATACGCCCACTGGCATCGACATCAAGACGTTCTGCATCGACTACAAACTGGCGGAACAACTGCTGATGAGATTTATCCCAGCGATTGAGACGGCTACGCAAATGCTGAACCTCCGCATCCCAAACATCCACAGGATACAATACCAAACAATCCTGAAAAAGGTCTTTGCGAAGAACAAACGCAGACTGAGCCACACCTTGCAACACTTTTCGAAAGGCCGCAGGCACGAAAACCCTCATTTTCGCATCTATCTTTGCATCTATACTCCCCAGAAATTGCATATCACAATTAAGCTTTTACTCCTTATTTTTACATATAGAGCGTAAAGTTATAAAATTATCCACTTTGCCCCACTTTAAAACACCAAGTTTTTAAAAAAAGTTTTCAACAGTGCAACTTTTCTAATATTCAACACATTAAGGGCTTACAACATTTCAATCAGATTTACTAAAAAAAATGAAATCAGATTCAATAAAACCCGAACACTTAGTCTTCATTCTTATAAAAAAGTTATCTTTACGCTTTCAGGAAAATTAAAGGCGTCAGGCCTCTTTTATCGGAAATAAGGCAATCCGAATTAGGCTATAAAACAGATCATTGAATTTTAATCAGAAGATGGAAGACCTTGAAGAGAAAGCTGCTTTAAACACTTTGGATCTTGACAAGATATTTAAAAGCAAAGCTCCGAAGCTATACGCTAAAACACCTTCATTTATCCTCAGGTATTTAAAGAAGAAAGTACATATTGATGAGTTAAACGAAATCTTAACGATCTACAAAGACAGGTACGGAGTAGATTTTATGGATGCTGTTGTCGGATATTTCGACCTCAAGCTGAAAATCAACGGACTCGAAAATATTGATAAAAACGGAAGATACATCTTCGTATCGAATCATCCGCTTGGCGGATTAGACGGAATCTGCCTGTCTGCGATTGTTGGAAAGAAATTTGATAAAAGAATCAAGTATCTTGTCAATGATCTCCTTTACTACATAAAAAACCTTCAACCGATATTTGTCCCCGTGAATAAATACGGAAAACAGGCAAAGGATAAAGCCAAGGCAATAAATGACGCATATTTATCTGATGATCAAATAATCACCTTTCCGGCAGGAATATGTTCACGCAAAACCGGAGGTAAAATCATAGACCTTCAATGGCAAAAATCGTTCATACATAAAGCCATTGAAACTAAACGGGATGTTATTCCCGTACATTTCAATGCCCGTAATTCGAATTTCTTTTATAGATTTGCAAATTGCAGAAAAGCTTTAGGTATTAAATTCAATATTGAAATGCTGTTTCTTCCTGACGAGATGTTTAAGAATAAGCATCAGACGTTTACCATCACTTTCGGAGAGCCTGTCAAATGGGAAACCTTTGATAAATCGAAAACTCCGCAGCAATGGGCTGACGAAGTCAAAAATATTACTTATAAGTTAGATTAGAGCTGTACAAACGGCTGAATTGATCGGCAAATATGAATAACCGAAACATTTTCTTTTAAGTAATGAATTGTAGTAATTATCGATTTTTGAATAACAACAAGCTTTGGCTGTTTCATTTACCAAAGTAATAAATAGGTTTGAGACCTTACTTAGTATAAAGATGGAAAATATTATTGCTGAAGTAGACAAAGCTCTAATCAAAGCCGAATTGACGAAAGACAAGTTCTTACGTAAAACAAATAAGGCTAACAACGAAATATATATCATCACGCACCACAACTCCCCAAACACTATGAAGGAGATAGGGCGTCTACGCGAAATCGCATTCAGATACTATGGCGGAGGTACAGGAAAAAGCACCGACATAGATGAATACGACACGATGGACAATCCATACAAACAATTGATAGTATGGAATCCCGAAGCCGAAGAAATACTTGGCGGTTATCGTTTTATATGCGGTCCCGATATACAGTTCGACTCCAACGGAGAACCCATACTTGCAACGTCTCACCTGTTTCATTTTTCTGAAAAGTTCAACAAAGAATACCTTCCGTATACTATTGAGTTGGGCAGATCTTTTGTATCCCTCGAATACCAAAGCACCAGAGCAGGCTCGAAAGGAATATTTGCCCTTGATAATCTATGGGATGGTTTAGGCGCACTATCCGTTGCCGATCCGACCATGAAGTATTTTTTCGGAAAAGTAACAATGTACGATACATACAATTCTCAGGCAAGGGATATGATCTTGTATTTCATGAACAAGCATTTTCCCGATCCCGAACACCTCATATATCCCAAACAAAGCCTCAATATAGAAACCGACAAGAGAATCTTAAAGCGGCTTTTCACCGAAGACGATCTAAAAAGTGATTACAAAATATTAAACACATCGGTCAGAAAATTGGGAATCAATATTCCTCCGTTGGTAAACGCTTACATGGGATTATCTCCCCGTATGAAAGTATTCGGAACAGCAATCAATGATACATTCGGAAATGTGGAAGAGACCGGAATACTTATCGACAAAGACGAAATTCTGGAGGAAAAACGTAAAAGACACATAGAGTCGTATCTACTGGATAAACCTTCGAAACGATTTTTAAAAAGACTCAGACAAATGATTAACTGGAGCTGGAGTTCTTATAACTGGGGATCTTATAAAACCGGTAAATCCGGCAAACAAGGTAAAGCAACAGGTCGTTTCACCAGAAAACGCCGTCCTGAATAATTGAGGATTAGATTCTGATCATTTTAAACTTCGTATAACGATTAGTCTTATAAACAAGCTTTTCGTATATTTGTAAGGTCTCTGACCTTTTTGTGATCAATAACAGTTGAGAATAGAGATTATTTTCAACTGTCAACTCACAGTTTACAATCTGCTAAGTCTAAGAGCCTATTTATATTTTAGCGAAAATTTTCATTAAGGCTCTTCAAGCTAATTCTTAGCTGCTTTTTCTGCTATAAAAAAGCTTAGCTATAAAATTTAAACAGACTCTAAAAAATACTTACTATTATTACAATAATGAAATACGAAATAAGAGGTACAAATACAATCAACGGAGAAATACAATTGGCAGCATCTAAAAGTATAAGCAACCGTGCCCTTATCTTAAAAGCATTAAGCAACAGTCCCTATCCTATCGAAAATCTTTCGGATTGTGATGATACACGGGTTATGGTCGATGCTTTTTCGTCCGATACAAATGCCATTGATATCGGTGCAGCCGGAACCTCCATGAGATTTTTGACCGCATATTTGTCTCATATACCCGGAGAATGGACTATCACCGGAACCGAAAGAATGCAAAAACGTCCGATAAATGTTCTGGTGGAAGCTCTGAATGCAATCGGTGCACATATCGAATATCTGCAGACAAAAGGTTATCCGCCACTTAAAATACGAGGTAAAGCACTAAACGGAGGAGAAGTTTATCTTTCGGGAGGGATCAGTTCACAGTTTATCTCCGCCCTTTTGATGATTGCTCCGACAATGGAAAAAGGGCTGACCATACATCTCGAAGGAGACGTAATTTCCATACCGTACATCAAACTCACATTAAAAATGATGGCTGAATTCGGTGTCAAAGCCGATTGGTCGGAAAACGTGATCAAAATATATCCGAACGAATACAAACCTGTAAAGTACATTGTCGAGTCTGATTGGTCGGCTGCATCGTATTGGTACGAAATAGTAGCTCTGGCAGATCATGCAGAGGTAGAACTGAGAGGTTTATTTAAAGACAGCGGACAGGGCGATTCTAAAGTTGCCGATCTGTTTATAGATCTCGGTGTCAATACCAAATATACAGAAAATGGTGTCATATTAACCAAGACAGACCGCTTTGCGAAAAAAATGTTCCACAACTTCGTGAATGAACCCGACCTGGCTCAAACATTTGTTGTAACATGCTGCCTTAAAAACATACCTTTTCTATTTACAGGTTTGCAAACTCTAAAAATTAAAGAGACAGACAGAATAGAAGCACTTAAAGCCGAAATGAAAAAATTAGGCTATCTTCTCACAGACAGCAAAGACAGCATTCTGGAATGGAATGGAGAAAGATGCGATGCGGAAAATGATCCGGTCATTGCGACTTACGAAGATCACCGCATGGCTATGGCTTTCGCTCCGGCTGCAATCAAGCTTACACATTTGAAGATCAACGAACCAAAGGTTGTTTCCAAATCATATCCTAATTATTGGAATGATCTGAATAAAGTTGGCTTTGATATCAAAGAAATTTGAGTTTTTCACTAATGAATTTTTTAGAATTATTTCAGTACGATTTTTTCAGCAATGCCCTTCTTGGGAGTATTTTTGCGAGCATCGTATGTGGTATTATAGGCACTTATATTGTTGTCAAACGGCTGGTTTTTATCAGTGGAGGTATAACCCATGCTTCTCTGGGCGGACTAGGTATCGGTTTTTATGCAGGCATTAATCCGTTTGTATCGGCACTTATATTCTCTGTGTTTTCCGCTTTTGGCATCCAATGGTTTTCATCACGGCAAGGGGTTAGAGAAGATTCTGCAATCGGTGCATTTTGGTCGTTCGGTATGGCTATCGGTATTATCTGTATTTATCTGAAAGCCGGATTTGCACCCAATCTTTCCGATTATCTTTTCGGCAATATACTGACCATAACCCGTACAGATATATACTTATTTATTGCACTATCTATAGTGTTAAGTCTCGTATTCTTCTTTTTCCGAAAAGAAATACTATACACATCATTCGATCCTGATTTTGCCAGAACCAGACACCTTCCGATAAAATTGATAGAGTATTCTATGATGTTTTTCATAGCTGTTTCTATCGTGCTGATTATCCGGCTTGTCGGAGTCGTATTACTGATGTCTTTGCTTACAATTCCACAGATGACAGCTAATTTATATACAGCCAACTATTCGAAAATAATATTCCTGTCTATATTATTCGGATTAATCGGATGTATATCGGGACTGATATTGTCAGCATATATCAATGTGCCATCAGGAGCATTTATTATCTTTACCCTGATTGCCATATATTTTATATGCCGCATTCAATGCAAAATAATGAAGGTAGAGCCGACTAAGGCATAGATCAAAATTAGATATAAAGAAAAGGACGCCGAATATGATATTCGGCGTCCTTTTCTTTATATCTTTTCCATACTCTACAGCATCAGCGTCCTCCGCCTCCGCCGGAAGAAACACTACCAACGGTTGTTACTACTGAAGATGTAGTAAATGTTTTAGCCGAAGTTCCCTTTGTATATGTCGTTCCGCTATATAATCCGTGAAAATCAGTACCTCCGGAAGTACTTCCTCCAGTATAGATGGTATATGAAGTATTTGATTTTATTGCCGGAGTACTAAACAACATTGTCATTTGGCTGCTGTACGCGCGTGGCACTTTCACGGTCATGATAGAAGTACCATCAGCTGCTTCGATATGAATCAGCTGATTAGCTGTTCCTGTAGCCCCATATATCACAGAATATTGAGTACTCACACTCGATGTTGGCGTACTGGTTGCACCTCCGAATCCGACAAGAGTTCCTCCTGTAATCTTGAATGTATTATTGTCACAATCAAACCCTTCTTCGGGGGCAGTTGTTCCTGATGAAATAATAGTACCACCCGTAATGGTCAAAGTTCCATTCGAATCAATACCATCATTAGTCTGGCTATAGCAATATACATTGCCACCGTTTATTGCTATGTGGTTGGATGCATTTATACAATCATCGTAAGCTTCGATCTCTATTGTTCCGCCGTTGATAGTTAGAGTAGCCTTACTTTCAAGTCCCTCAGCTTCAGTCTTGGATGTTTTTATGGTGATTGTTCCGCCGTTTACAGTCAGGTTACCATCGCTTTTTATGGCTTTGGCGGCAGTATCATCATTCTGATATTTAAACTGATCTCCGGTAGTAGTAACAGAAATGATTCCATCATCAACAGTCAATGTTCCGTCAATATTAATACCCTTACCACCACTTCCCGAGCTGGTAATAGTTACACTCCCTCCCTGCATCAAGAAGTTACCATCTGCTTTGATTGCTGCAGAAGATGAAATATCGGCATCATCCGTATCATAATAGGCATCTCCTGTAGAAGTGAAGTTAAGAGTTCCTGCTGTAATGGTTATATCGCCTTTACTTTTCAAACCCTTTGAAGCCTTGCCGCTTATTGTTATATCTAATGTTCCGCCGTTTACTATTATATAAGGAGTAATAGAGGTATCGGTATCCGAATAAGACGTTTTTACGGCATCTCCGTCTGCACTGTTAATACTGATAGTCCCCCCGTTAAGCTCAATGTATCCTTCTTCACATTCTATGCCATCGCCCGTAGAAACAAGATTGATAGTACCTCCATCGATACGGACATAATCATTGGCATGAATTGCATCTTTAGCAGCCCCTGCAACTTTTACAGTCCCGCCTTTTATACGTATATAGTCGTCACTGACAATACCATGCTTATAACGTCCTTGCACCTGCAGGCTTCCTGCTCCATCGAATACAAGCTGCCCTTCGCTAAAGAAAGTCCCTTTCATATCTTCATCGCCGCTGGCAGTATATGTAGTACCATCGATCAAACGGTTAGAGGTTCCCCCGACCATAGTAACCGAAACTTTCTTTCCGGATTGGATATTGACAGCAGGACCATCGGCACTAATTATATCAACACCATTGAGTCCTATTCCAAACTTATAATCGCTATATATTTTCACCGATCCTGAGGATGTTGATCCCGATAACACGTAATTGACCTCCGTACTCTGATTGGTGGATGTTATCACTACATTTGCACCGTCCGCAACAACAGTAACCCCATCCGAGGAAAAAGGATTTGTAACAGTAGCTGTAGTTCCCGAGAAATCAATAGTTACAGCATTTACAAAAGTGGTGTCCTTGGTATTTGTAACAAAGTCCTCATCGATATTATTTTCCGTGCCTCCGCTATCAGGAGTATCCCCATCGTCAATAGTATCATCGTCACTGCTGCATGATAATGCAAAGACGGCCATTAACGAAATAATAAACAATCCAAATTTTTCTAACTTCATATCCATTTATACTTTTTGATTTAAGGGAACTAAGATTATAATCTTTTGTCCTACATGCAAAAAAAATCGATAAACAGGCAGATATAGACGATGAATTTGATGAATCTGAATAAAAAAAGGCTTCACCCGTGTAGGGTAAAGCCTTCATATATCTATCTCAGATATTTTATTTTTGAATGTTCAACTCATCGATCAGACGATGACATCCCATTATCTTATCGATTGTATATAATACATAACGGATATCGACACTTATAGTACGCTGAAGTTTAGGCTCGAAAATAATATCACCACTCAAAGCTTCCCAGTTACCGTCGAAAGCCAGACCTATAAGTTCTGCTTTTCCGTTAAATACAGGACTGCCCGAGTTTCCTCCGGTAATGTCATTGTTTGACAAGAACCCTACATGCATCGTTCCATCTTCATCGGCATATCCACCCCATTGAGCAGCTTTCAGATTATCAAGAATATACTGTTGAACCGCAAATTCGGGATCATCTTTATTTTCTTTTTCCAATACACCTTTTGATGTTGAGTAGTAATCATAAGATACTGCATCTGCAGGGTTGTATCCTCCTACCGATCCATAGCTTAAGCGTTGAGTGAAATTCGCATCCGGAGAAAAGGTCTTTTCGGGTTGCATTTCCATCAAAGCTGCCATAAACTTACGGGCATTTTTATCGATAATCGGATCGTAAGAAGAAAGATCTTCACGAATCTTCAAACGGCATTCGGCAACCGATGCCGCAAGCACCATAGCCGGATCTTTTTCGAGTTCTTTTATCGGTTTATCAGCTAATAATGTAGCTAAAGTATTAATGTCGGTAAGCTTGGTATTTTTAAATACCCAGTCGGTATATTTATCGTAGTCTCCTTTGAATTTATTGTTAATTGTTCCGTAAATATCAGGTAGATAACCTGCAGGAACTTTCTCTGCATAGAAACGAAGGAGTGCAGGCATAACCTGTTTATCCAAAGCAGGTACATAATCTTTGTACAGATCAGCCATTTTAGACCTTACAGCGGCAGCGGCCAATTCTTTATCACTCAAGTCTGTTTGTCTGATTATATTTGCAAAACGAACAAGCTCAATGCCATTATTAAATGTTTCGGCAAAATATGTCGCTATCCTTGCGGGTTCCATTGTACTGGTATATGCATTATCCAAGTTTGATAGAACATCTCCGTATTTTTCTTTTGCAGAAGGTGTCTTTTCTATCCAATCAGCCAAACGAGACTCCAGAGCCTGTTTATCTTCCAAAACATGAAGACGTCTCAATGCCTGATTCATACCCATTGAATTTTTCCAATAGTTTGAACTGCGGCTGAATTTCACTGAATATTTAATACGTACAGCATCATCGGCATTCATTGCTTTACGCCAGATATCCTGTTTGATTGTACGAACTTCTATACGGGGGATATTTTCGGATGTCATCATCTGAGAGATTCCCCATGACGGCAAATAACGTTCTGTACTTCCCGGATAACCGATAGTCATCGCATAATCTTTGTCTTTATATCCTTTTATAGAAACCGGTACTGAATATTTAGGTTTATAAGGAACATTATCGCTGCTGTAATTTGCAGCCTGATTATCTTTATTGGCATACACTCGGAACACAGAGAAATCTCCTGTATGACGAGGCCATTGCCAGTTATCGGCATCACCTCCGAATTTTCCGATTGATGAAGGCGGTGCAAACACCATACGAACATCTCGGAATACTTCATAAACTACCAGATAATATTTGTTTCCGGTATAGAAAGGAATGATACGGGCATTTAAGAACTCATTGCCTTTATATTGATCCAAAATTTTAACAGATAGAGAATCTATGATTGTATTTCTTTCGTGTTCGGTCATATTGTCTGTAACACCTGCCGTAACAGCTGAGGTTACATCTTCTGTTTTTTGCAGAAACGAAACGGTAAGCCCTTCGGTGTATAACTCTTCGGCATTCGAATGACTAACAAAACCATCTTTCAGATAATCATGTTCTACTGAACTATGCTTCTGAATAGCATCGTATCCGCAATGGTGATTTGTAAATATCAACCCCTCCTGAGATACAGCAACTCCGGTACAACCTCCGCCGAAGATAACAACGGCATCTTTCAATGATGCATTTTTCTCACTGTATACACTATCGATAGGGAAAGTGAAACCCAATTCCTGCATACGGGCAGCACTTTGACGATTTAATTCTTTCAGAAGCCACATACCCTCATCGGCATGGATAGCAGACAAAGTCAGCAAGGCTCCGAACAATAAAAAGATTCTCTTCATCTTCACTACTTTAAATTAAAGGTCACAGACCTGTTTATTTATTTGATATAACTATTTAATTTTCTTATTTATAAACGGAATTTGAGACAAAGGCAGATCTTTCTTTATCAATACCGCTGCAAATACAGCCAATAATATAACTCTGTAGGATAACCTCAACACCTCATTTTCTATTGGGACATACATTCCTAATGCATACAAAACCGCAACCAATGCGAAATAAAAGAAGATAGTCTTCAGATCGTATTTAATCGGATAATACTTCTGCCCGTAGAAATAAGAAATAGACATTATTATCAGATTACAGATAAATGTAGCCCATGCACTGGCTATAAAACCAAATACGGGTACAAATATAACATTTATAAGTACTGTTATAAAACATCCTAATACAGAAAATGTTGCTCCATAGTGAGTTTTATCTATCAACTTATACCAAACAGACAAATTGAAATATATTCCGAAAAATATTTCACCCAACATAGCCACAGGCACAATAGATATGCCGACCATATAATTTTTGCTGACAATATACTTCAGTATATCCATAAAAAACATAACACCCAGAAATACAAAGAGCGCAAATATCACAAAATACTTCATTGCTTCGGCATACGGGCGTGTATCATTATCAGAATTATTCTTTGCGAATACGAAAGGCTCGTAAGCATACCGGAAAGCCTGAGTAAACATAGTTATTACTACCGTGATTTTCAAGCATGCATTATATATTCCCAATTGGCTGTAAGCCTCTTCAATATTATCGAATATATGAGGATATACAAGCTGTGCTACGGTCTGATTAATAACCCCTGCTATACCCAAAATAAGCAATGGGAATGAATACTTATATATACGCTTGAGAAGCTGTCCGTCGAACCGGTATTTAAATCCGGTCATATCGGGAATCAGCATACAGAACACAACGATATTAGCCAATAAATTAGCTATAAATATATACCCGATTCCATACGATGGATTATAAAACCAATCGATCAGATGGGGAGCCGATTTATAAATAAACGGGCAAGCAACAAGAAAGAATAGGTTGAAAAATATATTGGCAAAAATGAATATAATCTTCAACGATGCAAATCGTATAGGTCTTTTTTTATATCGCAGGTAAGCAAAAGGTACAACCATAAAGGCATCCATTGCCACGGCAACAGCCATGATAAGTATATGCTCGGCATGATCGGTATACCTCATCCATTCGGCTATAGGAGTCAGAAAAACAGAACAGAGTATAATAAACAGGGCAGATGTTACACCGAGCGACGTTAGCACCGAAGAATAGACCCGATCAGGATCTTCGTCTTTCTTGTTCATAAAGCGAAAGAAGCCGGTTTCCATTCCATAAGTCAGCAAAATCATAAAGAGGGCTACAAACCCATAAATATAACTGACCTTGCCATACTCTACTGTATTCGTAAAAATATATACATGTAAAGGTGTCAGACACCAATTCAAGAAACGACCCAAAATACTGCTCAATCCATAGATAGCCGTATCTTTTGCTAAACTTTTGATTCCTCCTGCCATAGACATAAATATTGCGGTTGCAAAGGTAATATAAAACTAGGGCAAACGCATCAAATTATGAGCAATGTAAATCAACAGCTAAAATTCGCACTTTTTATTTTATGTCATTTACTAATTCTGTTTGTCGGGTTAACTCTTGCTATACCTACAAAGACATATGAAGGTCTTTCAACTAAAATTAAAGAACTTTTTTCAAATACTGATTCACATAAATAAAAGACCTGCCTGCTTTCTGAAATTTTATCTATACTTAAAAACACTTTACAATTATGGCTAAATACACAGAAGAACTAGGCAAGAAAATAGCAGACGCAATAGAACAGGATGAATATACATTAGGTGAAATCTGCACGATGTACAGCATCAGCCGTAAAACATTCTATCAGTGGGCACGGAATCATTCCAATTTCAAGGAAATGATAGATGATGCCCGTGCAGGTCGTGACGAACGATTAGCGCAAAAAGCCCGAAAAATCCTTAAACAAAGATTAGAGCATGGCTATACCGTAACTACAACCCGTTATAAATATGCCGTAGACGATTGTGGAGAAATATATCTGACCGGAAAAACGGTAACCATGAAAAAATATTCAGCAGACGAAAAGACCTTGAAAATGGCAATGGCTAAAGAGGGAGAAAGTGAAGAGAAGGTAGAAAATATTCGTGTACCATGGGAAATCATAGTTCAGAATCAAGAGGCAGCCGATCAACTTCAATTCTTACAAGACAGTGGCAGCGGTAATTACACGGAAGAAGAAATGCAAGCAAGACGAGAAGCTCTCAAAGTCAAGTCTGATTCTCCGGAGACGGAGGTTGCTCCCGATGCTTACGATCCTACACTCGACAGGTGATAAAAAAGTTACTCCATAAAATGGTTGAAAAAATGAAACCTTTGTTACCTTTTTGGAAATTCTTTAGGGGTAAAAAATCTTCCACCCGAAAAAAAATCCGGCGTATAAATTTACGTCCCTACAGGCAGGCTTAGTCTCGAGAGTAAAAAGTGCCGTCTGAAAAATGAACGTAAAGACTGTAACTTTTGTAACCTTTTCATCACGTTATCAGGATATAAAGCACAGCTATTGCCCCGACAACTGATGCGTAGACAATAATTAAAATCAGGCAATTAACACCGATTAATCATTTAATAATCTAACTTTGTGATCTGATACCATTAGTAAAAAATAGAAATGAGTTACTATCATCTTGCCGAGCTGGTACATAAGCGTGCAGCAAAATACAAATCGAGAACTGTATTGAAGTATCGAGATAACGACCAGAAGAAATGGTTGAATATTTCATGGAACCGCCTCTCTGACTATGTTATGAAAACGGCATGGGCTATGGCAGAGATAGGTATAGAAACGCAAGAGAATATCGGTATATATTCTCAGAATATGTATCAATACATATTTACCGATTTCGGAGCTTATGCAAACCGTGCAGCAACTGTACCTATATATGCAACAGCATCACCTCTGCAGGTCGAATATATCGTTCACGATGCACAGATACGCACTCTGTTTGTAGGTGAACAGTTTCAGTATAACAATGCTTATAAGGTACAACAACATAGTGCAGTACTAAAACGCCTGATAATTTTTGATCCGAAAGTCAAAAAGCATCCGGAGGATACAACCTCTATCTATTTCGATGATTTTATCGCATCGGGTGAAAATTCCGATTCGATGGTAAAAGTATCAGTCAGGCTCAAATCGATCCGTGAGACCGATACCGCCTGCATCATTTATACATCAGGTACAACAGGAGAACCCAAAGGTGTAGTACTGCTGCATTCTTCGTTTCTCGAAGTGTTCAGAATACATGACGAACGGCTGCCCAAACTATCGAGTAAAGACCTTTCGATGAATTTTCTTCCTTTGGCTCATATTTTCGAAAAAGCGTGGACTTATTACACTTTGCACAAGGGTATGACTATAGCTATAAATACCGATGCCAAAGAAATTCAGAAATCCATTAAACAGGTACGGCCTACACTTATGTGCAGTGTCCCCCGTTTCTGGGAAAAAGTATATCAGGGGGTAAACGAAAAGATAGACAGTTCTAAAGGTATTATGCGCTGGCTTTATACCGATTCTATAAAAACCGGTAAAATATATAATCTCGATTATAAGAATGAAGGCAAAAAAGCTCCGCTGGGTACACGCCTGAAATTTACGTTTTACAACAATACCATTTTCCGTATACTAAAAATGGTTATCGGAATCGAAAAAGGGGTATTGTTTCCTTGTGCTGGGTCCCCATTGTCCGATCAGATAAATATATTTTTGCAATCGGTAAATATCCCAATCATTATCGGATACGGGCTTACCGAAACAACTGCAACTGTAACATGTTACCCCGATCGCAACTTTATCATTCACTCGGTTGGAACCGTTATGCCCGGATTGGAAGTTAAAATTGATCCTGCGAACAATGAAATTCTGGTAAAAGGGCGTACTGTAATGAAAGAATATTACAAGAAGCCGGAAGAGACAGCCAAAGTATTTACTGAAGACGGATTTTTCCGTACGGGAGATGCAGGTGAGCTATTAGCTGATAATACGATTGTATTGACAGAACGGATCAAAGACCTGTTCAAAACATCAAATGGTAAATACATCGCACCTCAGGCTATCGAAACATTGATCGCCAATGACAAGTTCATAGATATGATCTCGATTATCGGAGATGATGTTAAGTTCGTGAGTGCACTTGTAGTTCCCGACTATGATGCTGTTGAAAAATGGGCTAAAGAACATGATATTGTATATTCGACAAGAGAAGAATTACTAAAAGACAAAATTGTTATTTCGATGATATCCACCCGCATAGAAATGCAACAGGCTCCTTTGGCTCCTTACGAAAAAGTAAAGAGATTTACTCTTCTGCCCGAGCCATTTACAATGGAAAGCGGCGAATTAACAAATACACTGAAAATCAAACGTAAGGTAGTTGCCGAACGTTACAAAGACATTATCAACAAAATGTATGAAGACTAAGGTCTCTTACCTTTTGTTTAACATCCTATCATATCCGAATGGCTGGTATATATATACATGTTCCCTTTTGTAAAACGAGATGCATATACTGCGATTTTTACACACGAACCAGCATGGAACAAAAAACGCCTTTTTTATCAGCTATTTGCAAAGAACTGGTATTACGCAGCAACTATATAGGAGGCGAATCTGTCGGCACTATTTATTTCGGAGGAGGGACACCGTCTCAATTATCGAAGGCTGATTTTAAGGCTATTTTCAGTACTATATATGAAACCTACAGAGTCGATGACGATGCCGAAATCACACTGGAAGCAAATCCGGATGATCTGAATGAGAAGTATTTGGATATGCTCCGTTCGATAGGTTTCAACAGACTGAGCATGGGTGTACAAAGCTTTGACGATAAACAATTACAGTTTCTTAACCGGCGTCATTCGGCTCAAAAAGCTCTCGATGCAGTAAGGATGAGTAAACAGGCAGGCTTTTCGAATATAAGTATAGATCTTATGTACGGGTTACCTGATCTCACATTGGAGACATGGAATAAGACTCTCGATACTGCAATGAATTTAGACATACAGCACATATCGTCATACCATCTTATTTACGAACAAGGTACAAAGCTATACAGACTCCTTCAGAAAGGAAATGTCAAATCTGTAGAAGAAGAATTGAGCGTCGAAATGTTCTCAACCCTGATCAGAAGACTTCAAGAGAATGGTTTTATCCATTATGAGATATCTAATTTCGGTAAAGAAGGATATTTCTCCCGACACAACAGTTCATACTGGCTGGGAACAAAATACCTGGGAACAGGTCCATCGGCTCACTCCTATAATAAGGAAAACCGATGCTGGAATATATCTTCCATATCAAAATACATTCAGGGTATCGAAGACAATGATCCTCATATAGAAATTGAAGACCTGGACATCCGAACCAGATACAACGACTTTATACTTACAGGAATGCGCACAATGTGGGGAATCAGTAAATCGGAGTTGAAAAGTCTATTCGGTGAGAAATATGCCGCATATTGTGATCAGAACATAGCCCGTCATTTAAAGAGCGGAGATGTATATACAGATGAAGACCGTTATAAAATAAGCCGTCAGGGAATATTCGTTTCGGACTCTATAATGAGCGACCTGATGTATATCGACTAACTTTAAGGTCTCAGACCTGTTAGTTTACTATACAAAATCATTAAATGCTTACTGTTACTTAATATATGAACAAAAACATGGAAGAAAAGGTTAAGACTGAGAAGGACAAGGAATTATTGCAACCTATGATAGATGCCTTTATTGCCAGCGCACGTCATACACTTGAGTACAATGTGATAAAGTATTCGATGAAACGTTACGAGTCGTTTTTCTGCATAAAGTCTTATTACAGGAAAAAGTTGTATAAAGCTATTCTTGATTTAAGGGAGTTCAATAAACAAAATCCTAAATAGCACTCTAATCTATTAACCGTTTATTACCTGTATTGTATTACATGCAACCAACGCTGCAGTTTCTGTTCTCAAACGACTGTTCCCTAAAGAGATCGGTTCAAAACCATTATCAAGTGCCAATTGGACTTCTTTCTCACTGAAATCACCTTCGGGACCTATCAGTACCAGGACATTCCCACCGTGATTATAAGCATCTTTCAACAGCTTCTTTTCCTGAGGATAGCAATGAGCTATGAATTTCTGCCCATCGAACGGCTGCCGTATAAAATCGGCGAAAGCTGTCATTTCATCTAATTGGGGGACGAACGACTTCTGAGATTGTTTCATTGCCGAAATGAGAATTTTCTCTATTCGGGGCAACTTTATCTCTTTCCTTTCCGAATAACGACACAACAATGGAGAGAACCTGTCAATGCCAATTTCAGTTGCTTTTTCGGCAAACCATTCTACCCGATCCATGTTCTTAGTAGGAGCAAAAGCAATATGCAGATTATTAGACCATGGTTTAGGTTCATCTATGGTGTTGATTATATTAACAACACAGTGTTTCTGATGCGCCTCTATTATTTCGGCATCAAAGAAATGCCCTTTTCCGTCAGCTATATATATAGTATCTCCTTCTTTCTTTCTCAGGACACGTATGCAATGAGCTGATTCTTCCTGAGGCAGTGTCTGGTCCGAGAGAATATCGGGAGCAAAGAATATCGTTTTATCCATTTTAAGTAATAGTAGATATTAATGTCGTATTTAAAGTAAAACAGGCCGTAGCTGTTATGTTTTGAAGGATAAATAACATTCGACGATACGGATGCGAGTCAATAAAAAGGTCTGAGACCTTAGTGTTTTTTTGCTCGTTTTTCCAATTCGTCACGAAGCACCGATGCCAGTTCATAGTCTTCATGTTCAATGGCATCATCAAGCATCGACTGTAGCTCTTCCTGATTAAGTAAAGCATACGAATCGGTATAATTGGCTGCTGTATCACCTGCCGTAAACATATCTTTGGATGCCGCTTCTTCGTCTCCTTCTGTGAAAACAACAGCTAAATCCCTCATGATTTCATCAGTTGTGTATATCTTCGACTTACTTCGCAGAGCGATACCTATAGCATCTGATGTTCTGGATTCTACTGTTACAGTCTTGTCTCCCTGCTTAAAATACAGTTGGGAATAAAATACTCCGTTTTCGTATTTATAGATAAGAACTTCCTCAAGTTTAATATCGAAACTGTTCATAAAAGAGTAAAACAGGTCGTGAGTCAACGGACGGGGAGGTTCGGTATTTTGCAGTTTAAAGGCAATAGATTGTGCTTCGGGTGTACCGACAACAATCATCAGACGGCGCACACCTCCTTCTTCTGCCAAAACAAGACCATATGTACCCGATTGTGTTTGATTAAACGAGAAACCTAAAACTGACAATTTGATCTTTTTATCCTCCACTCTGCTTGACTTTTTTGAACGTTCTTTATCTTCTGAATACATCTAACGACTCTAACCAATTTACTCTTTTGCAAAAAAACAGCCAATCCTATTTATAAGTTCAATAGCACTATTTAAATGCACCTTATTAGTTAATCCGAAATTATAGCTAAGATTTTATCTATGCTAAAAGAGTTCTTTAAATGGCTGAACTATATTAATAGCTGATTATTGTTAATTGATTTAGAATCAACTACAGAATACTTTCTGTTATTTAGTAACTGTTTACATTTACCAAACGATGTATCACAATTACGATTCATTTCTTTTTCGTTTATTTTTAGGCTCTTTTTGCCTGAATTTTTATCTTTTCTCAACTCAAACAGCCCGCTGTTATCGTATCGAAAAAAATAAAAATCGTTCCAAAAATATCTCTAAAATCCAAACGAGCTAAATTTAAACAGTTACTTAATTATTCAAAAATAAGTATTTTTACTGTGTCAATAAAGCTTTGAGCTATTTTTTAGCAACTTTTCGTAAAGAAAGTCAAATCTTCAAAAGAATAAAGAATTATCTTTGCCGACTCAAGGTCCCCGTACCTAAATATGCTTAGTATTACATAAAAACAAATAATGAAGCAATCGTACAAGGAATTTCTTAAATACGGAATAGTCGGCGTTATTGGTCTTGGAGTCGAATGGCTCAGTTTTTTCTTTTTCCGCGACTATCTGGGCATTAACTACATAGTATCTCACATATTAAGCTGTGTGCTTGCAATCATTAATAACTTTTTTCTGAATAGTTATTTTACATTCAATGCCACCGACAAAATATTCAAAAGAGGTCTCTCTTTTTTCGGTATAGCAGGAGTCGGCATTGTTGTAAGTACAATACTTCTGCCAATATTGGTCAGAATATATAACATCGGGCTTGAACAAACCGACCTGATAGAAATTAGTCAAAAAACAGTTCAAAGTACTGCTAAACTGTCTTGTACTGCAATAGTTGCCTTTTTGCAATTCTTCTTTAACAAGTATTATACATTCAAAAAGAAAGATCAATAAGTTAGGTATCAATCCTTTTTGCTAATTTTGCCTGCAAGACAATATCCACGATACAATAAGGAAGATTATATTGTCTTATATTCATATTGATTCTAAAAAAACTCAAACATAAACCATGACTTTCAAAGGTAAACATATAGTTTTAGGCATCACCGGAAGCATTGCTGCTTACAAAGCGGCATCTTTAGCCAGATTATTTGTCAAAGAAGGCGCAGAAGTACAGATTATAATGACACCTGCCGGAAAAGAGTTCATTACCCCTGTTACCCTTTCGGCATTAACAGGAAAGCCTGTTATCAGTGAATTCTTCGGAGCTAATGACGGAACATGGCACAGTCATGTTGATCTGGGTTTATGGTCTGACTTTATGCTAATAGCACCCGCTACAGCTTCAACCTTAGGTAAAATGGCTAACGGGATAGCAGACAATATGCTTATCACAACTTATATGTCAATGAAAGCTCCGGTATTCATTGCTCCGGCAATGGACTTGGATATGTTTGCACACCCTTCTACTAAACGTAATTTGTCTCTTCTCGAATCATACGGAAATCATATTATAGAACCGGCATCCGGCGAATTGGCAAGTCATCTGATTGGAAAAGGACGGATGGAAGAACCCAAAAAAATTGTAGAATATATAAGGAATTACTTTTCGAAAAAGGAAAGTCTTTCAAAAAAAAAAATACTGATAACGGCAGGTCCGACCTATGAAAAGCTCGACCCTGTAAGGTTTATCGGAAACTATTCTTCGGGAAAAATGGGATTCTCTCTTGCCGAAGAATGTGCGGAAAGAGGTGCTGAAGTTATCCTTATCGCAGGCCCTGTATCTTTAAAGACCATTCACCCGAATATTAAACGTATTGATGTTGAATCGGCCGACCAAATGTATCAGGCTGCATTAAGTGAATTTTCCGATTGTGACACCGCTATCCTTTGCGCAGCCGTAGCAGATTACAGGCCTAAAGAACAAGCGGGTACTAAGATTAAACGAACCGACGATGAGGGAATAACCCTCGAACTGGTTGCCAATAAAGATATAGCGGCGGCTCTGGGTAAACAGAAAAAAAACTCTCAAACTCTTATCGGATTTGCTCTCGAAACAAATAACGAAGAGCAAAATGCCCTAAGAAAGATTGAAAAGAAAAATCTGGATTATATCGTACTAAATTCTCTGCAGGATAAAGGAGCCGGATTTCAGCATGACACCAATAAGATTGCTATAATTGATAAAAACGGCAATCGAAAAGACTTTGTTCTAAAGGACAAAAGAAGTGTAGCAAGGGATATACTTGACGAAACGATAGATAAGTAAATGTAAGTAAGTCTCTTTTCTCTTACTTATAATAACTCTGTATAATCCGATTTAGAAGATTATACACAAAAACTATTTTATAATGAACAGACTAGCAACGACACTCATTATATCTTTATTCAGTTTAAGTTCTTTTGCTCAAGACTATGGCAGCCCGCTGGGCATACCGTTATTATTGAGTGCCAATTGCGGAGAACTCAGAAACAATCATTTTCACTCTGGAATTGATATAAAAACCCAAGGAGTTGAAGGGAAAGAGGTATATTCTGTTGCCGACGGATTTGTATCCAGAGTTTCGGTTTCTCCGTCCGGATATGGATTGGCTTTATATATCGACCACCCTAACGGACAAACATCAGTGTACGGGCACCTCAGAAAATTCAACCAACAGATAAGCGACTTTGTAAAGACCCAGCAATATTCGCAGGAAAGCTACAGGGTTGATCTGAAACTGAAATCGAACCAGATAAAAGTCAAAAAAGGAGACCTGATTGCTTATTCAGGCAATACAGGAGGATCAGGAGGACCCCATCTTCATTTCGAAATACGAGATACAAAATCTGAACAGATATTAGATCCCCTTCCTTACTTTAAGAATATGATACGGGACGAAGTATCTCCCGAAGTCAGGGGAATAGCGGCATATCCTGTTCCGGGACGAGGGGTTATCAACGATTCTTACCTTCCGCTTCGCCAGTCCGTCTCGAAATTAAAGAGCGGAGAATACACCAGTCTGCGTGATACAATCGAGGCATGGGGTTATATCGGACTAGGCATAAAAGCATATGACAGAATGAGTTCCACAGCAAATATCTATGGAGTTAAGTCCATCAGCATGAAGGTAGATAATACGGAAGCTTTCTCTTACGATATTATACGATTTCCATTTGACCAAACCCGTATGATTAATACATTTACGGACTTTGCCGATTGGAGACTCAACAAATCATTTTACATGTATTCATTCATCGAGCCGGGAAATGCTTTGCCATTCTACAAATCGAAGAATAGCGGTTATCTCAATATCAATGAAGAACGTCCTTATAATATCGAATATACCTTACAGGATGTATATGGAAATACAACATCGTATACATTCTCTATAATGGGCAAAAAGCAAGATATTCCGCACCCATCGGGATGTTCGTTGGTTATGGTATGGGATCAGGACAATAAATATATAAGTGATGCCTTTTCACTGCTTGTAAATAAGGGTAATCTATATAACGATGTCTGTTTCACGTTGTCTCAAAGCAGTTCCGACAGTTATTTCTCGGATATCTTCACTGTCAATCAATCGCCCGTACCATTACATAAATCAGGAGAAGTTAGGATCAAACTAACATCCGATCCACTAAGTAATAAAAATCAATATGGAATAGTACAATTGATAGGAAACCGAAGATCATGGATCGGCGGGAAATATTACAATGGTACTGTTTCGGGAAATATACGGGAATTTGGTATGCGGCTGACAGTCTCGTCCGATACACAATCCCCTACTATCGCTCCGGTAATTGCTAAAACTTCAAAGAAAAGGAAGAGTACTCCTCAACCAATTAATTCGATTAAGCTCCGTATCACAGACAACCTTAGTGGAGTTACATCTGTCAGAGGAACTATAGACGGTAAGTTTGCGTTATTTGAGAACGACATTAAGTCTCCTGTTTATACTTATACCTTCGATCCTGACAGATTATCCAAAGGCTCACACACTTTAACGGTTGTGGCAACTGATGCCTGTGGAAATTCGACAGAATACACAAGTGAGTTCACATATTGAGTAAAAGCTTTTACATAATATCAAGATACTCTTCCATACTTTGTTTTATAAAACCTCGAACCTCACTAACAAGATGGGGTTCTAGTTTTTCCTGATTATATCCTAAATAAAGGCTGTTTGTAGTGGGGACAATTCCTTTCCATACTATTTTAACCTGTTTATTCTTCAGAGCCTCTCCACCTATCAGATCGGAAGACACGGCAAAACCTCCACTTGTAGCAACTGCCCGTAAAATGGAGATATTATCAGGTATAGCAGCACTCAATTTGAGAATAGGCCGTTTCAAAAAATTACTCCTCCAAAATCGTCTCACTAAAGGGAGGTTAGTATCATAAGCATACCAGACTTGTTTCCTCAACCATCTTTCAGCTTTAGCAAGGTCATTTTCGGCAATGTACTGATCAATTTCGGTTGTATCGAATGCAGGATTACAAACAATCATAAAAGATTCTGAATATAAATATTCGTATGTAAGATTATCTTGGGTCTTATCCTGTTTTGTTATAAATGCAATATCCAATTCTCCGCTTCTTAACTTCGCTATCAGTTCTGTAGCTAAACCATACTCTACTATAAGATGTGATTTTACAAGATGCATATTTTTTGACAGATAAGAATAAAACACCTCTGAGGGCACACCCAATCTAATAGTCGGTTCTTTACGGATACTTGATTTTTTGAATTCAACCTCTACACGCTCCAAATTATCGATAGACTCTACAATCTGTGTATATAAGAGTTTTCCGTATTCGGTCGGAACCATTTTCCGTGGAAGCCGGATAAAAAGAGCATGACCAATATAACTCTCTAAAGAAGAAAGTTGTACACTTGCATTCGGTTGAGAAATCATTAATTCGGCAGATGCTTTTGTTAATGTTCCATGCTGATATATTGCTTTAAACGTCCGATACCATTCCAGATTGACCATAAGCTTATATTAAGTAACTGTAAATATTTATGTTGCATTTTTCAGGCAGAATTAATAGACACAATCAAACTCCGAAAAGCCACAATAAAGCCTGAAATATTAGCACAGAGTGCAAATCTATAAATTTTTGAATAGATTTCTATAAAAACATCTATTTTGATAATAGATTTCAGCACCTTACCTTTGTATCAAGAAAATTAAAACATAGACAATTATGAAAACTTATTTATTTGCATTATCAGTTTTATTATTTGCTGTTTCTTGCGGCAACAATCCTAAGAATAAAATAGAAGGAACAGATTCTCAAGCTGTAGCAACAGGAGAAGGTGAAAAACTAACAGTTGATACTCAGGCTTCATCCATTAAATGGGTAGGTTCAAAACCTGGAGGAGACCATCACGGAACTATCGGTATTAAAGAAGGTAGTCTGGCTATTAATGGAGAAAATGTTGCTTCAGGAGCATTCGTTATAGACATGAACGCTATCAAAGATGAAGATCTTACAGATGCAAAAATGAATGATATGCTTGTAAACCACCTTAAGAGTGCCGACTTTTTTGATGTAGCCACATATCCTGAAAGCAGTTTTGCTATAACTAAAGTAGAAGCTGTTGCCGGAAATGATTCGATTACCCATACAATAAGCGGAAATCTGAAAATGAAAGATGTAGATAAGAACATTACATTCGGTGCTAAGATTACTAAAGAAGGAGATGTATACAAAGCAGTAACTGTTCCGTTCACTATTGATCGTACCCAATGGAACGTAAAATACGGATCAAAGAGTTTATTTGCTGAATTGAAGGATAATATAGTAAACGATAATATCGAATTACAAATAACTATTGTTGCTAAAGCCACAAAATAAGGTTAGGACTAAGAGTAAGAAGGTTGAATAGAGTGTCTGACGGCTTTGGCAATACAAATAGTCAAAGCCGTTTTTATATCAAAGAAAGGAGGTTTATATGAACCTAAAAGATTTACATAAGCAATTATTGTACCTCGAAGATACCCCATTGATGCCTGTTATCTTTGTTGGACATGGTACACCAATGAATGCTATCGAAGACAATGAGTTCTCTCAAAAATGGCATCAACTGGGAGCTTCTATACCTCATCCGCAAGCGATACTCTGTATATCGGCTCACTGGGAAACACGAGGTACGTATATCACTGCCATGCAAAGCCCGAAGACGATACATGACTTCTACGGATTTCCCCGAGAACTATTCGCTCAACAATATCCGGCTAAAGGTTTACCGGAACTTGCCGGCGATTTAGCCAATAACAGCTTACCGTTTTCAATCGAAACAGATTATGAGTGGGGCCTGGATCATGGAAGCTGGAGTGTGCTTAAACACTTCTATCCTAAAGCAGAAATACCCGTATTGCAGTTAAGTATCGATTATACCAAGCCGTTGAGCTATCATGTTGAATTGGCTAAAGAACTGAACTTCCTGCGCAGAAAGGGGGTGCTAATAGTAGGGAGCGGTAATATGATACATAACCTGCGTATGGTAACGCCTAAAAACGGAGACTTCAATATTGAATACGCATACGATTGGGCAATAGAACTAAACGAAAAATTTAAGTCCCGGATTTATGATCGGGATATTAACTCGCTGACAAATTACAAGTCGTTAGATAGTGCCGTTAATTTGGCAATACCATCATTGGAACATTACATTCCCCTATTGTATACTTTAGCATTACAAGACAAGGACGATCTGATAACCGTATTCAATGATAAAATTGTCGCAGGATCGCTATCAATGACATCAATCATAATTGGACAATAATACATAAACAACAGGAGGTTATTTTATGAAAACAACTTTATATAGATCAGAAACAAGAGGACATGAGCGACACGGATGGCTCGATGCCCGACATACTTTCAGTTTTGCAAACTATTACGATCCCAACCGGATTCATTTCGGAGCTTTAAGAGTCCTGAATGATGATATCATCGAAGGAGGTAAAGGATTCGGCACTCATGGACACGACAATATGGAAATTATAACCATACCTCTCGAAGGCAACCTGCACCATCAGGATAGTCTTGGTCATGGCGGAGTTATAAAGACCGGTGATGTACAGGTCATGAGTGCAGGATCGGGAATCAAACACAGCGAGTATAACGGAGAAAACGAACAGACTCTGAACTTATTCCAGATATGGGTATTCCCAAACAAAAAGAATGTACAACCCCGATACGAGCAGAAAACGCTGGATTTCTGGAATAAGAAGAACAAACTCCACGAGATAGTGACCCCGACTCCCAGTGAGAATGCTTTATGGATACATCAGGATGCATGGTTCTCGATCGGAGAATTCGACAACAATAAAGGCGAGTCATATACATTAAAATCAGACAAAAACGGCGTCTTTGTTATGGTAATAGAAGGTTCATTCAATGTATCGGGAATAGACCTTAACCGTAGAGACGGATTAGGAATATCCGATGTAAATAAACTTGAAATCAAATCATTATCCGACAATGCCCGTATTTTACTCATGGAAGTACCTATGCAAATATAAGGTAAGGTAAATCACTCATACTTTTTTCTAGCTAAATAGTAATTGTGTTTTGACTGAGGAGCGGCTTCTTTTTAGTAAGAAGTTGCTCCTTTTCATTTAACAGAAAAATTGATCGACAGAGAATTTCCATTTTCATCAACAACTGTCAGTCGGTGATTTCCGGCAGAAGGAGCTAGTTCTTGTTTATGAAAGTTCTGCGTTTCGCCAACATAAGTTTCATCCAGATGCCAAAAGACTTTCGATCTAGGGTCACGGTGAGCCAGTTCAAATATAATACGCCCATTACGGCCGTCAAGCTGCTTAGGAATACTTACCACAGCATTGGCTGTAGGATATATAAATTCCATCACCTTAGTATTATCGGCAGACTGACATTCCGGAGAAAAAGGTGGTAATGATCTGTAAGACGGATGATGCTCTTTATAGAACCATTCCCACGAAGCAGGCAATACAAACCACGACGTCTGCACAATTCCCCTTTCTCCCGCACAATCTTCATAGACCCGATACTGAAGATCTTCCGAAACATTTACTCTTATGTGATAAGAACAAACAGCAGCCTCTGCACCTTTCTTTGTTGTCCAAATAGTATCGATCGATGATTCGGGACAATTAACTCCGGCAAGCAATCCGCTCTCTTTGCAAACTTCTGTTCTGACCATATCCGTTGTAGGAGCAGGAAACCATCGGGATGCAGGCAGGGCATTGAATATATCAAACATCACCATCCCTGCGGTTCGCGCCCCTGTCAAGCCCGGACGTCCTTCTCCATCGGAATTTCCGACCCATACACCTACTGCATATTTAGGATTCACTCCTACTACCCAGCCGTCACGAAAGCCAAAACTCGTGCCCGTTTTCCATGCTATTTTCTGAATAGAAGGAATCGACCGCCAATCAATTTCTTCGGGACGGTTGAGATTTGTCAAAGCATCAAAGGTCAGCCAGATAGCCCCTGCCCCGAACATAGGACGGGTAATGCGCTCTTCGGCCTTGTTATTATCTTGGTCATATACATATGATACTGCTCTGCGTTTCCAATATCGTCTATCGCTATTGTAGTCATTCAATGCCTGCGCCATGTGCGTATACATCGATACAATATCCCAAAGTTTACCCTCGGCTCCTCCCAGAATAAGAGATAATCCGTAATTGTCGGGAGACCGGGATAAAGTTGACATACCTGCATCCTTCAACAAATTATAGAGTTTAGGAACTCCATATTTACGCAGTGATACCACAAAAGGAATATTCAACGAACGCGCCAAAGCCTCGGATGCGGGTACTGCTCCATCATAGTTCAGACTAAAATTTTTAGGGGTAAATCCGTTTATATTGATCGGAATATCCGCCAATAACTGATTCGGCAGTAATTGCCCGTTATCCAGCATCGCACAATACAAAAAAGGCTTGAGTATACTTCCTGTACTGCGGGGAGCCTGCAATATATCAACCTGATTGGCAGATATACTCTTATCGAAATGTACATTGCCGCAATATGCAACCACTTCGTTTTTTTCGACATTAACAACCACTGCTGCTATATTTTTAATCTCATTCTGGGCAAATTCGGCATTCCAGCGAGCCAGGATATTTTCAATAAGTAATTGCTGCTGTTTGTCAATTGTAGTGCGCACTTGCCGCCCTCCTTGCTCCATATATATTTTGGTAACCAAATGAGGAGCCACTACCGGTAAAGCATACGGTTCAAAAGGTAAAGGCTCCGATACAGCGAGCTCGTAATCGGTTTTATCCAGAATATTCTTATCGTGAAGCTTTTTGAGCAGGTTATTCCTTTTAGTTAACAATTTGGCTCTGTTCCGCCCGAAGTGCATCATTGCCGGAGAGTTAGGCAATACAGCTAATGTCGCAGCCTCAGCCCATGACAATGTGGAAGATTGATGCCCGAAATAGCGCCACGAAGCAGCCTCTATACCAACCACATTCCCTCCCATCGGAGCATGAGAAGCATATAAGTTAATAATCTCGTCTTTAGAATAAGAAAACTCCAAACGGGTGGCCATTATCATTTCGATGAACTTTTCGCCGAATGTCCGCTTCTCTTTTCGGGAAAGCCTTATTGTCTGCATCGTGATGGTACTGGCTCCGCTTACAATCCTCTTTTGACTCAGGTTTTGTTTAACAGCTCTGAATATTGATACTGGATTAATCCCCCAGTGATATCCGAAATACTGATCTTCAAATTCAACCAAACAGGTTTTGTATTTATCAGGAACGGAATCTACCGTAGGAAAACGCCATTGCTGATCATCGGCAATACGCGCCCCCAACAATTCACCATTTCGGTCAGAAACAACCGTACTGTATGGCACATCGAACAATGGAGAAGGCAGACAAAAGATATACCAAACCAATAATATCAGAATTACAGGTATTGCAATGCGATATTTAAGTTTAGCTGTCTTATATTTATCAAACCATTTTCTAATAAATTGTATCATAGCCGATATTCAAGATCAGTAATAAACTAGTTTTTTACCCAAAAAGGTTACAAAGGTAACATGCCTTTTGCACATTTTGTCATTGTCACTTTATACCTTATTATCTCATTTTCACATTGGCGTATTTGCTCATTCTTACCTTATAGATAAAAAATTCTAAAAATGAATCTGCACCCATGCGAATAAAAAAACGGGTAAATGACTTCACCTACCCGCAAATTATAACGCATATATTTATTTAACCGTTCTATTCTTCATCCTTAAACCAACCCGAATACATCAGATAATTTTTTGCAATTTTCTGATTCATTTCTTTAGCTTGTTCCGAGTCTACCTTTTTCACAAATTTAGCAGGTACTCCGGCATAAATGCTTCCCGGTTCCACAATAGTTCCGCTCAGAATAACCGAACCAGCCGCAACGATGGCACCTTCACCGATTACCGCATGATCAAGCACAATCGCCCCCATACCTATCAATGCTCCATTTTCGATTTTAGCCCCGTGTATCACTACATTATGTCCTATCGAAACATCATCTCCGATCTCTACAGTCGATTTTTGGTATAACGTATGCAATACTGATCCATCCTGAATATTCACTCGGTTTCCGATACGAATAGAGTTTACATCGCCACGCAACACAGCATTAAACCATACGCTGCAATCGTCACCCATTATCACATCACCTATAATTGTAGCATTATCCGCTAAAAATGCATTTTTTCCTATTTCGGGAGTAAATCCTCTTACTTCTTTTATTAAAGCCATACTTTATAGTTGTTTACAGGTTTCAAACCTTATATTGCTTTTGTTTTTTCTTTTAACCAATTCTTTTCATCCTCTGTCAGATTTGGAGACAATCGGTCGTATACATACTGATGGTAATTATTGAACCAGCTAATTTCATCCGCAGTCAACATTCCTTTCACGATAGGAGTCGTGTCTATCGGACAAAGGGTCAATGTTTCAAAAGAATAAAATGCACCGAATTCAGTTACACATTTTTCTTTGGTCACAATCAGATTCTCTATGCGGATACCATACTTATTAGCTCTATACAGACCCGGCTCATTGGAAGTAACCATACCGGGCTGCAAAGTAGTCGAATTTTCATTCATACGTATACTTTGAGGTCCTTCATGAACATTCAGAAAATGACCTATACCATGTCCTGTACCATGCAAATAATTCAAACCGTTATCCCAAAGAGCCTTACGGGCAAGAATATCCAATTGGCTTCCTCTTGTTCCCTGAGGAAATATACAGGTTGCCAAACTGATATGACCTTTCAGTACCATTGTATAGTCTTTTTTCATCTGCTCGCTGATTTCACCCAATGCCACGGTACGGGTAATATCTGTAGTACCGTCAAAAAACTGCGCCCCCGAATCAATCAATAAGAATCCCTCGGGTTTTATCTTTTTCGAACTCTCAGGTGTCACATGGTAATGCACGATAGCTCCGTTTGCCTGATATCCGGCGATAGTATCGAAACTTTCACCGACAAAGAGATCCTGCTCACTACGATACTCTACCAGCTTTTCTACAATGGTAAGTTCTTCAATATCTTCTGTACCGACAGCCTTTTCGAGCCACATAAAGAAACGTACCAATGCTGCACCGTCCCGCTCCATTGCATTATGAAACCCTTGTATTTCGGTTTCATTTTTTATACTCTTCATCAAATCCACAGGAGACGGAATATCTGTAATCCTGCATGAATCAGGAATCTTATTGTAAAGGCTGAAAGACACTTTCGTACCCTGAAGACAAACTTTTGTTTCCTCTTTTATACTCTGTATATAATCCGAAACTTTTGTATAATCGGCTATAGTAATACCTTCTTCATGAAAATAACGAACGATTTCTTCGGTCAGCTTCTTCGGATTGATAAAGATGATAGCTTCATTTACTGATACATAAGCATGACATACGGCTACAGGATTACAATGAACATCATTGCCACGAATATTGAACAACCACGCAACCGTATCGAGTGATGATATAAGTATCGAATCGGCATTACTGTCTTTCAAAACTTTCCTTACTGCCTTTATCTTCTCAGAAGCAGTTATGCCCGAATATTTCACAGGCAATTCGAATATTGTGTTGGTGGGTATATGAGGTCTGTCGTTCCAGATTGAGTCAAACGGATCATAGTCTGAAATCAGGTGTAAACCTTTGGAGTTTAAACGGGCTGTTAACTGATAAGCATCTTGTGCCGCATAGACATTGCCATCAATACCGACATTATTTCCATCTGATAATTCAGACAGCAACCATTCTTCTATAGTTGGTGTAGTCGGCAATCCTTCTCTGAACAGCTCGATATCCGAACCATTGAGTTGTTGCGCCGCTTGCAGAAAATAACGTGAATCTGTCCAAAGTCCGGCTTTGTCTCGGGTTACAACAACCGTTCCGGCAGAACCGGTAAAACCGCTGATCCATTCTCTCGAAGCCCAATGCGAAGCAGGATACTCACTCAGGTGAGGATCGGTACTTGGTATTATAAACGCATGAAGGTCTTTTTCTTCTAAAAAACGTCTTAAAGACGATAATCTATGATTTATAATATTTCCCATGACTGAAAACAGTTTTTAAGGTCTCTGACCTTTTTTCTCTATCATTATGACCGCCCTGAAGTATTGGTCAGCTCTTCATTTTACATGATCCGGAAAATCTTGCTCCCGGCTCTATCTCTATCACCTGCGTAATTATATCTCCGATCAGGTTTGCCGTAGCTCTTAAAATTATAGTATCTTCACAGATCACATTTCCCGAGACTTTACCCAGTAAGTCCAGATTGGTACATTCGACATCGCCGGACACATGCCCGTTATTACCGATAATGATTTTTCCTTTACTTATGATATTTCCCTCTATAACACCGTCGATACGGATATCATCCTGTGTTACAAGGTTTCCTGTTAGAACTGTTCCGGCAGAGAGTACATTATGCATGCCACTGGGGGTAGGCACGACTTCCTTACGATTCAACATATATCAATTTTTCTAAATGAAGTTATTTCGGTCTCAGACCTTTTTACTGACTTACCAAGCACAATCAAAGGCTAAATATTTCAACCTCCGAATAAGGATGAAACTACTTACCGCTGCTTGAAGATAACAAATGTAAAAAAAAAACTTAGCTTTGCACCTCAATTCTACTATTAAAATGGAAACTTACATATTACTGGAAAACGTCAGGTTGTATGCTTATCACGGGGTTGGAGAGCAAGAACGAATCGTGGGAAACCACTATCTGATCAATCTGAAAATAAAAATCAATGTTATGGATGCCGTCCGGTCAGACAGCCTGGAAGATACAATAAGCTATGCCGATGTTTTTGAAATGGTAAAAAAAGAAATGGCTATCCCGTCTAAATTACTGGAACATGTTGCAGGTAGGATTATTTCGGCTTTACGCAAAACATATCCCGCTATTGAAAATATCGAACTAAAGCTATCCAAAAATAATCCGCCGATGGGAGCCGACATGGATTATGCCAGTGTATTGATTATAGATTAAGTCACGGAAATTAGGTCTGAGACCGTAAAGAAAATGAAGAAACTCAAGATAACAGAACTGAACCGTATATCTCCGGAAGAATTCAAAACGACAAAAAAAATCCCTCTGATTGTCATTCTTGACAATATACGGAGTCTGAACAATATAGGATCGGTATTTCGTACCTCAGACGCTTTTCTGGTTGAAGCTATCTATCTGTGCGGAATAAGTGCGACTCCACCAAACGCAGAGATACATAAGACTGCACTGGGAGCTGAACATTCTGTAACATGGAAATATTTCGCAGAAACTATTGATGCTGTAAAGTCACTACAAGAGGAAGGTTATCATGTTTTTGCCATTGAGCAAGTACATAACAGTACAATGCTCGACAATTTAGAGTTAAATACTTCTCAAAAATACGCGATTGTTATGGGCAACGAAGTAAAAGGTGTGCAGCAGCCTGTAATCGACATCTGCAACGGATGTATAGAAATACCACAATTCGGCACAAAACATTCTCTTAATGTAGCAGTAACAACGGGTATAGTAATTTGGGACTTCTTTAAACAATTACACACCCGTTAAAAGGGTGTGCGGGGTTTCAGACCTTTTTATTGACTTAGTTATCACTTAAAACTTAAAGTAAGGTTCTGCGTCTAAAAACCGTTCAAAATTTTATAATCTTCATTACTTTATCGACGACTCCGGCATTGCCTGTTACATATTCTCCGGCATGAGTTCCGGCTGCTTCAAGCACCTTAGGATATTCAATAAATTCATCCATCAAGCTCAGGAAAGTATCATAATCATGGATGGAATATCCTCCTCCTGTTTCGAGTAATTGATTTGCTTCTCTGAATTTCTTAAAGTTAGGTCCGAAAATCACAGGAATATTATACACTGCGGCTTCCAACACATTATGAATACCTACACCGAATCCTCCACCTACATAAGCTATTTCGCCATATCTGTAAAGCGAAGATAATAATCCGAATGTATCTATAATAAGACAGTCGAACTGTGATACATTTTCAGGGGTAGCTTTTGTATAACGAATAGAAGGACGCTTAAGTATACTTTCTATATAACTTAAATGAGCATCATGAATTTCATGCGGTGCTATAATCAGCTTGAGATTCGGATTATTATTAAAATATTCAACAAATACATCTTCATCTTTCGGCCATGAACTACCGGCAACCAATGTTAACTGTTTATTTCCGTCTTTATCCTTTGAAAAAGCTTCTCCTACCGGCAAATATTTAGCCTGCGATTTGATATCCAATACACGGTCGAAACGGGTATCTCCGCAAACTTCCACATTCTTGACTCCGATACCCTCCAATAACGATTTGGAGTTATCATCCTGCACACAGATACATTCATAGAACGAAAGCATCTTACAATAAGCTTTTCCGTACCATCTGAAAAATATCTGATTGGGACGGAAGATAGCCGACACCATATAGGTCGGAATATTCCTTTTATGTAACTGATTGATATAGTTGTACCAGAATTCGTATTTGATAAATATCGCTATTGCAGGATTTGCCAGATTCAGGAAACGTTTTACATTCCGTTTCCGATCGAAAGGCAAATAGCAGACAATATCTGCTAAATCGTAATTTTTACGAACTTCGTATCCCGAAGGAGAGAAGAATGTTAGCAGAATTTTATAAGAAGGATGCTGAGCCTTTATCTTTTCAAGGATCGGCCGCCCTTGTTCAAACTCTCCTAATGAGGCTGCATGCAGCCATATATATTTAGCATCGGGGTCTATCTTTTCCTTCAATTTGGAATATACTTCCCGATGCCCTTTTACCATCAGGCGGGCTTTACGATGGAACGGCGAAATAAGGTTTACGATAAGGGCGTAAAGACCAATAATAAAATTATACATGCTTATGCTTTGTATTCAATTTTAGAAATAGCTGTTTCCAGACGTTTCAGAGTTTCATCTTTTCCGATAGCTGCTGTTATATCGAACATATGAGGCCCTTTAGACTCTCCTACTACAGCCAGACGGAAGGCATTCATTATATTTCCCAAATGATATTCTTTATCTTCTATCCATTTTTTCACAATGGCTTCTTGATTTTCAGATGAGAAATCGGATATATCAGATAAAACCCCGATCAATTCGGTCAACTGTGCGGGAGTTTCTTCTTTCCAGCGTTTTTTTACTGTTTTTTCATCGTATGAGACAGGTGCAACAAAGAAAAAAGAGGATTGCCCCCACAACTCGGGAAGCAGACTCACACGCTCTTTGACCAAACCCACTACCTTTTCAACAAAGGCAGGTTCGGAGTGGATACCTTCTTTGACCAGTTGTTTTTCGAAAATACGGGCTATTTCTTCGTTTGATGCAGATTGAATATACTGATGATTAAACCATTTTCCTTTTTCGAAATCGAATTTTGCACCGCTGCGGCTGCATTTTTCAATACTGAATGTGTGGATCAGTTCATCCATAGACATTAACTCCTGATCATTTCCCGGATTCCATCCTAATAAAGCAAGAAAGTTAATAACAGCTTCGGGCAAATAACCGCTTTCTCTGTATCCTGAAGAAATATCTTCCGATTTAGGATCTTTCCACTCCAATGGAAATACCGGAAATCCGAGACGGTCGCCATCCCGTTTACTTAATTTGCCTTTTCCATCGGGCTTCAATAATAAAGATAGGTGAGCAAATTGCGGCATGGTATCTGCCCAGCCGAAAGCTCTGTATAATAAAACATGCAACGGAGCCGATGGCAACCACTCTTCACCGCGTATTACATGTGTTATCTCCATCAAATGGTCATCTACAATATTAGCAAGATGATATGTCGGCAGATTATCGGCAGATTTATACAAAACCTTATCATCAAGTTCCGATGAGTTGATCGTTACTTTGCCCCTTATCAGGTCATTAACCACAACATCTTCATTCGGTTCTATTTTAAAACGAACAACATAGTTTGTTGAGTTATCAATAAGCGACTGCACCTCTTCTTTCGGCAGAGTAAGAGAATTTCTCATCTGTCCGCGGGTAGAAGCATCGTATTGAAAATTTTCTATCTCCTGTCTTTTCTGTTCAAGCTCTTCGGGAGTATCGAATGCTATATATGCCGCACCTTTTTCTAATAATTGATCGACATATTTTTTATAGATTTCCTTTCGGTCAGATTGGCGGTAAGGTCCGTATTCTCCACCGATATGTGTACCCTCATCAAATTTCAGACCTAACCAGGTTAATGCCTCTATGATATAATCTTCTGCTCCGGGAACAAACCGCTGAGAATCGGTATCCTCGATACGAAGGATAAAATCACCTCCGTGTTGTTTTGCAAAAAGATAGTTATACAATGCTGTTCTTACACCTCCGATGTGAAGAGGTCCGGTTGGACTAGGTGCAAAACGTACTCTGACTTTAGAACTCATATGTGAAAGAAATTAAGGTCGCAGACCTATTTTATTATTTTTAGCAAATATTTTTATCTATTGTTTATTCTTAAGTAGTCAAGGATTTCTTACCTTTTCCGATTCTCCTTGATAATTACAGCAAGTAGTTGTAACCTCAAATATATCATAAAAAATTCACAACCACTCAATATAAACATCCGGATACCAAACCTTCAGAAATTATCAATCATCAATCAATAAACTGCTTATCGTTATTATATCTGAAAAAATCCAAGAAAAAGATCTGAGTCCTCAGTTAAAAATGCTTACAAAAGTAGATAAAAAAAACGTAGATATATATACAATAAGATCGAAATATGCCAAACGCACATTCCGATCTTATGTATGATCAAATATTATCGGCTTACAGCTTCAATTTGTCTGCAATATCTTTAGGCAATGCCTGTTTATTTACTACAAAGCTGATAGTTTTATACTTAACAAAAGTTTCCGATACATACCAGATGCCTTTATATTTTCCGGTTTCTCCCCACGAATTTTTCACCATATAATATTTCGCTCCGTTCTGGTCTTTTGCAATACCAAAAATCTGCATACCGTGGTCATCTGTTGTTTCCTGATTATCAAAACCTGCCTGACGCATATCCTGAGTAACAGCTATTTCTTTTACGGGGCCGGCTTCTATTTTCTTTCTCAACTCTGTTACTTTTTGAGTAGCTGAAAGTCCAAGCCAGTGAGCCTGATCCGATCCGATATTTTCAGGAGCATTATCATCGGGATATACACCAAGTCCGTTACGGGTAAAACCTGTTTCGCTTACATCTGATGCCCAAGCGATAGTGTATCCTTTTTCAATCGCATTATCCATTATTTTGATCATATCATCCATAGGTACATTGTATGACAAAGCCCAACGCCAGTTATCAGGAACTTCGACTGCAAATGGCGCATAAAACGGATGATGAGTAAATGATGAAATAGAAACATAATTATTACTATCTAAGCCTAGCTCTTTTGCCCAGCTCTGAGGAGTATAAGTTTTACCTTTATATGTAAATGACTGAGGCTTTTCACCCAGATAAGCGTCCAGAATCCCTTTGAAGCCGGTAAACCATGCAGTCGAATATCTTTTATTTCCGTTTTTATGAATCCCTTCAAGATATCCGGTAAGCCCATCAGCTAGTTCACCATGCTTATGACCGGTTTCACCATAATTCAGTCCAGGCATTGCTTCATTCGGAACAACTCCGTATTCGTTTATTGTTTCAATCACATCAGCAAAAGAGCCTCCCTGCGCAAAATTCAAATGACCGTCCAAACGGAGATACTTCTGAGCTTTATCTTCATAATTACGGCGGACAATATACATTTCGGATAAATCCTGTTCGCCTTTACCCATTTTAAGCAATTCAGATTCGAGAAAACCTACTCCCGAAAAACTCCAGCAAGTTCCGCTGCTACCCTGATTTTTGATTGACGTAATTGGGTTTTGTTTTACCACTGAGAATTGATAGCCTGTGCTATCTGTTTGAGCCCATGCAGAGAAAGTCATCAACAAGGCTACTGATGCAATAAATATCTTCTTCATACAATACCATTAAGGTCTCAGACCTTTTTATTAATTTACCAAGTATAAAAAAACAACGACCATCTATCACTCTGAGATCAATTATTAGTTTACACGTGTTTTTGCTTAATTGATGTAAAGTTATACAAAAAGTAACATACATGACATATTTACTTAATCGAAAGATACACTATTACATTTTTTAACTCTATTATGATAGAACACACAGAGGACTTCACCAATAAATACTAAAGCTTCCATATTGTAAATATCTTTACAAATAGCTGTAAATAAATTTTACAGACGGGAGTGTCCTTCAACAAACCAACACCCTACATATCAACTAATTAGTATTAATGGCATAATTTTAGCATAAGAATGAGAAAGCAGAAATAAAGAGTTAATGTTTTCTGAATAAATAAAGATATAAAACAGGCAACTTCATTTTTTTTCGACAAACAGTGTAACTAATTAAGCATATAATCAGTCGTATTATATAAACAGAATTTAAATAGAATAGAATATGAAAGCTTTAGGTGTAATTTTACTCGCAGTATTATCCGTAACTACATGTTACGCTTTTGGATTTGGAGAACGTGGTAACCGCAATATCAAAACAAAAGAAATCTCCATCAGTAATTATTCTGTAATAGAAGCCTTGGGGTCGGCAGATGTATATTATGAACAAAAGCCAAACCAAAAGCCTTATTTGCGTGTGGAGATTGACGAAAACCTTATGCAGTATGTAAAAGTGCAGGTACAGAATGGCATTTTGACTCTAGGTACAAAACCCAATACAAACATGAGTCCTACGCGCTTCAGAATATATACCAACTCTACATCATTGGTTAAAGCCGGCATAAAAGGATCCGGAGACTTGTATTTACAAGGAAAGATACAAGCCGATAAATTTGAAGTGTATGTAAAAGGATCAGGTGATGTATCTGCAAATAACCTGAACACAAAACATCTGACAACATGGATTCAAGGATCAGGTGATATCACACTGAAAGGACAAACCGATTACCTTTCGGCTACAATTACCGGAAGTGGAGACCTGAACACCATTTCGCTATCATCGAAAAATGCCGATTGCCTGATAAAAGGGTCGGGAGATTTATCGGTAAATGCAAGCGGACAACTTAACGCCGAAGTCAGAGGCAGTGGAGATATTACATACGCAGGCTCTCCCCGTCAATTAAATAAATCGGTACGTGGCTCGGGTTCAATCAGCAAGAAATAAAAAGAAGAGAAATGAAAAACATTCTATTATTGTTCATCTGTATTCTTACCATAACTTCATGTCAGGTTGGGGGATCAACTTTTCAAAATTCATCCCAGACTATCAAAGGCAATAGTTATATAGTTTCGCAAGAATATTCAATCGGAGATTACTCCAGAATCAAAGTTGAGAATCAAGCAGATATCATTTACGAGCAAAAACCGCTTAGTCGCCCGTACTTAATCGTAGAAACCGACGAGAATCTGCTGCCTTATATTTCAGTCTCGGTGAAAGACGGTGTATTAATACTGCGTTCTACCGAAAATCTGAAAACAAAGCATTGCAAAGTTTATACAAACTCCAGGTCATTAGCAGGAGTACAGGTTTCGGGGGTAAGTAATATTGAATTAAGAAATCCGCTCGATTCTAAGAATTTAGCAATCAATTTTTCAGGAGTAGGAAGTATAAAAGCTTATGACCTTAAATGTGACAATCTGAACGCGAACCTGTCCGGTGTAGCTAATTTTACTTTTGGTGGTACAGTCCGTAACTCGGTATTAAACGTAAGCGGTAAAGGAGATATTTACGCATATGAACTAAACGCAGCCAATACCGACTGCAATGTATCAGGCATCGGAAAAATAGAAACCTATACAACCGATTACCTCAAAGCCAAAATGAGCGGAGTCGGCAATGTCAGATACAAAGGAGCTCCAAAACACACAGAAATATCGAAAAGCGGAGTCGGCAGTATTAAACCATACTAATCCGCAGTGTTAGTAAATTATATTAAATTGTTGCAACGGGTGTATTTCATTGTTTATCTTTGTTCTTCTAAGTAACAAAAAGGTCTCAGACCTTAAAATACAATCATGGAAGAATTATTGGAACAACTAAATACATCCCAACGCAATGCTGTCGAGTACAACGACGGTCCCTCACTGGTTATAGCCGGAGCCGGTTCCGGAAAAACCCGTGTGCTGACTTATAAGATCGCTTACCTGCTAAAATTGGATCTTCCTCCTCAGAATATTCTGGCTTTGACCTTCACCAACAAGGCGGCTCGTGAGATGAAAGCCCGTGTAGGTCTGCTTATGGGCGAAAATATTGCCCGGCGTTTGTGGATGGGAACATTCCACTCCATATTTTCTCGCATATTAAGAACCGAAGCGGAAAAGCTCGGCTTCACGTCCAATTTTACGATATTCGACTCGGCTGATTCGAGAAACCTGATCAAGACAATCATCAAAGAGCTTCAGCTTGACGATAAAGTATATAAGCCGGCACGTATCCAGTCTATGATATCGAATGCTAAAAACGCACTTGTATCACCCATAGCTTATGCTCAAAGCCGAGAAATGCTCGAATATGACATGAAAGCCAAAGTTCCTCAGGTTAAAGACATCTATAAAATATACAGTACTCGTTTGTCTGCGGCTAACACTATGGACTTCGATGATTTATTGTATCATACCAACCGTTTATTCAGGGATCATCCCGATGTTCTGGCTGCTTACCAGAACAGGTTTCAGTATATATTGGTAGATGAGTATCAGGATACCAATTTCGCCCAGTATTTGGTTGTAAAACAACTAGCCGATTCTCATCATCGTGTTTGTGTAGTAGGAGATGATGCCCAAAGTATCTACTCATTCCGTGGAGCAAATATCGACAATATCCTTAATTTCAAGAGCAATTATCCCGAAGCCCGTATCTTCAAGCTGGAACAAAACTACCGTTCGACCCAGAATATTGTAAATGCAGCAAACAGCCTCATCAAACAAAACAAGGGACAGATACAAAAGAATGTATTTTCAAAAAATGCGGTTGGTGAGAAAATCGAAGTTTCGAGTGCTTTTTCAGACTTCGAAGAAGGGATTATAGTTGCCAATAAGATACAGGATATCCGACGGATAGAAAATGCTTCTTACAGTGATTTTGTCATTTTGTACAGAACAAATGCCCAATCTCGTGTCTTTGAAGAATCATTACGTAAAAAGAATATTCCGTACCGTATTTATGGAGGATTATCTTTCTATCAGCGGAAGGAGATTAAAGACGTGATTGCCTATTTCCGTATGGTGGTAAATCCGAAAGACGAAGAAGCATTCAAACGAATCATCAATTATCCTACACGCGGAATAGGAGCCACTACGGTGGGTAAGATTACAGATACCGCTCAACTGCACAATGTGAGTCTTTGGGAAGTAATCCAAGACCCTCTGAAATACAATTTGAATGTAAACTCTGGTACAGCCAAAAAATTAGGCGATTTTCAGCAGCTGCTTTCCGGATTTATTCACGAGTTACCTGTAGCCAGCGCATACGACATAGCCACCAAGATAGTAAAAGAAAGTGGCATTGCCAGAGAAGCTTATCAGGATCAGACACCCGAAGGAATGAGCAGGCAGGAAAACCTTCAGGAATTGTTAGGTGGAATACATGAGTTTTGCGAAACCCGTATCGAAGAAGGTGAAACCCGTATAGGGCTTATCGACTTTTTATCGGAAGTCTCACTTTTAAGCGATCAGGATACCGACAAGGAAGAAGATCAGGAGAAAGTTACAATGATGACTATTCACGCATCTAAAGGTCTGGAATTTAAGAATGTGTTTATCGTAGGGCTAGAAGAAGATTTATTTCCGTCATCTATGACTAAATCCGAACCTAGAGGTTTAGAAGAAGAACGGCGGTTGTTCTATGTGGCCATCACCCGAGCCGAACAGTTTTGCATGTTGACCTATGCCAAAAGCCGTTTCAGAAACGGACAGACAAATCCATGCCACCCCAGCCGATTTTTGAAAGACATAGACAGTGAATACATTAAAGCCAATGCCGGAGTACTGGATGGCATACAAACTCAATATTCGCAAGGTGGATTCTGGGATAACGTCAGAAAAAACAGAGAAGAAAAAGAAGAACTGCAGGAAGTCAAAAGAAGAGAGTCTCCTATTTTTGAGAAAAAGGAAACTCCAATTCAATCAGCATATTCTAATCGTCCGAACTTTGTAAATGCAAAGACAGCTCAACCCAAAACGCCGGTCAGCAACGATGTATACGGTGTGCAAACCGGAGCTATAATCAAACACGAACGCTTTGGTATTGGAAAAGTGGTTGCTTTGGATGGAGATGCTTCGAGCCGCAAAGCTACTGTTGAATTCGAGAATGCAGGCACAAAGCAACTTCTGCTAAAGTTTGCCCGTTTTGAGGTTATCGGTTAACTTGTCTTCAATATGTGAAACCAACAGAAAACAATAATGATCTGTTCTTAGCATTGTACTTCGATGAGCTATAATCTTTGAATAGTCCGTATTGGTACTCTGCGCCCAAATGAATCATTTTGAAAAAGCTAAAACCTGCTCCGAAACTAAGTCCGCCGGTTACATTCTTCGTATACCACTTATCAGGAAGTCCGCTTCCTTTAATATAGTCATCTCCGGATAATCGAAAACTGGCATACGGTCCGGCCAAAGCATAAGCACCCCAGAAGTTGGAAAAAGAATAGCTATATTTCAGATTAACAGGAATATCTACATAAGAGTTACTAACCTTAACCGAAGTATTCTCAAGCCCCCGTTTCGCAAAAATCATACCGACAACCAACGAAAACTGACTGTTTACTTTCCCTATTTCAGCAATAGGCCCTGCATGATAGCCGGTATAGCTGTCGAAATTAGTCGCCCCCTTCGACGTAGAGACATTGGATAGGCTATATCCACCTTTTGCTCCTAACTTTACGCTTAACTGAGCCGATAATGAATACGTAATAATAAAAAACAGAACCAGAAGGCTTAATACTTTTTTCATACCTTTATTTATTTTTGGACACAGACAAAAATAACAGAATCCCTTTATGGATAAAGGCTATCAGGCATTCTTTCGTCTTCTAAAATCGATGAAATGGAGATTCTGATCGGTCAGTTTATATGATTTCAATGATCTTGATGCAGCATGATTCGATGAATGGATACATAATCTATTTAAATCTAAGGTGGAGATAAAAAAAGGATGGATCATTTCTGATCCATCCTTACATATTGATTTATTATCTATTAAGCCTCTCCCCCAAATTCCATCAGATAAGCCTTGATAAACTCATCGATATCTCCGTCCATTACAGCGTTTACATTTGATGTCTGGTAATTGGTACGGTGGTCTTTAACTCTTCGGTCGTCAAAAACATAACTGCGGATTTGCGATCCCCATTCTATTTTTTTCTTACCAGCCTCAACCTCCGATTGCATGCGGCTGCGTCTTTCCAACTCAAGCTCATACAATTGAGATTTCAGCAATCGGATTGCATTATCCTTATTTCCGAATTGAGAACGGCTTTCGGTATTTTCAATCACAATTTCCTTTTCTTCTCCGGTTTCTTCATCTTTATACTTGTAGTGAAGACGAACTCCGGTTTCAACCTTATTGACATTCTGTCCTCCCGCTCCACTCGAACGGAAAGTATCCCAGGTAATGTCTCCCATGTTTACTTCTATCTCTATTGTATCGTCTACCAAAGGCACAACAAACACAGAAGCAAAAGAAGTCATACGTTTACCCTGTGCATTATATGGAGAAACACGTACCAAACGGTGAACCCCGTTTTCGGATTTAAGATAACCGTAAGCAAAGTCACCTTCGACCTGCATAGTTGCTGTCTTAATTCCGGCTTCGTCTCCATCCTGCCAATTCGTAATGGTGACTTTATATCCTCTGGATTCGCACCAACGTTGATACATACGCACGAGCATTGAAGCCCAATCCTGTCCTTCGGTTCCTCCGGCTCCACTGTTTACTTTCAAAACAGCTCCGAGTTTATCTTCTTCACGGCGAAGCATATTCTTCAGCTCCAGATTTTCGAGCAAAGCAATTGCTTTATTGTACGCCTCATCGATTTCCTCTTCCGAAGTAATTCCTTCTTTAAGAAAGTCATAAGCCAGCTGCAGTTCTTCTACTCCGGCTTTTACTTCGTTATACCCATTAACCCAACCTTTTAGCTCTCTGATTATTTTCATTTGAGCTTCGGCCGCTTTATTATCTGTCCAGAAATCCGGATCTTGTGTTCTTATTTCCTCTTCTTCGAGTTGAATTATCTTTGCATCAATGTCAAAGATACCCCCTCAGCGCTGACTCGCGCTCCAACACTTCTTTGAGTTGGTCTGCTGTAATCATATTGTGATTCAGTTTAAGTTTATAATATAGAAATAGCGTGCAAAGGTAGTCATTTTTTTGCACACTATTTAATACTTTAAGGTCTCAGACCTATTTATTCAATTACAGCAGTCGTTTATCGTGATTTGGCAAAGCTCAGGTAAACTTGATGCTCTAAACGTTGCTTTGGTAAGTAAACAGCCAAAGTCTGTTATAAACTAAAAATATATCATTAAATACTTGCTATTACTAATAATATACCTGACTGACTTTTCAGAATCTATATCCTAAAGAAAATGACCAGTTACGATTTTTCCATGAAGGGTCTCCCCCATCGTATTTTCCGGACATTGTATTATATAAACCCATCTCATAACCGATTAATAACATGTATTGTTTATATTCGAGACCAACCCCACCTAAAAGCCCAGAATCGAATGCTCGCATACCGGAATCGTCAAAACCTTTGCTCGTAATAGTAACATCAGGTGTAGTCGGAGGAGTTCCACACCAACTATGTGCTGTATATTTTTCTCTGGCATAAACACCATAAGCCAGATATGCACCTGCACTAACTGTCATATTTATATTTTCTGTTGCCGCAATTCTATACCCCAAGCTTAAAGGTAATTGCAGATAATTCAGATGATAATATCTTTTTTGATATCCTGTTGTACCATCTGATGCTATATTGTTCCATGCATCTTTATACTTCGCCCCTTTAGATGTAAAATCAAGACCTGTACGAAAAAATATACTTTCACTGAAATTATAATCAGCAATAATACCCGCATTATATCCTAATCGGGAATTAGCATCAGAGAAATCTCCTCCGGCAGAAGAAATATTAAGTCCGGCCTTAACACCAAGACTCCATCCGTTTTGCGATTGTAAATAAAAAGCGGTTGAAACTAAAACAAATAAAAGAATTGTTAAGATTTTTCTTTTCATAGTATGTGTGTTTGTTTAATTTTAATAAAAAAGTGATATACATACTAGATGCATATCACTTTATAAACGTTGCTTATACTTATAATATTATTTTAACTTATCCGCTAAACTTGCCGGAAGATAAAATGTATCATTCTTATCTATATATACAGTTACGGAACCCAGATCAAACTCTTTTCCATTGAGATACGCTACAGATTTGAATGCAGGAACGATTAATGTATTCTTCCCTTGTTTGACTGTTAACACAGGAAAATCCGTAGTCTTATCAATCGAATATTGCTTTCCGGCAAAGACTTCGTTATGCTTGGCAAATAACTTCGTTGTCAGATCCGGTAAAGAAGTTTGTAATCCCAATACATCAAACAAGTAATTATTTATCTGAGTATTTGTATTCATACCATAAGGCATATCTCCTTGAGGATGATAAGCTGCCAGAAAAACTTCTTCTCCGGTATGTCCTCCGGTTGTAAAACCAAAGTAAGTACGACTGTTCATTATATCCACAATAGTATGCCCCATATTCTTACTCACAGCTTTTTTCATGTAATCGGCCTCTTTATAATTTTTCGAACTCTGCAATTCGGCCAATTCTTCATCGGTAAGGTCTATATCGGTATATTTTTTGAATACTTCTTTTATCTTTTCAGGCTTTTCATTGATCAATATTTTCTCCAAACCCTCACCTGTACGCTTGTATTTCGAAACATTAGCAAAAAGCTGATCGAAAGTTGCTTTATCATAACTTTTCAGATCTCTACGCCCGATAGTAAAACCACTATTCCCGTGATCGGGCAAAATAATTACCGCTGTTTCCCCGTCTTTCTTGGCAAAGTCAATGGCAGCAGCAACAGCCTTGTCAAAAGCCAGATATTCTGTTATGCAGCCTACAGCATCATTGCCGTGTGCGACCCAATCGACTTTACTACCTTCAACCATAAGGAAAAAGCCTTTGTCATTTTTGGATAATTGAGCTATGGCTTTTTCGGTCATTTCTTTCAGTGAAGGTATCTGAGTACTATCCCTGTCTATATCATAAGGTAGCTCTCTGTCCTGAAATAAAGCCCATACTTTATTATCCCCTTTAAAATTACGGAATGTATTAATATCATTCTGAATAAGGGTAGTATTGGTCTTTGTAAAGTGCTGCTTAATATCATCGGTAAGAATTGAGTTTCCCCCTCCGAACATGACATCCAGATTTTGATACGCCATCTGTGATGCAATGTATTTATATTCTCCACGCTTATGATAATGAGCAGAACAATCGGCAGGTGTAGCATGCGGAAATTCGACAGTAACAACTAATCCTACTGACTTTTGTTGTTCTACCTTTGCTGCTTCCAAAATGGTTGTGAGAGGTTGATAAGCTTTTGACGGATCTACATATACCAGATCATTCTTTGGATCGGCAACAGGATATATAGACACGTTACCCGTTTGCTGGGGCATACCCGTCATATAAGCCGAGGTTGTAGGAGCAGAGTCTCCAATAGGTGCATTAGACGAAAAAGTCTTAACAGTACCACAGATATATGGGTCTACGCTCAAATTTTGACCACCCAGTTTATTGTATATCTGATACCAACGGGCAGCCGATACAACTCCGATAGATGTACCGTCGGGTATCATTACTATCACATTTTTGACCGGACGTACCGGACGATGGTACTGCTGTGCCCCAATGGAACAACAAATCAAGACAAGGCTGAGGATGAATGTTATTTTTTTCATATATATCATAATATCGTTTTATCAAGCTTTTCAATTATTATTCCGGCTGCTTTTTCCGATGCTCCGGGAGCTCCGAGAATAGAAATTATCCGATCATAATTTTCCAGCATATTACTTCTGTATTCCAAATCATTAAGCAGTAAATCGACTTCGTTCTGAATATTCTTTTGAGTAAAAAACTTCGCAAAAAGCTCTTTTACCACTTCTTCTCCAGCAATCAGGTTTACAAGTGAGATATACGGTGTATGCAATATATTTTTAAAAACCCAGTAAACAAGCCTTGGAACCGGTGTTTTGTAGCACACCACCTGAGGTGTTCTTAACAGAGCTGTTTCTAATGTGGCAGTACCGGAAGTCACTAAAGCCACCTCGGCATAAGTAAGCAATCGGTAAGTTTGTCCGAAAACAATTTTACAGTCATGAGTACCGATGTATTCCTTGTAATATCCGGCATCAATACCGGGAGCCCCCGCAATTACAGGTTGATAAGCCGGAAAAGCGGATACTGCTTCAAGCATTGCCGGAAGATTATCTTTAATCTCTTGCTTACGGCTACCTGCCAACAATGCTATTATAGGTTTAGATTCTAAAGAGTTACTTTCGAGAAACAACTCCGAGGTATCATCTATTGATGAATTTCGATAATGAGCTACTGCATCTACTGTGGGATTACCCACATAATCGACCTTATAATTATGCTTTTTAAAAAAATCGACTTCGAAAGGGAGAATGCAAAGCATTTCATCCACATATTTTTTGAACGATTTTACTCTGTATTCTTTCCATGCCCAGACTTTAGGGGAAATATAATAGTGAACTGGAATGGAAGTCTTAGTTTTTACAAACTTGGCTATCTTAATATTAAATCCGGGGTAATCGATCAGAATTACCACATCAGGCTGATATTCAACAATGGCTTCCTGACAAATTTTCATGTTGCGGAGGATTGTACCCAGATTGAGCAATACAGGTATAAATCCCATAAATGCCAATTCGCGGTAATGCTTAAGCATTATACCTCCTTGCGCAAGCATAAGATCACCTCCAAAAAATCTGAAATCGGCATGAGGATCTTTAGACTTTAGAGCTGACATCAGATTAGATGCGTGCAAATCGCCCGAAGCCTCTCCTGCAACTAAAAAATATTTCATATATCGAATATGTTTAGACTAACTCTTCCAGTGATAGCATTTGAGATAAACTGTCGTGATCCGTCATATCCACTTTAATAGGAACAATAGAGGCATATCCATTTGCTAAAGCCCATTCGTCTGTTGCTTCATCATTTGGTTCGTCATTATCAAAACGTCCTGTCAGCCAAAACACCTGTTTGTTAGCTCCATCCTCGGAACGCTTAAATTCTTCGACCCATTGTCCGGCAGCCTGACGGCAGACTTTCACTCCTTTCAGTTCATCTTTGGCATTAGGAATATTCACATTCAGACAAACGCCGGAAGGCAAACCTGTTTTTAATATCTTCTGACTCAAAGCCCTCGTTATAGAATAAGTATGACTGAAATCGGCATTGTAATCATGATCGAGCAGCGAGAATCCGATGGATGGAACCTTAAATAAGGCCCCTTCTATAGCCGCCCCCATCGTTCCCGAATACAACACACATACCGAAGCATTCGAACCATGATTAATACCCGAAACCAATAAATCGGGCTTACGACCAATAATTTCGCTGATGCCCAACTTTACGCAATCTACGGGAGTACCCGAACAGGCATATACCGTAACGTCTTTCTGTTCATCCTTTTTTAGCAGATGGCATCTGATCGGGAGTATAGATGTGATTGCGCTCGACATCCCCGAACGAGGTCCATCGGGTGCAACAACAACAATTTCGCCTAATCCTATGAGCGATTCTACTAGAGAGTTAATACCTTTGGCTTGATAGCCGTCATCATTGGTTACTAATATCAAGGGTTTATTTACTGACATATTTTTTATAAGTAATAGTAAGTATTTAATGCTGCATTTTAAAGTAATAGCAGGCTATTGCTGTTCTACAATAAATAGGTCTGTGACCTTAAATTCTTTATTCTGTAAAATGAGAAGTGCAAAGATACTGAAAATATCTCCCTTATAAAAGTTCTATATATCTCTGTTAGAGTTGAAATATTAAGATCTAGTGAAAAAAGAGAAACAAACAGATTATATTTCAAAAGCAGACTTCTTGGGAAGGATCATTTCAAATCCTCTTACAAGCTGTTTTTTTACTATATCGAAATTTTGAATATTAACATTATCGTTCAAACAGATCATATCAAGATTTCCGCCTGTTATACAATCAACAATATATTGAATATCCTTATCCGTAATATCCATTGAGATTGTATTCCGTCTGGTATCTGCTGGATGAAAATCACCCTTAGCCAGCTGCCAATAACGAAAAAGCCACTGATTCACATCTTCATTCGAACGAAATCGAGAAAGACAAGTCTTTTCCAGAATGTCGGGTTCGGCAGCCCAAACTTCTTCGAATGTCGATTTCAAATAAGCATTCGGAAGATGTGGATCTATAAAGCCCGAAAAGTCTCGCCAAGGAGCGAGCAGTATATTATTGATTACACCAATACCATAACGAATATTGAACCACTTCAGAAAATTCGTTCTCATTTGCCTGCGCTTATTGAAATGTTTATCTATAACATCCAGATCATTGATTGCCATATGAATAATCCCTCCATCTGATGGCTTAGCTGTCATTACCCCTAAATCGCAAGGCAGTCCTTTTCTGAAAAATCGTCTAACAGGAATCGGCCTAAGCACAAATATATCATCATTAAAATAGATAAACCGATCCGATAATCCTTTGATCCGATGCAAATTCAATTCGATAGTATTAGCACTGAAAGTGGGCAGATAACAAGACGGGATAAAATCGCGATGCTTTACCCAATTCAGTTTAGGATTAGACAGACCAATCCATTCGGGAAGATGTCCACAGGTTATAAAATGAATCTTTCCGACCCATGGCATAAACTGCTCGATCCCTCTGAACCAATACCGCATCAACTCCCAGTCCCGATAACGTATCGGATGACAATCTCCATTCGTATTGGTAGAAACGTATTCCTTAAATTGAGTTTGCCATAAAGAATCCGAAGAATCGACCCATGGAATCACTATGTCTATTTTATCGTTTGCCATCAAATCATGTTTTCTGGTATAAATATAAACAGAATAGTTTTATCGGAAAATTTTTACCTTTGACCAAAACAAATCTTAGTAACTGTTTACCGGATGAAAATTCTTTTGTTAGGAGAATGCAGCAACTTACATTGGACGCTGGCACAAGGTCTGCGCCGGCTCGGACACGATGTAACCGTAGCTTCGGACGGCAGCAGGTGGATGGATAACAAAAGGGATATAGACCTGAGCCGCAGAGGATATAATATTACAGACAGTTTCAGATATGCGTGGACAATATATAACAATCTGGATAAATTAAAAGGATACGATATCGTACAGATCAAAAATCCATTATTTATAGATATGCGTGCCGAAAGTAATTTATGGTTATATAAATACCTGAAACGTAAGAACGGCAAAGTTTTTTTAGGGGCGTTTGGTACTGATCATTTTTGGATAAAAGCTTGTTTAGACAAAAAAGTTTTTCGATATTCCGATTACTTTATAGGTACAACGGCTACAAATATACAGATGGCCGGAATGCTGGCTGAAGAATGGAAAAGAAAAGAAAAAATATATCTAAATCAATATATTGCGGAAACATGCGATGGAATTATATCATGCTTGTATGAATATTATGAATCATACCGTCCTTTTTATTCTGAAAAATTATCCTATATACCTATCCCTATAGACACTGCATCACTAACATTCAAACAAAAAGGGACGAAAGATGACAAAGTTCGTTTCTTTATCGGTATCCAATCAGACAGAGACCAATTGAAAGGCACCGATGTCTTATTGAAAAGTGCTAAACTTATTGAGAAGAAGTATTCGGATAAAGTAGAAATTAACAAAGCAGAGAATATTCCAAACACCGAATATCTAAAGCTTATGGCTCAATCGGATGTATTGTTGGATCAGATATATTCGTACACGCCGGGAATGAACGCTTTAACAGCTATGGCTCAGGGATTGATTGCTGTTAGCGGTGCAGAACCTGAGATGTACTCACTTCTGGGGGAAGAGGAACTTAAACCAATTGTAAATATACTTCCTGATGAAACAGATATTTTTCAAAAACTCGAAAATATTGTTCGGAAAAGGGAGGAACTTCCTATATTATCCAATATGAGCCGTAAATTTGTAGAGAAATACCATAATACAGATATTGTAGCGCAACGTTATATAGATTTTTGGACAAAAAGATAAATTTCTATTATTTTGTAAACAATGGCACAGCATAACAAACTAGGCAAGCAAGGAGAAGACCTTGCATCCGATTTCCTTTCCGATAATGGGTACACTATTATCGAACGTAATTGGATAGGGGAAAGGCACGAGATTGACATTGTGGCATCGTGTGAGGATTTTCTTCTTTTTGTCGAAGTGAAGACCCGTTCTTCGGAACGTTGGGGAAATCCCGAAACTGCTGTTTCGGATGCCAAGATCAAGCGAATGGTAGCTGCTGCCGATCATTACCTCAAAACCAAAGAAACAAACCTGCAAATAAGATTTGATGTTATATCAATCATTTTCAACAAAAAGCAAACAGAGATTATTCACATCGAGGATGCGTTTTTTCCTCCGTTAAACGGATAAAATTATGGATATAGAAGAAGTTCGGGAGTTTTGCCTGTCGGTAAAAGGAGCGGAGGAGTGCTTTCCTTTTGATGATACGGTATTAGTATTTAAAGTGATGGATAAAATGTTCGCTTTTATGGCTCTTGATCGCAAAGAGCGGGGATTTATGATAAACCTGAAGTGCGACCCCGAATATGCCATAGAATTGAGAGAACACCATGAATGTGTAATACCCGGATACCATAGTAATAAGAAATACTGGAACTCGGTCTATATTGAAGAAGTAAAAAAAGACACTGACCTGAAAGGCTGGATATTGCACTCGGTTGATGAAGTAATAAAGAAACTTCCAAAAAAGAAACAAACAGAATACAACGATCTCAGAAACGAATAACAGATGTTCGAATCACCCATCATATATATAGAAGAACTGGATTCGACTAGTTCCTATTTAAGAAATATAGGTACCGATACCCTATCCGACGGAACGACCGTTTACACAGGATTCCAAACAGCAGGGAGAGGCCAGCGAGGCAATTCCTGGGAGTCTGAAAAAGGAGAAAATCTGACATTCAGTACGGTGCTTTTCCCTAAAAACATTAAACCGGAGGATCAGTTTTTAATCTCCCAGATCACATCATTGGCTATAAGAGATGTGTTAAGCGAATATACTGACCATATTACAATAAAATGGCCTAACGACATCTATTGGAAAGATAAAAAAATTACAGGAATGCTTATCGAAAATGACATTATGGGTTATAATATCACTCAATCCATTTTAGGCATCGGAATCAATATCAACCAAACCAAGTTTAAAAGCAATGCCCCTAATCCGGTTTCATTGAAACAAATAACCGGTATCAATTACGATATAGCTGCCATACTCAAAAAAATCTTACAAAACCTGTATGATTATTATACCGGGCTAAACACCCCGATCAATAGAGAAGAAATCAAAACTCGATATAAAAAATCCCTCTACCGAAGAGAGGGATTCTATAATTTTGCTGATAAAGACGGTACTTTCTCTGCCTGTATAGCCGATATCGAAGAAACAGGGATCCTTGTACTGAAAACAAAATGGGGTGACATCCGAAAATATGGATTCAAAGAAATCAAATACCTATTCGATTAACCCTGATAAAAAAATTCGAACTCAAACGCTATACTGTCATATATCTCACGGAGAAAATCATCTTCGGAATCTTTGTACTTAGACAGATTTCTCATTATCTCTTCGGCAATAGCAGCCGATTGTTTGCCTGCATTTTTAGCAAAAAGCAAAGCTGCATTTCTCAGGGACACCTGTGGAGACACTACATCATCCCAAAGATATACGAAAGCACTTATATCTATATTTTGAGTCAATTGTTTTGTCAATATCCGCCGGACATATAACCAATATCCGGTTGTACGAACTTCATAATCATTGTCAACAACCCATTCCGATGCCAATTGATCAGCATATGTCAAAGATTGGAAAAGGTTAATACAAACCTGTTCTCTTATCTCCTGATTAGGAATTTGCCTTACCCACTCACAAGCAGACTCTTTAGTGCAAGCATCGTGAGGACAAAGCATCGTAGCCAGAATTTTTAATTCACGGGTTCCATCCTGCCATAGCAACTCTGACAATTGCAGATCAGACTCATAACGAGCGGCAATCTCTTTTATTTTCTTTATATCAACTCCAAAATTGAGTTTATAATTTAATCCATGACTTCTCATACTTGCCGAAGCAATGCCATTCATCGCCATACGGCATCGACGACGTATATCGCGGATAATATCTTCGTGTTGCATTTCTTTTTAATATAGGCCTACGAACTTAACAACTGTTTTCTATTACATCTTCGCTTACCAAGGTAATAAGAAGGTCCGAGACCTTTAAATCTCGTAATCAACGGCAATACGACCCGACACCACTTCTCTCACAAAAGGAAGAACCGCCTGATGCAGAGGGTGATTTTGATAAAAATCCAATGCTTCTTTCGATGCTACTTCTGAATACAAAGCAACATCGTAATTTGCCGGAGAATCAAGAAAATTGATCCCGACCTCTACCTTTACCAGTCCTTCTATCTTTCCGTTCAGATCTTCGAGTTTTTCTTTAATCAATTGGGCATTAGCAGCCTTGTCATTACCATTAGCCTCGTCTTTGAGTTTCCAAAAAACAATATGTTTTACCATGATACTTTAATTTTAAATGAATCTATCACAAATATAATGAAAAAGAGCTATAGGGCGGTCCTTCCGACTCGGATATAGCAACTTTTATAAACCAAAATACACATAGTCAAGTATATTATATATATTTTTGTAAAATAAAAGTAAGTAATAGTAAGAATTTAATATCGTGTTTCAAAGTTATAACGCCCTATTGTTCTTATCTTGAATAGACAAATAAAAAGGTCTGAGACCTTAACAGTTAGTATTTATGAGATTATTATTATTAAGTAATTCAACCAACCCCGGAGAATCATATCTGGGATATCCTAAACAAACCATCAAGTCATTTTTAGGTGATAAACCTTTAAATATAGTATTCGTGCCTTATGCTGCTGTAACATTCTCTTACGATGAATATGCAGCCAAAGTAAACGGAAGCCTGAACGAAGTAGGCTTAACAGTTAAAGGCATACACACATTCGATAATCCGCAAGATGCCATCCGCAATGCAGATGCCATCATGGTAGGCGGAGGAAATACATGGAAATTGACTCGTACTTTACAGGATAACGGACTGATAGATCTAATCCGTGAAAAAGTACAAAAGGGGACACCTTACATAGGATGGAGTGCCGGCTCAAATGTTGCCTGTCCTACCCTGCGCACCACTAACGATATGCCGATAATAGCTCCTTTAAGTTTTGAAACGTTCAATCTCGTACCGTTTCAGATAAATCCTCATTATCTTGATGACAATCCTTCCAATCACGGGGGAGAAACCAGAGAGATGAGAATAGCTGAGTTTATTATACAAAACCCTGATATTTATGTAGTAGGATTACGAGAATCAACAATACTGCATTTCGAAGACGGCAAATTATCTCTGATAGGAGAACGTTCTGCCCGCATTTTCAAACATGGAACAGAAACTGTGGAGCTGACCTCTAAAGACGACTTTAACTTTTTATTAAAAAGCTGATAAACCAATCCGACTACGATATATGGAAATCCTGAAAAGAAAAGTAAATATACCAACCCCTGTTTTATTTGTATTTGCAATAATACTGATAGCTTATTTTGCCCCACGCGAATCGAAGGTCAGTTATGACGAAAGCGAAGGCAAACCATGGCGGTATGGTTTAGTTACTGCCCCTTTCGATTTCCCTATCTATAAACCTGAGGCTCAGCTAGAACACGAACGGGATAGTATCATGCGTGAATATGTAGGATATTATTCTCAGGATAAAAAAAGGGCCGAACAATCGATCTCTATATTTACAAACGATGCGAAGGCTGCTAACGTTGGTACTGAATATATATCGTACGTACAACGAAAAATGAGTGAGATATATTCAACCGGACTTATTTCCGCTACGGAATATGAAAAGATAGAAAACAGCAGTCTAAAGCAGCTATATCTGGTTAGTAATGACAATATCGCCGACCTCAGAGCGATAAATTCATTCTATACATCGAAGCTTGCTTACGAAAAGCTGATCAACGATGCACCTTCAACATTGAGTGTTCAGACACTGCAATCGCTCAATCTCAACAACTATCTGTTTGACAACATCATACAAGACACTGAACTTTCGAAGAAAGCCAAGGACGAACTAATGATGAGAATACCTTTTGCAGAAGGGAATGTCCTGGCGGGACAAAAAATCATCGACCGAGGAGAGATTGTTACGGCTAAAACCGTACACATGCTCAACTCTTTGCAAAAAATGACCGAAGAAAAAGAAGGTTCAGGCACACGCCGCAACTGGATGATTCTGGGTGATATCATTCTTATTTCGGCTCTTATCATGGCATTCATGACCTATCTGCGTTTTTTCAGGATACGGGAATACCTCGACCGGAGAAATGTGCTGTTTATGCTACTCATGATTGTCTTATTCTGTATACTCACGAGTCTGTTTCTTAAGGCAGGCATAAATGTATACGTCATACCTTTTGCTATAGCAACAATCATGGTGCGTACCTTTATAGACTCTCGTACAGCCATGATCACTCACCTTGTCACCTCACTCATAAGTTCGCTGATGGTTCCTTTTCCGCACGAATTTCTGATGTTGCAAGTACCTATCGGATTTGTCTGTATTTTCAGTCTGAAAGACTTGTCTGAAAGATCTCAGCTGATCAAAGCATCATTCTTTATACTTCTGGCATATGCTTCTCTTTATGTAGGAGTTACACTTGCCCTAAAAGGAGATTTCAAGCAAATAGATCCGTTGATGTTTTTATATTTCGGCATCAACTTTATGTTTGTTATGTTCGCATACTTACTGGTATACATGTGCGAAAAAGCTTTCGGATTTATATCAGGTGTGAGTATGATAGAACTATCGAACATCAATAAACCGCTTCTGCAAAAGCTATCGGAAGTAGCTCCGGGAACCTTCCAACATTCGATGCAGGTATCTAACTTAGCGGCAGCGGTAGCATCGCGTATCGGAGCTAATGCTCAACTTGTCAGAACAGGAGCTCTGTATCACGATATTGGTAAGATGACAAATCCTGCATATTTTACCGAAAACCAGATTCCGGGAATGAACCCGCATACTGCATTAGGATATAAAGAAAGTGCTCAAATTATTATAGGACATGTTGCGGAGGGAATTAAAATTGCCAAGAAGTATAATTTACCTCAACAAATTATCGACTTTATTGCAACACACCACGGAACCGGAAAAGTTAAATATTTCTATAATTCATATCGAAACGAACATCCCGATGAAGACGTAGACGAAGCTGACTTTTCGTATCCCGGGCCTAATCCTTTCAGCAAAGAAACAGCCATCCTGATGATGGCTGACACAATAGAAGCCGCATCACGCAGTCTTCCCGAATATACAGAAGAATCTATCTCAAATCTGGTAGAAAGGCTGATAGACTCTCAATTGGCTGATAAACTATTGAGAAATGCCCCGATAACCTTTTCTGATATAGAGGTGGCCAAATCAATCTTTAAAGACAAGCTGATGACTATATACCACTCCCGTGTGGCTTACCCCGAGCTATCAAAAGAAGCAAAGGAACATGATAAAGAGGTGGAAACTAAGTGATCTTAGTCGATTCCTTCCCACAAATTATCATGCACGTGAAGTCTCTTTCGTAGAATGTAGAGTTCCTTCTCCATATTCTCCATCTTCTTCAGCAGGTTATGAATAATATCTATACCCTCGACATTAACCGAGAGATCATAGTATAGGTTAGCAAACCGATCGAGCTCAGCAAGCTGCGATTCGTACAGATACATCTGTCCGTCTGCTACCTGAACATCTATCAGCCCTTCATTTATCAGCAAACTGACGAAAGAAGACTCTATTCTTGAGTTTTTGCAATATTCTTCTATTATAATTAGTCCTGTTTCCATAGTTATGATTTTTTAGATTCTGCCAACTTCCGAAAGAATGATTTCTGCTCATCGGTCAGATCGGTCGGTATCTGTATCGAATAAGTTATATATAAATCACCGAAGTGTCCGTCCTGTTTATAAACAGGAAAACCTTTTCCCTTCAGGCGAACTTTGGTTCCATTCTGAGTTTCGGGTTTTACTTTTAATTTTACTTTTCCCGAAATCGTATCTATGGTTGTTTCACCACCCAAAACAGCAGTATATAAGTCGAGTGAAGCAGTATGATACAGATCATCGCCTACCCTGTTAAAATCAGGATCATTTTCTATAACGAATGTGATATACAAATCGCCGTCGGGGCCTCCGTTAGTACCTTTTCCGCCTTGCTTAGGCAGCTTGATGACTTGCCCGTCTGCAATTCCGGCAGGAACGGTTATCCGTATGTTTTTTCCGTTTACGGTGAGTGTCTGTTTATGGGTTTGAGCAGCATCCCTCAACGACAGATGTAATTCTGCCTTAAAGTCTTGCCCTTTAAATCCACGGCTGCTTCCGGTTCTGCTCCCTCCTCTGTTTCCAAAAAGAGATTCGAAGAAATCAGAAAATTCACCATCCTCACCCGAAAAACTGTAACTGTACCCACTACCGCCATCTCCAAAACCGGAGAATCCTCCTTGCTGCGATTGTTGTTGACGGGCTTTTTCATATTCTTCGGCATGTTTCCAGTTTTCGCCGTATTCGTCGTATTTCTTTCTTTTTTCAGGATCACTCAGCACTTCATTTGCTTCATTTATCTGCTGAAACTTTTGATGTGCTTCGTCATTATTGGGATTTACATCCGGATGATATTTACGAGCCAATTTCCGGTAAGCCTTCTTTATATCATCCGCAGTAGCTGTTTTCGACAGCCCGAGTACGCTATAATAATCAATAAAAGCCATATAATTAATGTTTTTCTATTTAACGTTTATAATTTCAGTTTGTTTAAAGTCTCAGTCTGTTTGCTGATTATTCCGATACTAGATTAAGGTCTCTGACCGATTTTACGTTCCATTACTTAATCGTGTTCATCGCAGGGACATATTGTCGCCTATTTGTTGTTTTTATTTATTTCGGGCGTATGCAATACACCCCTGCGAAAGCGGAACAATCCGGTTATTTGACTGATTGTCATAAACACTTATCAACAAACCATTAAATTCTTATTGTATGATAATATACAAATACCTTGCCTTGATTTTTATTGTCATACAAATTTTATTAGTTTTGCATCAGTAATTTCTATTTTTAAGGTCGCAGGCCGAAAATATTTTCTGTTACTTATTTATATATCTGATTAATGGCACAGTACAAAAGGGTTTTACTTAAACTTAGCGGAGAGTCTTTGATGGGTGATAAGCAGCACGGTATCGACGAAAAACGTCTTAACGAGTATGCGGCACAGATCAAACAGATAGTCGATTTAGGAGTTCAGGTGAGTATTGTTATCGGAGGAGGAAATATCTTCCGTGGATTAAGCGGTGCTTCTAAAGGATACGACAGGGTCAAAGGCGACCAGATGGGAATGCTTGCAACTGTTATAAACAGTTTAGGTCTAAGTTCGGCTCTGGTGGCCATCGGACAAAAAGCCAGAGTGCTTACAGCGATCCGGATGGAACCTATCGGCGAATTTTACTCAAAATGGAAAGCAATAGAAGCAATGGAAAACGGAGAAGTAGCGATTATATCCTGCGGAACCGGTAATCCGTTCTTCACTACAGATACAGGCTCGGCACTCCGGGGTATAGAAATAGAAGCGGATGCAATGCTGAAAGGCACACGGGTTGACGGTGTTTACACGGCCGATCCCGAAAAAGATCCGACTGCAACTAAATACGACCGGATTTCGTACGACGAAGTATATAACAAAGGTTTGAAAGTAATGGATCTGACAGCAACTACCATGTGCAAGGAAAACAATCTCCCGATTGTTGTTTTTGATATGGATACTGTAGGAAACCTTGTTAAGGTTATAAAAGGCGAAAACATAGGAACTTATGTTCATGCCTAAGGTTATATACCTATTTTAAGGATAGTAATAAACATTATTTTATTGTAAATTTTTTACAACAAATGGCAGATATAAAAGAGTTAGAACAAAAAGCGGAAGCAAAAATGTTAAGTTCAGTTGAATTCCTTGAAGAATCACTGGCTCATATCCGCGCGGGAAAAGCAAATCCGAGAATATTGGACGGTATCAAAATTGATTATTACGGAAGCATTACTCCTCTGACAGGTGTAGCTTCGGTAAACACTCCTGATGCACGTACTATTATAATCCAGCCTTGGGAAAAAAATATGTTGAGAGAAATCGAAACAGCAATCATTAATTCTGATTTGGGACTAAATCCCGATAACAACGGAGAACTTATACGTTTGTCTATTCCTCCGCTGACCGAAGAACGCCGTAAGCTTCTGGTTAAACAATCGAAACAAGAAGCCGAAGATGCAAAGATTAGTGTACGGAATGCCCGCCGTGATGTAATTGACGCTGTAAAAAAATCGGTGAAAGATGGAACTCCCGAAGACGTGGCTAAAGACGCAGAAGCATCTATCCAGAAAATCCATGACAAATACATCAAAATGATTGATGACTTATTTGCTGCAAAAGAAAAAGAAATACTTACAGTATAAAGGTCTCAGGACTTTTTATATTGTAACAAAACCATAAACAGAGTGAAGGGCTTAGAGGAGACCTCTTGGTTCTTTGCTCTGTTTTCTTCTATTAAGTAAATGAAAGTATTTAGATATATATTTTCAATAAAATAACAAGCTTGGGGCATTATACTTGCCAAAGCACTAAATAGGTCTGTGACCTTAAAAAAAAACAATGATAATATACAGATGACAGGTCTGGTTATAAAAAACACAGGAAGCTGGTATCTTGTCCGCTCCGAGGAAGGAAAAGATATAGAATGTAAACTGAAAGGCAATTTCCGCCTCAAAGAGATCAAGAGTACAAATCCTATTTCGGTTGGCGATAAAGTATCTTTTCTTGCCAATGAAGACGGGACAGGGCTCATTACGGAAATTTTTGACCGCAAGAATTATATCATTCGCAGGTCATCAAATTTATCCAAGCATTCGCATATCATCGGGGCAAACCTCGATTTATGTTTCCTTATCGTAACAGTAACCAAACCTATTACATCAACTGTATTCATAGATCGTTTTCTGGCATCTGCGGAAGCTTATCGGGTTCCTGTCAACCTGCTGTTCAACAAGGTGGATTTATACGACGAAGACGAAACCGAATACATGAATGCCCTCATAGATCTATACAGCTACATCGGCTATCCATGCCATAAAATATCTGCACTGAACAATATAGGATTAGATGAACTGAAAAGCAATCTGAAAGATAAGATCACATTATTTTCAGGGCATTCGGGCGTAGGAAAATCAACACTGATCAATGCTCTGGTTCCTGAATCGAAGCTTAAAACCGGAGCCATATCCGACTATCACGGTAAGGGAATGCACACAACTACATTTTCCGAAATGATGGAACTGGCTCAAGGAGGATTTATCATAGATACTCCCGGAATAAAAGGATTCGGTACGGTAGATATGGTTCCCGAAGAAATCGGACACTATTTCCCTGAAATATTCAAATTTTCGCACGACTGCCGATTCAATAACTGCATACATATCAACGAGCCCGGATGTGCAGTACGTGAAGCTGTGGAAAATCATTACATCAGCGAAAGCAGGTACAAATCGTACCTAAATATACTTGAAGACGAAACAAATGGCAAATACAGAAAATAACACTCTTTTCAAATTCAGATTTCATCTAACATCCTTTTTAATTTTTTTACTTATATTTGCTATAGAAGTAATTATTGCCATCTTTATAAAAGACAATATCATCCGCCCCTATGGTGGAGATATATTAGTGGTAATCATGATTTATTATTTCGCAAAGGCATTTATTTACACCAATCCTCTTTATATCGGTATCGGCACTCTGTTATTTGCTTATGCCATAGAAATAGGACAATATTTTAATCTGGTCGAAATATTGCATTTGCAAGACAACAAAATAATGCGGATAGTCATTGGCTCATCTTTCAGTTGGGGAGATATGATATGCTATACAGTCGGAATATTTATTTGTTTGTTTATTGATCGGAAAAGGATTAATCTTATGAAATAAGTGTCGATCCCTTAACTTCCCTAAGGGGGACTTTAAAGCAGGGATAGTTCCCTTTAGGGGATAGGTTTTATTAATCATCACTTAATTAGAATGATTCAGCAACGCAAAAAAGATTATTTAATAAAGTTGATTGAAGAGTTTTTCGCAAAACTTCAACAACTTAAACAGGCTCAGGAAGGAGAGAACCCTACTGAGGAAAAAGAAATAATCAATGATTGTATGGCCTTTTTTCAATCAAACTTCAACACAACACAATCTGATACGGCCAGTGAACTAACAGACAAAATAAAAGATCCTGACCTATTGGAACAATACGCCAAACTTCTTTTAAACAAGTACAATATTTCCGATATTAAATACATATACCAACTGCACGTTGCCCTCGACATTGTTACATATATAGAAGCTAGCGACAACACATACTCTTGGGATAGAAATATATTGAGGGAAGATTTACTGAGATTACTCGATCAGCAGGGTTAAGACATCAGACCTGTTTACTGCCTTGGCAAGTATAATAACCTGAGTCTGTTATAACTTAATATATATTTAAATACTTTCATTTACTTAATTATTTACTACTGCATTGAATGAATTTTTATTAAAAATCGATTTAAAGCCTTTGTTAGAAGTATTTTCGGCTAACAATTTCATTCTTGTATTCCAGCTACTGTATATTTTTACGGCACTGGGGGTGGTGATCGTGGTAATTTCGGAAAACCGTAATCCATTGAAAACAATATCATGGGTATTGGTACTTCTTCTTTTACCCTTAGTCGGACTTATTTTCTATTACTTTTTCGGGGAAGATCACAGAAAACAACGGCTTATATCACGAAAGATGCATAAAAAGCTGAATAGAAAGACCCTGGAGCGTATCGAATTGAAAGAAACTCTAAATACTCCGGTTGAATACAAAGGATTAATAAACCTTCTCAATAAATTAAACGACTGTCCGCTTTACGGAGGAAGTAATATCACTTTCTACAGCGACGGGGCGACTAAATTCGATTCACTTTTCACCGAAATAAAAAAAGCAACCAAGCACATACACATTCAATATTATATATTTATGGACGATGAGATCGGTCATAAATTAAAAAATCTCCTGATAGAAAAGGTACAAGAAGGGGTAGAGGTAAGAGTACTGTATGATGCGATGGGGGCATGGAAAGCCAAGAAAACATTTTATAAAGAAATGGCTGCTGCCGGAATACAGGTTACACCTTTCCTTAAAGTCGCATTCCCGATACTTACCAGCCGTGTTAATTACCGCAATCACCGGAAAGTTGTTATTATAGACGGAGAGATAGGTTTTATGGGTGGGATGAATGTCGCAGACCGCTATATCAAAGGAAATGGTACTGGAATATGGAGAGACAGCCACTTCAAGCTCGAGGGCAAAGCCGTTCACGGGCTCCAAATATCTTTTGTGATAGACTGGTATGCTTCTCAAAACGAATTTCTGGTATCAAATAAGTATTTCCCGCTGCTAGAAACCAAGGGAGACAATCTGATGCAGATTGCGACAAGCGGACCTACCGGAGAGTTTAAAGAAATACATCAGGGGATGTTTCAGGCAATAACCAATGCCAAAGAGTATGTTTATATACAAACTCCGTATCTTATTCCAACAGATGCTTTGATGCTGGCATTGCAAACCGCAGCCATGTCGGGTGTTGATGTACGAATAATGATTCCCGAGAAGTCCGACACGACTTTTGTACAGATAGCATCAATGTCATTCATCAAAGATTTTCTGGAGTCGAAGGTCAAGATATATTTCTTCACCGAAGGATTTTTACATTCTAAACTGATGGTCATAGATGACTCCCTCACTATCACGGGATCAGCGAATATGGATGTACGGAGTTTTGAGCATAATTTTGAAATTGATGCCTTTATATATAATAGAGATACAACGCTGACTGCTAAAGATATTTTTCTGAAAGATATGCAGTCTTCGGTACCAATCGATTTAGAGACATGGAATAAGAGACCCCGCTATAAACGATTTGCGGAATCGTTTCTACGGTTATTTACACCTTTGTTATAAAATGAACTACCAGGAAACCGTACAATATCTGTACAACCAATTGCCTGTTTACCAAAACATAGGAGGCAGCGCATACAAAGAAGGGCTGGACAACAGCCTTGCATTAGATAAATATTTCGACCACCCACATAGCCGATATAAAACCATACACGTAGCCGGTACTAACGGAAAGGGTTCCACGTCTCACTTATTAGCAGCAATATTGCAGCAGTCGGGTTATAAAGTCGGCTTGTACACGTCTCCTCATCTGGTCGATTTCAGAGAACGGATCAGAGTAAACGGTCAAAAAATATCGGAACAATATGTTATTGATTTCGTAGCAAAACATAAGGATAGTTACGAAAGCATCCATCCTTCATTTTTCGAACTGACAATGATGATGGCTTTTTGCTATTTTGCCAATCAGGAGATAGATATAGCAGTTATCGAAGTAGGGCTAGGAGGAAGGCTGGACAGCACGAATATTATTACGCCGATAGTATCTGTTATCACTAACATTAGTCTCGACCATACCCAGTTTCTGGGTGATACGTTACCTAAAATAGCATATGAAAAAGCAGGAATCATAAAGCCTCACGTACCGGTAGTGATAGGTGAAGCGGAAGGCGAAGTTCGGAAAGTATTTCAGGATAAGGCAGACTCGGAAGATGCACCTATTATTTTTGCGGAAGACCAGCATCTTATTCATGCTGCAGATAAGCTAGACAACGGCTCGTGGCTGTTCCAAACAGATGCTTTCCCTAATCTGAAAGGAGAACTGGGAGGATTACCCCAGATAAAGAATGCGGCAACGGTTTTGTGTACCGTAGATGTTCTCCGCAAGCAAGGTATACACACAACCATACAGTCCGTATACTCCGGATTCGGCATGGTAAACGAACTCACCGGACTGATGGGTAGATGGCAGATCGTAAAACAAGCAAACCCGAAAATTATCTGTGATACCGGACACAACGTCGGAGGCATTAAATATGTGGCTGAACAACTTTCATCAGAACCCTCTGATCATCTGAGAATAGTCATCGGTATGGTAAGCGACAAAGATATCAGCCATGTTCTCGACCTTCTGCCCAAATCTGCTATCTATTATTTTACAAGAGCTAATATTGCGCGTGCCATGGGAGAAACGGAATTAGCGAAACTAGGCGAAAATCACGGACTGTCGGGTAAAACTTTTCATACTGTCAAAGAAGCTGTAGAAACTGCTATTGCGGATTCTTCAGAAAAAGATGTCCTATTTATCGGCGGCAGTAATTTTGTTGTAGCAGAGGCCCTTGAAGTATTACCGACTCAATTTTAATGTTAACTGTTTCGTAACACCAAAGTAGCTTAAAAGAGATTATATTGTTGTTTCTTTGCAATAAATCAAATATTATTGAATAAATGCGAAGACTTAATTTATTTCTGGTTGCTGTAATGCTGCTGGCATTCGCAACTCAAAGTTTTTCACAAGAAAAAGACACCACTACTTTTAAACCATCAGGGCGTATTATAGCCCGCAGTTTCTTTGATTACAGCAAAGGATTCGGTTCGGTCAATAACGAATCAGGATTCGATATCACCCGTGCATTTCTAGGATACAGTTATCAGATCACCCCTACCCTTCAGGCTCAGGTTATAATAGATGGAGCATCAGGAAAAAACGATAAAGGAAGTTACGAAGTTTATCTCCGTAATGCCTTTATCCGTTGGCAGGACAAAGGCTTCGATATCAGTGTCGGGGAAATAGGTCTCCTTCAATTCAGCATGCAGGAAAACTACTGGAAACACCGGTATGTTCTGAAATCATTTCAAGACCTGAATAAAATGGCTCCCAGTGTCGATCTGGGTGTAACTGCACAATACAAATTCAACGACTTTCTCTCCGCCGATATCAGCCTGACAAATGGCGAAGGTTACAAGAAAATAGAACAAAACAATAGTACCCGATATGCGGCAGGCCTAAGCATAAAACCCCTCAAAAATACGATATTCCGGATATATGCAGACATCTATAATGACGGAGAAGATATGCGAGACGCATTACCCTCAAATGTTACAGAAGGCAAGTATTCTGATCAGAAATCAATAGCTCTTTTCGCAGGATACCAAAATTCTGTTATTTCAGCAGGAGCAGAGTACAACAGGGTCTTCAACAAAGGCTTTATACAAGACAAGGACTATTACGGATACTCGCTGTACGCATCCGGAAAGATTGCCGACAAGTGGAGATTATACGGCCGTTACGATCTTATGGATTCAAAGACTCCTGAGAACTTCACATCGCCATGGAACAGTCTAGACGGGCAATTAATGATTATCGGAGTTGAATACCAACCGGTAAAACAACTGAAAATTTCTCCGAACTTCAGAAACATCAATCCCGATAGGAACAAGTCGGAACAATATCTATTTGTAAGCGTGGAATTTAATTTATAAGAACTATTCTTAACGAAAACGTAACTAAATCGTCGTTAACTTGTTATATTTCTACAATAACATTGCATCAGAAAAAAGCATGAGACTTTTTTATTACTCTGATTACATAAAACAGACAAAATAGATCATTAAATATTGTTATCAAGTTAGAAACAAAAATTATGAAAAACTTATTATTTATAGCAATAGCAGCAGTAATAGCTCTTACAAGCTGTAATTCGTCTCCAAAACTTTCAGGAGCCGGAGCAACTTTCCCTGCACCGTATTACAATCTGGTGTTCAAAAAATTTACCGAAACATCGGGTAGCAATATTACTTACGGAGCTGTAGGCAGCGGAGGTGGAATAAGAAGCCTTAAAGACAAGACAGTTGATTTCGGAGCAACAGATGTATTCTTATCCGACAAAGAATTGCAGGAAATGGGGTCAGATGTATTGCATATCCCTACAGCATTGGGTGCAGTAGTTGTATCTTATAACTTGCCCGAGATTAAAGATCTGAAACTTAACTCAGCTCTTATCTCTAAAATATACAGAGGCGAGATCACAAACTGGAACGATGAACAAATCAAAGCTCTGAATCCGGGACTGAACTTACCTAATCAGGCTATCACTCCCGTTTACCGTTCGGATGGCAGCGGCACAACATCGGTATTCTCTGAATACATGTCTAAAACTGATTCTCTGTGGAATAAAGATCTGGGCACAGGAAAATCGATCAAATTTAAATTTGGTGTTGCAGCAAAAGGTAATCCCGGCGTTGCAGGCATCGTTAAAGAAACAGTAGGCTCTATCGGCTACATCGGTTCTGAATATGCTTTAGCACTGAATATACCTTCTGCACTATTGCAAAACAGTTCAGGTAACTTTGTTGCGGCAAACGACAAGAGTATATCGGCTTCTGCAGAAACTGAAATTCCTGATGACACCCGTCTGATCATAACAAACTCAAACAATCCCGAAGCTTATCCGATCAGCACATTTACATGGATCATCGTGTATAAAGAGCAAAACTATAACAAACGTACTGTAGAACAAGCTAAAACACTAGCATCACTACTTCAATTCATTATCAGCAAAGATGGTCAGGATCTGGCAATAAAAACACATTATGCCCCGCTATCTGCTAAAGCTGTAGAAAAAACAGACGCGATAATCAAGTCAATGACTTTTGACGGACAACCCATTAAATAAGTTTGTCAAGCAAAATTGTTGAAATGAAAGACAAAATTTTTAAAGCCATACTATTTACAGCATCCAGCCTGATACTCTTGTTGACGGCGGGTGTTGTTTATGCTTTGGTTTCACAAAGTATCAATACATTCTCGGCATTTGGGTTCTTTAACTTTATAACCTCCACCCATTGGGATTCGGTTAATAATGATTTCGGAGCATTGCCTTTCATTACAGGAACTCTCATAACGTCACTTCTTGCATTGTTCTTTTGTATACCTTTTTCTCTGTCCATCGCATTGTTCAACGGCGAATATTTCAAAGGCAGCAGGGTTGCATCAGTTGTTAGTGCCATTGTAGATCTACTTGCCGGAATACCATCTATCGTATACGGATTGTGGGGATTTTATGTACTACGTCCTATTATGATAGATATGGGAGTCAGTGCACAGGGATTCGGTGTATTATTGGCATCAATAATACTGGCGATAATGATAATCCCTTACGCTTCATCATTAAGTACGGAGTTTATATCGATGGTTCCGAATGAATTAAAAGAGGCTGCTTATAGCCTGGGAGCAACCAAGCTCGAAGTAATCCGCACTGTTAATATTCCGGTATCCATTTCGGGAATTACGGCAGCTTATGTTCTTGCATTAGGACGTGCACTGGGTGAGACAATGGCGGTAACGATGCTTATCGGTAATACAAACAATATACCAATGGCTCTGGGAGATACAGGCAACACTATGGCCAGTATCATTGCGAACCAATTTGGGGAGGCCGATGGGCTGAAACTTAGTTCTCTGATGGCTATCGGGTTATTACTGTTCTTAATCACAGCCAGTATAAACTTTGTAGCTAAGTATATAATGAAACTTGTAAACAAATGAAAAAGACAATCTTTTCATCATCAAAATACAGGCAATACAAAAGCAAGCTATTCTTTTACACAGTTTGCGGGCTGAGCGGTATTACTATGATACCTTTGTTCCTCATCATTTGGGAATTACTGAAAAGAGGATACAAACAATTCAACATCAGCTTATTTACGGAAGTATCCCCCACTTCGATGGATGCAATGCTTGCGAAGATAAGCAATGATCCTATTCCGGGCGGTATTCTTAACGGAATAACAGGCACACTGCTTATATTAGCTATTTCTATTATATTGGCTATACCTGTCGGAATCTGCACTGGCATATATCTAGCCGAAAATCCAAAAGGGACATTCAGTAAACTTATACGGAGTCTGTCTGACTTATTGCAGGGCATTCCGTCAATAGTAATCGGTATAATCGTTTATGCCTGGGTTGTAAAGCCGATGTACAGCTATTCGGCTCTGGCAGGAGGTATTTCTCTCGCGATAATGATGCTTCCGATGATTATCCGCTCAACAGAAGAAAGCCTTAAGATGCTGCCTACATCATTAAAAGAAGCAGGACTTGCATTAGGCGGCTCATACAGTTCAGTTATTATCAGAATATTATTACCTTCGGCTTTCAGCGGATTATTTACAGGATCACTGCTTGCCATATCCCGTGTAATGGGAGAAACAGCTCCCCTGTTGGTAACAGTATTGGGTGCTTCGGTTGTAAACTGGAACATAACCCAACCGACGAGTGCTATATCGCTGCTGATCTGGGAATTTTACAACGATCCCAATCTGGCTCCGTTAGTCTGGACATCGTCACTATTATTGCTCTTCTTGGTTTTGAGCATCAATATATTAGCAAAACGCATTTCAAAAAGATGGAAAATACAGTAAATACGAATAACGACAAATATATCCTCGAACTGAAAAATGTATCAGTCTCTTATACGCCCGAAAAAAAAGCGGTAGAAGATGTCTGTGCCAATATCCGAGAAAATACCGTAACCGCTATCATGGGACCCTCAGGTTGCGGAAAGAGTACCTTGTTGCGGGCCATCAATCGGATGCACGACTTATATCCTGAAATCAAAACAACAGGAGAAATACTACTCAAAGGAGAAGATATTTTCAAAATGAACCCGATGAAAGTCCGCCGTCTGGCAGGAATGGTGTTTCAACGCCCCAATCCATTTCCGACGATGAGTATTTTCGACAATGTGCTGGCCGGTTATAAACTGAATAATATAAAGTTAAGTAAGTCTGAAAAAGACGAAGTTGTTGAAAACAGCTTGCGAAGCGTGGCTCTTTGGGACGAAGTAAAGGACTCAATCTCTAAGAAGGGTACTTTCTTATCGGGAGGTCAGCAACAAAGGCTTTGCATAGCACGTGCAATAGCACTGAAACCCGAAGTACTTCTGATGGATGAGCCGACATCAGCACTTGATCCAATCTCGACAAACCGTATCGAAGACCTGATTCTGGAACTGAAGGAGCATTATACAATTGTAATAGTAACTCACAATATGTCTCAGGCTGCTCGTATATCAGACAATTCGATGTTTATGTATCTTGGGCATTTGGTTGAATATGATACAACCAAACAGATGTTTACCAAACCTAAGGATAAACGCACGGAGGATTATCTGACCGGGGTATTCGGATAAAAGAGATCTCTGAAAATTTATCTATACAAAAAGGTTCTGAAGAAATCAGATCATACAAAAACAGAGAAAAAGGAAACATACGAAAAAGTAATAATTTATATGTAACTTTTGTTACCTTTTTGACAAAATGACCCAAAACCCTAAAGGGGCTTTTCGAAGACAATGAAAATCCCCTTCAGGGGACAGAGGGATAAAAAGAAACAACCCAGAAAAGACAAATGCAGAGTTACTTTTGTAACCTTTTAGTATTAAAATACTGTAAAACAGACTCTAAAAAAAAGACGATATGACCACAAATATGAAGTCGAAACAACTCAAGGTATTGCTTAATGATTTTGAGCTGCTTTCGCAAACAGTATTACTGCAATTACAACTATCCGCCAAGTTGATGCTGGACAGAGGAATCGAGTCATTAGAAGAAGAAGCTGAATCCAATGAACTGATTATAGATCGTGTGGAAATTAAAATCAGGGAAGAGGTTGTATACTCTATATTTCAGTTTACACCAAAAGCAGCCGATCTGAGACGTATTGTCACTTATCAGGATATCACCACCAACCTCGAACGTGTGGGAGATATGCTTCTCAATATTATACACTACTCAAGAGAAACAAACCTCAACCTTGCCGAATTTACAGAAGAACGAAAACAGCTAAGCAAGATGTTTCAGTATGTAGATGAGATGTTACGCAATGCGATTATCTCATTTACAAATGAAGATACAGCTCTTGCTTATGAAGTTATAAAAGAAGATGACAAAGTGGATAAACTTTTTCACGATGTAAGCCGTTCTACTCAGACATCATTTTCGGGAAGAAGCCTGACCGAAGACGAGGTGCGAAATATTATCAATATAAACTCTATTGCCCACAATCTCGAAAGAATCGGAGATAGTGCGACTAATATTTGCGAATCAACCATTTACCTTACAGAAGGAAGGGATATAAGACATGGAAACAAAGACTAAAGAAATATCAATCCTCATAGTGGATGACGAAATAGATATCCGGGAAATACTCCAGTTTAATCTTGAAAACGAAGGATATCAGATCGATCTGGCAGATTCGGCAGAAGAAGCAATGAAGAAGCTTCGCCCCGATCATCAGCTTATCCTGCTTGATGTAATGATGGGGGGGGTATCAGGATTCAAAATGGCTGACCAATTGCGTAAAACAGGAAATGAAATTCCGATTATCTTTCTTACAGCCAGAGATACAGAAAATGATATGCTTACGGGTTTTTCCATCGGTGGAGACGATTATATAGCCAAGCCATTTTCGATTAAAGAAGTCATAGCACGTGTCAAATCGGTGTTGAAACGCAGCGAACTAAAGCATATTGCCGCAGCCGAAGACGGACTATCATTCGGCAGTCTGAAAATAGATATGAAATTAAAAACCGTTACGATAGACGGACAGCTTATCGACCTTACAAAAACCGAATTCAACATATTGGTATTATTGGCTAAGAATACCGAAAAGACATTCTCCCGTTCTGAGATTCTATCAAAAGCATGGGATGGAGACGGAGTTGTTCTCGACCGGACAGTAGATGTACATATAGCCCGGTTAAGAAAGAAAATAGGAAAATACGGCGAAAATATAGTAAACCGTACAGGTTACGGTTATAACTTCAATGCAAATATTTAAGGTTATATACCTATTGATTATTTTAATAACAGTTACTTAATGAAACTAACATATAAGCAAAGGCTGTTCGGATTTATATTTATCATATTTGCTGTATTCTCGGTATGTATTATCGTATCCGAGCAACGGGAAGAACGCAAATATCGTACTGAGGCTCTCGAATCTCAGCTTGATGGCTATGTAGAAGTTATTCATCAATATATCGGGCAGAACCACCTTGTAGCGAACGATACGATTGCAATATCTCCGCTTATAAAGATACTGCCTTCTGATCTGCGCGTAACTCTTATAGATGCCGAAGGCAAAGTCTTTTATGAAAAAGACACTCACGATCTGAAAAGCCTGAACAACCACCTCGACAGGCCAGAGATAATGAAAGCTCTTTATCAGGATTACGGATCAAATATCCGCATGTCTGCATCGCTAAATCACGAATACCTTTATTATGCGAAGTTCTTCAACAATTATTTTATCCGTGTTGCCTTGCCATATGACGTACAGGTGCAAAACATCCTGAAACCTGATAACTTCTTTATATATATAGTTCTGACACTATTCGTTTTAGTATTTATTCTGTTAAACCTGGTTGCCGGCCGTTTCAACAAATCTATCAATAAACTGAGAAACATCATTTCCCGTTTAAGAAACGACCAACCTCTACCGGCAAATATCAACTTTCCGGATGACGAGTTAGGAGAAATGGGAAAAGAACTAGTGGATATTTTCAACTTCAGGGAAGAGAGTAAGCAGGCTGTTGAACTGGAAAGGGAAAAACTTATCCAGCATTTTCAGTATTCCGAAACAGGCTTATGTATCTTTACTCCTAAAAGAGAAAAAATATATGCTAATTCTCATTTTCTGCAAAATCTGAACCAGATAGTAGACAGACCGATATTCGATATCGACAATATATTTGAAGATAAGGCACTGCATCCTATCGAAGACTTTTTTGCAGCACGGCATACAGGAGAGAATCATTTTGCTTTTCAGATCGAAAGAAATGGCAAGACATTCAATCTGCAGGTAATCATATTCGATGACAAGAGTTTTGAAGTCACCATCCGTGACATAACCAAAGTAGAGAAAAACCGCTTGTTAAAGCAGGAAATGACCAACAATATAGCTCACGAACTGCGTACTCCGGTAACAAGTTTACGGGGATTTCTTGAAACTCTTACAGATCAGAAACTACCCCCAGAGCGTCAGGAACAATTCATCCAACGGGCTTATCTTCAATCTATACGTTTATCAAACCTGATTGATGACATCAGCCTGCTGAGTAAGATAGAAGAGGCATCCGATAAATTCATCATGGAGAAAATCAATCTTGTACAGGTTATAAACGAAGTCCGCATTGACCTCACAGACAGATTAAGCAATAACAACATAACGCTATTTATAGATGTAAAACCGGATATAACAATACACGGAAACGAAACCCTGTTGTATTCGATATTCCGCAATCTGATGGATAACTCCATCAATTACGGAGGAAAAGACATTGAGATACATATCAAAGATTATATGCAGGATAACAAGTATGTATATCTTTCTTATTACGACACCGGAAAAAGTGTTGAAGAACAACATCTAGCCCGGCTTTTCGAACGTTTTTATCGTGTAAATGAAGGACGTACCCGCGAAACCGGAGGTTCGGGATTGGGTTTATCTATCGTAAAAAATGCTGTTCTGCTGCATAAAGGAGAAATACATGCCCGCAAGTTCTCGAAAGGAGGATTGGAGTTCTTATTCACATTGGCAAAGTAAAAAAATCTGTTACTTTTATTACCTTTGTCACGTTTAACAATTGCATATATATAGAATGATAATAACCCTTTCTCCGGCTAAGGTGCTCGATTTTTCGCCAAAAGTTTCGACGACGGAATATTCCGAACCGACCTTCATCTCCGAAGCAATGGAATTGAATGATATACTGAAAGATCTTCAGGTTACCGAAATCGGTCATTTAATGAAGATCAACCCGAAACAAGCTTTGGAAGTATATCAGTATATACATTCTTTCGATATGGATATTTCTCCCCGGAAGCAGGCGGCAGCGGCCTATAACGGAATTGCTTATGCGGGACTCAATTCTGCGACTTTTGATGATAATGATTGGAAATTTGCTCAACAGCATCTTGTTATTCTGTCGGGATTATATGGAGCCTTACGGCCTTCGGATATGATAATGCCATATCGTTTGGAAATGCAGACCAAACTGGCAAATAGTAAAGGGAAAGATTTATATGATTACTGGAAACAGGATATTTCAGCATACTTTAACCAAAGGCTGAATGAAGACAATAAGGTATGGCTCAACCTGTCATCGAATGAGTACAGCAAAGTCATAGATAAAAAGCAACTTCCGAAAGACCTCAAGATAATTACTCCTGTATTTAAGGAACAAACATCACAAGGCATCAAACAGGTTACTGTATATGCTAAAAAAGCTCGGGGGATGATGGCTCGTTATGCTATTCAAAAGCAAATCGAGAATCCGGAAGAAATAAAATTGTTCGATAGTGAAGGATATACATTCGCTGCTTTCTTATCTACTGACAGCGAATGGGTGTTTATACGATAAACATCAACGCTTACCTTTGAAGAAGTCCTGCATCAACTGTGCACATTCCTGTTCCATGATTCCGCCTATGATTTGGGTCTTGGGGTGTAAGGCTTTAGGAGCAATGCCTGTATATCCTCTCTTTGCATCGGGAGCACCATAGACAATCTTCGGTATTTGTGACCAGCCTAATGCTCCGGCACACATAGGACAGGGTTCTACGGTTACATAAAGAATACAGTCTGTCAAGTATTTTCCACCTAAGACATTGGCTGCAGCGGTAATAGCCTGCATTTCGGCATGAGCCGTTACATCGTTTAATGTTTCGGTCAGATTGTGTGCCCGTGCTATAATACGATTCTGGCATACCACAACAGCTCCGATAGGTACTTCGTCCCGATCAAAAGCTTGTCTGGCCTCATTCAAGGCCTGGCGCATAAAGTATTCATCACCTAGTACCTGATTAATCATCGGCGCATTTCATTTTCTCCAAAGAGTGTAGGATAGTCCATTTCCAGATTCTTCAAGATATGGGTCATTATAGTCTCTCTCAGCCAACGAGATTTATTGGATATCTTGTATTTCTTCATATACTGGCACATCAAGCTATACTCTTCGTCGCTTAACGAAAAATTAGCCTGCTTAGAGCGAATAACTGCAGATGTCTTCTGTTTCGGTTTCATTCACTTACAAAAGTAAACTGCTTTAGGCTAAAATAAAAGGATTTCGATAAATATTAATGAAATACCCAATCTGTACAAGCTAAATAATATACCTTAGCAATATGAAAAGAGGACATGCCGATCTGCCATTACACTATGGAACAGTTCCACCGTGGCTTGCTCAACGCATGATGCAGTTGGGTGGTGCTATCGTAGAATCCATCATTATGGAATATGGACGAACGGCTTTACTGCAAAGGATGAGTGACCCTTTCTGGTTCCAGTCGTTAGGCTGTGTGCTGGGTATGGATTGGCATTCATCGGGCATTACAACCTCTGTGATGAATGCCCTAAAGAAGGCAATCAATAAACGATCCCATGACTTAGGTATTTATGTCTGCGGAGGGCGTGGTAATGCTTCACGGCAAACACCTGATGAATTACTGAATATCGCTGACAGAACCGGGCTAAATGGGAATGAACTGGTAAAAGCGAGCCGATTATCAGCCAAAGTCGATAATACCGCCATACAGGATGGATTTCAGCTATATCTGCATTCATTCATAGTGACCAAAGAAGGAGAATGGGCAGTTGTTCAGCAAGGGATGAATCAAAACGAACGCATGGCTCGCCGGTATCATTGGATGTCTGCTGCCGTGAAATCATTTACAGAAGAACCTCATACTTCTATATACGGAAAGAATCAAGGTCTGATATTAAACCTGACTGATAAAAATGCCCAACCTCTAAAAAGAGGGATTCTTGATCTTACCAGAGAAAATCCGGATAAACTGATTAAGGAGATCTCACTGATAATGCCACGCCAACACGAAGTAAAGGCAAAGGATGTCAATCTAAAACGATTAGGCGCAACTCTGGCTCTGGCTCATAATACAGACATAACCGATATTGAATCATTACTGCTCTTGCAAGGTATCGGCCCCCGCACTATTCAGTCATTGACATTGGTTAGTGAAGTTATACATGGTACCCCCTCCCGATTTAGCGATCCGGCTCGTTTCAGTTTCGCTCACGGAGGAAAAGACGGACATCCGTTTCCGGTTCCTACCTCTGTTTATGATGAAACAATTGAAATCTTCGATAGATCCATACATCTGGCTAAGCTAGGAGACAAGGAGAAATCCGAGGTATTACGCAATCTGTCTAAAGTATCATTGCAAATGGAAAGAGGATTTACTCCTAATGATAACTTTGACAAAATCATTCAGAAAGAGAGAGATGAATCATATTTATATGGTGGACGTACTGTTTCCGGCGAAGCTAAAAAGCCGGATAAGCCTAAAGGAGGTATTCAATTAAACCTATTCGATTGGTAATATTTTCTTTTATCCATGCGATTTTTTCAGCAAAAGGTCTTGCATCGAATAATAAAATAACTATCTTTGCACCGCAATAGCAAGATGGTGATCGTAGCTCAGTTGGTTAGAGCGTCGGATTGTGGTTCCGAAGGTCGCGGGTTCGAGCCCCGTCTTTCACCCCTGATAGGAAGCATTTAAGAATAAATCTTAAATGCTTTTCTTTTTTCATCTTTTTTACATACGTTTGTGAAATAACACTAATGAAACCAAATATGAAGAAAAAACTATCTACAATAGGTAAAATTATTATTTTATTGTTATCGGCAACGACCTTATTCAGCGCATGTGGAGAGGATAAATATTATCCGGTGGAAAATGAGGTATTATACGATTTAGCTTTTCACAACATAAAGAAGGCTGATTGGAAATGGAATGATCAAAGAGGCAGATATGAAGTAGTATTCGATGTACCTAGCCTAACCAAAGAGATATACAACAATGGAATTATAAATGCAAGTGTGTTTATTACGGAATCCGGAGGCTATGAAGTACAAACGAACCTGCCGTATATCGAAACATGGCTGGAGAATGGAGAAACATATACAGAAACATTGAAATATGACATATCCTTTAATGACAAAACCATAGCTTATTATCTACAGTCTTCGGATCTAGGAAGAGATGATTACTATCTGCCAGACTATCAAATTAAATTATCATATATCTATTATCCGAAAGGATATTAACTCGGCACAATAAATAAAGAGAGGTCTAATATTATATAATATTAGACCTCTCTTTATTTTGATATACGACCTTTCTCAATGCATTATCTTAAACAATAATTCCTTCAGCAATTCTCCATCAGGAGCCGATGGATTACCTACACCTTTACACTTCGCATCATATGTACGCAGCAAAGACATAACCTCCATAGATTTAAAAGCATTATAACTCTTCAAAGCCAAGACATAATCTTTAGCCTGATATGAATTACGAAAACCCAATTCTGCAGCTATGCCATTCTCCGATTTATCTTTAGCCCAATAGCAAACCATCAGATTACTGAAAAAATTGAATAACACAACCAAAGTTACAATCAACGGATTATTCTTCGGATTCTTTTCAAAGTAGTCCGCTATACGATTCGCTTTCAAGATGTCTTTTTCAACTACAGCCTTCAACAATTCATAGTTATTGAAGTCTTTACTAATACCTATATTACGTTCTATCAAGTCTGCCGTAATACGCTTGTCGGACTGTCCCATAGAAAGGAGCAGTTTATCCACTTCATTGACGACCTTACTTAAGTCATTACCCAGATAATCAGCCAGCATCTGAGCCGACTTGGTATCGATCCCCAAACCTTTGGATGTAACAAAAGAAGTAATGAAAGCCGACATCTTATAATCGGGTATCTTCTTCGACTCGAAGACAGCACCTCGTTTTTCGACTTCAGCATATAGCTTCTTCCGTTTATCCAGAGTACCTCCTTTATAATTGAGAACCAGAATAGTGCTGGGCAAAGGGTTCTTAACATATACTTCCAGATCCTCAATCTTTTTCAGTCCCTGAGCCTCTTTCACTACAATAAGCTGATGATCCGACATCATCGGAAAACTCCGGGACAAGGTCACGACAGAAGCAACATCCGTATCAACACCATACAATATCGTTTGATTAAAGTCCCTTTCGGTTTCGGGAATAACTGTTTCCAGAAGATGGTTGGTTATATCATCTATATAATAAGGCTCATCCCCCATCAACAGATAAACAGGATGAAACTTACGAGCTGATATATCTTTCTTTATTTGCTCAAATGACATGGATAGTAGTATTGGCTATATACTTTAAAGGTTATTGTTTTCAGAAATCTTCAAAACGTAAGTGTTTCACTGTCGAACCGTTGTTAATCAAGGTAGTCAATGCTTTGATTCCAATCATAACATGTTCGGTTACAAAATTCTGAGTCACTACTGTATCGCTCTTTTCAGTCTTCACTCCATCTGAAATCATCGGCTGATCCGAAACCAGCAACAAAGCTCCCGTTGGTATCTGATTGGCAAATCCGCAGGTAAATAAAGTTGCGGTTTCCATATCGACAGCCATCGCACGTATGGAACGAAGATATTCTTTGAACTTATCATCGTGTTCCCAAACCCTGCGATTGGTGGTATAAACTGTACCTGTCCAATAGTCCTTATTAAAGTCACGGATATTTGACGAAAGTGAACGCAACAGGTTGAAAGCAGGCAAAGATGGAACTTCCGGCGGAAAGTAATCATTAGATGTACCTTCTCCTCTTATCGCTGCGATAGGCAAGATATAATCACCCAATTGGTTATGCTTCTTAATACCACCGCATTTCCCTAAAAACAATACCGCTTTAGGCTCAATGGCACTCAATAAGTCCATTATAGTAGCTGCATTAGCACTACCCATTCCGAAGTTGATAATAGTAATACCATTTGCCGAAGCATTTGGCATATTACCATCCAAACCAAGAATAGGAACTTTGAAGTGCTCAGCGAAAATTTCTACATACTTCGAAAAGTTGGTCAGTAGGATGTGCTTTGTAAATTGTTCCAGTGGACGTTTGGTATATCTGGGCAACCAATTATCCACAATTTCTTGTTTTGTCTTCATAATAAATCTATTTTTGTTTCGAGGTTTCCGACCTCTCTTATTGTTGCAAAATACTTGTAGGTTTAGTCGACAACTATAATCTACTGAACAACAACAAACTCTATTTGTTCTCTGTTATACTTTGCCGGAAGAAGTAAGATTCCGATAGCACAGCATATAAAAAATTAATCGACAAAGATAGCAAAATGTTAGCACTTAATCTTCCCGAATACAATCCAAAAATCAAAAAAACGGACAAAATATGTATCTGGGATCAAATACGAAAGAAGTATGTCGCACTCACTCCGGAAGAATGGGTTCGGCAACATTTTGTCAACTATCTGATTACCGATAAAGGATACCCCCCTTCATTAATAGCGAATGAAATACAAATAACCCTGAATAACCGTATCAAAAGATGCGACTCTGTCGTGTACGATAATACTCCGTCACCATTGGTTATAGTTGAGTATAAAGCTCCGGATGTACCTATAACTCAGCAGGTATTTGATCAGATTGCCCGCTATAATATTGTACTGAAAGTACGTTATCTGATTGTATCGAATGGCTTAGAACATTACTGCTGCCGGATAGACTACGACTCTCTATCGTATCAGTATCTGCCTGAAATCCCCAATTATCACGTATTAGAAAAGTAATCCTTATTTCTGAAATTTCAGATTCAGAACCACAATCTCAGAAATAGTACCGATACGATACTGCGGACCGGCAAGTCCCAATCCCGAGGTCACATACACATGGGTGTTGTCTTTCTTTTTATAGCCATGACCAACCTCATAGATCAAGTTTATAAGTATGTTATAAGGGAATAACTGTCCGTTGTGGGTATGCCCGTAAACAGCAACATCAGCTTTTTCGTTGGATTCTTCTGATAAATCTTTCGGCTCGTGATTCATCACAATAACAGGGTACGACTTATCTGTATTTGACATTACTTCTGATAACTTCTTTCGGTTTGGAGCATGGTCATCTTCCCTTCCTACCACATAAAATTTATCGTCTATTTTTACAGTCTTATCCCGAAGCAATGTCATTCCGGTCTGCTCTCCCAGCCATTTGATTTTTTCTTCGGCATTCAATCGGTATTCATGATTTCCTGTAGAAACATATACACCGTAAGGAGCCTTCAACCGTCTAAACTCTTCTTCCATATGCTGCTCTTGCAAAGGAGCCAGATCATAGTCTATAATATCACCGACCAGAAGTATAATATCGGGCTTTTGTTCCATAATTCGGTCTACGTACATATTCAGGATCTTCTTATCAATCAGGTATCCGGTATGCACATCAGCAACCATTACAACCCGCAGGCTATCCAGATCTCCGGCTTTCTTATCTACCTGCAAAGTATATTCATTTATTATAGGATGATAAAACCGATAGTTGCCATAGCACATTGCGGATACAACCACTACAAGAGACAGCATAAAGTATGAACGTCTGAGAGAAAGCCTCTCCATCTGCCATTGTTTTATTTTACGGTTCCATCTCCCCAGCCATTTTACCCCGTCAAAGATAAGCAGCAGTGCTGTCAGATAGCCGATCAGCACCATCCACGATGTCCCGATCAGTAATATGGGTTTAAGTAGTTCGTGCGGCAGGTTTACATTACCTATAAGCCCTATCAGGTATATAAGTAGTTCCACTATAAAAAATGCCGTGTAAGGCATCCGATAAGATTTTTTGGGAGGCAACAACTGCCGTCCACGGATGTACACATATACATTCAGCACAAGATGTACTACCAGCGCATTAAAGAATACTTTCATTTATCTTTTCCTTTAAGTGTTATCACCACATATTCGGACTGTGTTCCGATTCTGAATTTACCACCCCAGATACCAATACCTGAACTCACATAAATATTAGTACCGCCTTTTTTCAAAGATCCGTAAGAGTCTTCATAGATTGCATCCGTTATCAGTGATATTGGCCAAACCTGCCCTCTGTGAGTATGACCGGAAAATTGAAAATCAACCCCGTTCTGCTCAGCTTCTTCGAGATTATAGGGCTGATGATCCAATAAGAACACAGGCTTTGTTTTGTCGACACCTGTCATTAGCTGATCCAGATTTTTTCGATGGGGATTTGTTTTATCATCACGTCCTACGATATAAAACAGGCTATCTATCAAAACTGTTTTATCACGTAACAATTTAATATTTGCATCAGCCATAAAACGGGTCGAATTATCAACCCCTGCCATATAATCATGATTTCCCATGATAGCATAAACTCCGTAGCGGGATTTTATCGCCCGTAAATCTTCGGCTAGATTTTCATCCAGAACAGGTCTTATACTATTATCGACTAAATCACCCGCTATAAGAACGACATCCGGTTCTTCCCTGTTGATAAGCTTCACCCAATTCTGTAACTCTTTCTTCCCGATACTGTATCCCAAATGAAGATCACTTACAGCAACTATTTTTAATGAGTCATTCGCAGGAATATTCTTTTCTATAGACAGAGGAATATCGACTCTCTCCTTTATTCTGTATTTAAGATATCCGCAAAACATCAGCAATCCGATAAAACCAACCATAAGCGCAAAACTCAGCCAGTTGTCCTGTGTATAATGGCTCAATGTGTTTTTGGGAATCAAACGTGTTGCCCGGATTAAATCCATCAATAGATTAAATATGAGAAAATAAAGAAAGATAAATATCCATGATGTACCGATTTTATACAATACTGAAGTAAGAGATATTGGCAAATGTTCTCCTGCCGCAAACGTCAAAATAAGAGATCCAATCAGAATAACGGCCAGAACTATTAAACAAATACGGGCAATATTACTGGTAGGTATAATTGTCCATGTACGATAAAAGACATAATAGTTTCCTCCTAAAAACAGTAGCAATATAAATACAAAGAAAAGTATACGCATATAATAAATTATAATGAGTTGTTGTTATTTAAAGCCTCGGATCTCTATATTGATTCAGGAAGCATAACAACCACAAAAGTTATCATTCCGAAATATGTAAAAAAAACCTGCGGCAACTCGATTAGAAAAAGGTGACAAAAGTTACACCGAAATTGTTTTTCCAGGGTTGTTTCTTTTTATCCCTCTGTCCCATGAAGAAGATTTCATCGTCTCCGAAAATCCCCTTCAGAGGCTTGTGTTATTTACTGAAAAGGTTACAAAAGTTACAGTAAAACTGTATATTTTTTATTGTTTCCTTTTCTCCTGTAATCTAATTCAAATAATATCAATAGCCGGCAAAAGTTAAAAGAACGTTTTCTTAACTATAGAGTCTTATTCTCTAAAGAATATTTTACAATATAGATAAAATCAATGCAAAATTTCAGGTCTTATCTTATAGATAAAATAATATACAAATAAAGGATTCACATTATTATGGAAAAAAAGAGTAACGGAATGTTACTCTTTTTACATGATATGAAAAAGGTCTCAGACCTTATTATCTTCTGTTTAATGCTATAAAGATATAATAGATAAGTGTTGCCAATGAACCTAAAGCAGCTACAACATAAGTATAAGCAGCCCATTTCAAAGCATCTTTAGCTTTATCCTTATTACCTTCGCGCACAATACCTGCTGTGTCTAACCAAGCCAAAGCCCTGCTGCTGGCATCAATTTCGACCGGTAATGTTACAAAACTAAATACAGTAGTTAAAGCAAACAATGCAATACCAATCCAGATAAGAGCAGGAAAAACATTAATAGTAAAAATACCTGCCAACAATATCCACATCACCCATTTAGAAGCAAAACTAACGGCAGGCACCAAAGCCGACCTCATTGTTAAAGGGCCGTATGCCTTGGCGTGCTGTACAGCGTGCCCACATTCATGAGCGGCAACTGCAGCAGCAGCGACACTGTTACTATGATAAACACCTTCGCTCAGATTCACAGTTTTATTTGCCGGATTATAATGATCGGTCAACATTCCTGATGTTGAAATTATCTGAACATCATATATTCCATTATCGTGTAACATTTTCAAAGCCACATCACGTCCTGTAAGCCCGCTATCTAAAGGGACTTTCGAATATTTCTTGAATTTACTTTGCAATACAGCCGAAATACCCCAGCTTAGTAAAGCAATTAAACCAAATAGAATCCAACCTATATACATCTTTTTATCTCTTTAATTAATAATCTCTTTAACCTTATAAATTATATATCAAAAGGTATGCCAAAGATATACATATTAAATGTTTGTAAATTTGAGAATTACTTAAAAATATCTAAACGGCTCATCCAAACAAATCAGCGCGCATAACAGTCTGTTCACGATCCGGTCCTAAGGATATAATGGTAATGCCGACCCCTAGTTCCTTTTCGAGAAATTCGACGTATTCATTAAACTCATTTGGAAATTCTTCCTCACTTTGCATCTTAGACATATCGAGTTTCCACCCTTTAAATTCCTTATATATTGGTGTAAGATCGTCATTTATTTCGAAGGGGAATTCCTTAGTTTCATTTCCATTTATACGATATGCAACACAAGCTTTTATTGTATCAAATGAATCGAGAACATCACTTTTCATCATAATCAATTGAGTTACGCCGTTAATCATAATAGCGTATCTGAGCGCAACCAAATCAATCCAACCGCAACGTCTGGGACGTCCGGTTACAGATCCGAACTCGAATCCCAACTCGCGCAGCTTATCTCCTGTCGAGTCAAATAGTTCGGTCGGGAAAGGACCACTGCCTACACGGGTACAATATGCTTTAAAAATACCGTACACTTCACCGATTCGTTTTGGAGCAATTCCCAAACCGATACATGCACCCGAAGACACTGTATTCGATGAAGTGACAAATGGATATGATCCAAAGTCAATATCGAGCATAGTTCCCTGAGCTCCTTCTGCAAGAATACTTTTTTCCTCGGATAAAGCTTTATTTAAATAGTATTCACTGTCAACAAAAGTGAATTCTTTTAATTTTTCAACACCTTCGAACCATTCTTTTTCGATCTGGAATAACGATGTACAATTAAAGCGGTATTGTTTCAATATTTCAAGATGTCTTGCTTTCACTTCCTGATATTTAGCATCGAATCCATGCAGTAAGTCTCCGACTCTCAATCCGCCACGGCCTACTTTTTCGGTATATGTAGGGCCTATTCCTTTTCCGGTTGTGCCGATTTTAGATTCACCTTTAGCCGATTCGTAGCAAGCATCAAGTAAACGATGGGTTGGAAGTATTAAATGTGCTTTTTTCGATATCAGTAGCCGTTTTGTGAGATCGTGACCTGTTTTTTCCAGAGCTTCAACTTCCCCTTTAAACAAGGCCGGATCAAGCACAACTCCGTTACCTATAATATTGACTTTATCTCCTTGAAAAATCCCCGAAGGAATAGATCTCAGCACAAATTTTTCTCCTTCAAATTCTAGTGTATGTCCGGCATTAGGACCTCCCTGAAATCTTGCAATAACCTCGTATCCCGGAGTCAAAACATCAACTATTTTTCCTTTTCCTTCGTCTCCCCATTGCAACCCCAGCAACACATCTGCTTTCATTATTTTTTATCGGTATTTATTTGGTTTTTATTCGGTTTGTTCTTCGTCTCAGCCTGCTGCTTTTCTTTCAGGCACTTGGCACATGTTCCGTATATATACATACTGTAATAACTCACTTTGAATTTCTGCACCTTCTTCTGCTGAGCTTGAGTAAACAGATTACCGTTTTTATACTCTTTCACTTTTCCGCAGGAAGTGCAAATCAAATGATCGTGATTTTCATTGCCTATCGCTCTTTCATATTGAGAAATATTCTCTCCGAACTGATGTTTTATCAATAAACCGCAATCAAGCAGCAACTCTATCGTATTATATAAAGTTGCACGACTTACCCTAAAATTGCAGGAATTCATTGACTGAAAAAGAGATTCCACATTAAAATGACCTTTTGTCGAAGAGATATGATCAAGTATAGCAAAACGTTCGGGTGTTTTACGATGTTTGTTTATACTAAGGTACTCAGTAAATTTAGACTTTACTTGTTCTTTTATTTTGTTCGCATCCATCTCTTAAAGTCAATATTAGCAAATATACGCTTTTTTGAGGAAAGAACAATTATTATATATCGCAGCCAAATAAAAAACGCAGAAATAAATATTTCTGCGTTTTTTATTTTCTTATAAAGAATAGAGTTATTTATAATATGCATTTTGATCTGCATTTGATAAAGCTTTGTTTGCATCTATCTCCTTTTGAGGGATAGGGCATTCAAAACGATCTCCATTGGCAGGAATTTCAACATCTGACCACTGTCCAGTCATCAGTTTACCATCTACCTTACGAGTTAAAGGCAAGCCTCTTCTCTTTATGTCAAATATTCTATGGCCTTCAGCAAAAAGTTCGCGACGCCTTTCGGTTTGTATTTCATCTGCCAAGTTAGTATTGCTTCCTGAATACTCAGACAATCCCCTAGCCACACGTACTGCATTTAAAGCTGCCCGCGCCTTAGTATAGTCTTGACCATCAGCTGCAGCTTCAGCTATAATAAGATCCATCTCTGACCCTCTCAAGAAGTTAATAGCACCTTGTCCCATTGCATATCCTCTGTGACGGATTTTACTTGTAATTAAAGATCCTCCAGTACGATAAAGATATTCGTTTGTTCCATCGATAAGAGGGAAATTCTTCTTTCTTATGTCTGCATCATCAAATAGGTTTACCAGATTACGTGTTACACGAAAAGAACTATATCCATCAACCACATTTTTATATTCCAACTTTCCATCGACGTATTTACCTCCGTCTGCATAATAATAGAAAGCTCCTATAGATAGATAGAACCCATTATCGTCTGCTGATGATTCGAAAGCCCAAATTGTTTCAGAATTATAATCAGAAAAAGTTTCTGTTGCATAAACCGATTTATCCATCAATGTTAACCCAGAAAGAGCTTCTTCTGCATATTTAATCGCTTCTGTACGCTTTTCTGGCATATCTAGATAAACTCTTGCTAAAAGAGCCTTAGCCGCTCTTTGATCGATATAAAGTTTTTTAGCATCTGTACTTACAGTTAACAAACTTACAGCATTTAATAAATCTGTTTCCATCTGAGCATACACTTCTTTTACAGTTGCACGAGGCAATGGTTCATAAGAAGAAGTTGTTCTCAAAACCACACCAGGACTATCCGGAGCATAATTATATGGCTTAGCATATAAACGAACTAAATAATGATATCCGTAAGCACGCAAAGCTGAAGCCTCCCCCTCAATTCTATTGCGTTCCGCACTCTCCGCTAATGTCTTAATATTATCTAAGATAAGATTAGCATTATCTATCATCTTATAAGCTGCCGCCCATGGATCATAGCTATAGCTACTTTGCGGAGTCAAATTATATTGGTAAGTAGGAACAAATCGGCCATAGTTACCAGACTCCGATACATATACATCATCTCCCATTACATCTGGTATAAACCATATATTTTGATACAAATAATGGTTATAAACTCCATCTGATAAACAGTTATAAGTTCCGGTCAGGACTGTTTGTGCTCCTTCCAATGTTTTAAATGGAAGATCCTCTGAAATCTGATCAGAAGGTGTAGTATCTAGATTATCATCACAGGCAGTAAAGATAAACGAAACTGCTGCAAATAATATTATAAATAATTTCTTCATAATGTTCTAATTAAAAATTAAGAGATATACCAAATAGATATGTTCTTGATGGAGGCACTGTTCCTCCACTTGTTAAATAACCATCAACTCCACCTTGTTCGACATCGTACCCTTTGAAGTTGCTGTCCAGATTCCAAATAAACACATTGTCTATACCAGCATATACTCTCAAATTATCCACATAGAATTTTTTAGTTAAGCTAGATGGCAAAGTATACCCAATATTCAAATTACGGAATTTAATATAATCTGCATCATACAAGTAACGAGATGACATATTATGTGAATTGCTCGTATTATTAGCTACAAATAATGGATTTTTAGAAAATTTATTTTCTGGAGTCCATGAATCTAATGCTTCTTTGATTAATTGGTTACCCATTCTATTACCATCGCTCAGCAAATAAGACATATTAGCATCGTAGATTTTACCTCCAAAGCTATAAGTAAACAAAAACGATAGATCAAAACCTTTGTAACGGAATGTATTAGTCAAACCTCCAAATACAGAAGGCAAAGAAGTTCCTAATTTATATCTGTCTGCTTTTGAATATGTATTTGTGGTTTCTCGCTCTCCTGTTGGATTTCCGTTTTCATCTAGCACATTTTTATACCATAGGGGAGATCCTGTTTCCTGATCGACTCCAGCCCATTCCTGCATATAAAATTCATAGACACTATACCCTCTTGTTCTGATCTTAGTTCCTGTATCAGGGTCGATTTCTTGTTCTTCTGGATAAGAGGTAATCTTATTTTTACTATGAGTAATATTAAATCCTGTTTCCCACTCAAAATCTGATGTTTTAATATTCATTGAGGTTAATTCAAACTCAATACCAGTATTACGCATTTTTCCGATATTCTCAATTTTCTCAGTTAATCCACTTGATAGCGCAAGAGGTCTCTTTAATAATAAACCAGAAGAGTTTTTATTATAAAACTCAAGAGATCCAGTAATTCGACTCTTTATATTGAAGTCAACACCCACATTAAAGGTCTTGGCTTCTTCCCATGACAGATCGGGTGATGCAGCCTGCAAGTGAGAAATACCTGGTTGCCCATTATAGTTAGCCCCAGAATCAAACAACCCTAGTGAAGCATATTTACCAATACCTTCTTTACTACCAGACACTCCATAACTTGCTCTTAACTTAGCATCAGTCAACCAAGTTGCTGTAGGCTCCATAAATTTCTCTTGAGTCATTCTCCAGCTACCGCCAACACTCCAAAAGTTACCATACTTATTATTTGCCCCGAAACGAGATGATCCATCTCTACGAAAGCTAAATGACGCATAATACTTACCGTCATAATCGTAATTAACACGGCTCAGATACGAAATCAAGTTTTCTCTATCTGTTTGAGATTTCATTTCCTGCGGAGTAGCTCCCATTCCCAACTCAATTAAATCAAACACAGGAAAACCTGTAGCCTGAGCATATTGATAGTTGTATTTATCTTTTACATTTTCAAATCCGGCAAGAACATTAAAATGATGTTTCTGATTAACTTTGAAATCGTATGTAAGAATAGAACTCAACGTTGTTGTAAAATTCCAAATAGCATATTTACCTAAACGACCGTTAGCCGCAGCGCCATTTCCATGCTCACGATTATACCATCTTTGTTCATCCAAATTTTGATAATCTGCAGTAAGACTGGTTCTCCAAGAGAAACCTTCGAAAAATTTCAGATCAATCCAAGGACTAACAAATGCCCTATATTCTTTTGTAAAATATTTATCTGTTTTAGACAGACCGATCACATTCATATCATTATACAATGGGTTCGTATAATTGTACATAACATTACCTTCAGCATCATATTGAAGGTTAAAATCACTATCCAAATCATAAACCGGTACAGCATTAGGCATGTTTAAAGCATGAACCAAAGGACTAGCTCCACCTCCACCTCCGGGAGGGGTATTTTTCTTGGTCATTGCAAAGTTAGAGTTCACCCCCATTTGCATCCATTTCTTCACATCTGTATTCAAGTTTACACGTCCAGAGTATCTTTCAAAATCAGAAGCAATAACTGTTCCATCTTGCTTCATATATCCCATTGATACAAAATATTTAGTAGCAGTATTTCCTCCTGAGATATCTAAGTTATAATCTTGAGTACCGGCAGTACGATAAAGCTCATCCATCCAGTCCGTATCAATCATCAACTTTGCACCTGAGGTCAAATTGCCTTGTGCATCTAAAGGATTCGATACATTATAAGGATTACGACGATACATGTTTTGAACAGAAGTATTGGCTGCAGTTGCATCCCCTCCATTTATAGCCATATATCCCTCAAAATTTTTCTTATAATGCTCAGACCCACTCATAAGATCATATCCATTATCCATAACCTTAGAATAAGACCATTGAGAACGAAATGCTATTTTCGCTTCTCCACTTGCTCCTTTTTTTGTAGTAATAATAATCACTCCATTTGCAGCCCTTGATCCGTATAATGCAGCAGCCGAAGCATCTTTCAACACTGTTACAGACTCAATATCATTTGGGTTAATTGCAGCTAAAGGGTTAGATGTAGTCCCATATGTTGTCCCATAATCAGGATTATCATTAGCAACACGACTAATACCTTTCGATGCGATAGGCACTCCATCAATGACATATAAAGGAGAGCTATCTCCTGTAATAGAACCAATTCCCCTGATCCTTACTGTAGTTTCCGAACCTGGCTGAGCTGATGAACTTGCAATCTGAAGACCTGGACTAGCTCCTTGTAGAGTTTTTTCGAAAGACGAAGCTGGAATTTTTTCCATAGCATCCGATTTTACAACCGAAGCCGAGCCTGTAAATGTAGATTTTGTAGTTGTACCATAAGCCACAACCATCACTTCATCTATCAACTTAGAGTCATTCTCTAAAACAATTCTAAGGTTTTGACCTGCGGCAACTTCTTTTGTTCTTAAACCGATCAAAGAAATAACCAAAGTCTTTTTATCAGACGGAATATTCAAAGAGAATTTACCGTCAACATCAGTTACTGTACCGACTGTGGTACCTTTAGCAACTACCGAAGCCCCAATAACAGTTTCGCCGGTATCATCAACGATAGTACCGGAAACTTTTGTTGTTGTCTGAGCCACTGATAACCCCACACTTGCTATAATGCAAGTCAAAATCATTATCAATTTTTTCATAAACACTACTTTAATTTTACTCAATTACTTAATTTATAATATTTTACTTAATTTTTACTAAACAATGTTCACAAAATTTCACAAAGCAGGGGACAAATATAATAGTTTTTCACAAAAGACGCAAAAAATAACATTGATAATGCAACTAGATATCCCATTTAACTAGATTTTCGTTAGCTAAATTAACATAGAAACACCGAAAACGACACAATAAGAACTCCAAGCAATATCATTTTGTAAAACAATACATTATTTATCCTTCATTTAACAATAAAAAAAACTGCAATATATCTATATTGCAGTTTTCAATTATCTTTTTGTTATTTTTTTGTTAATTCTAAAGTAACAGACCTACTGATAATCAATACTTCATATTTTTATATAATAATCTACAATCAAATGCTTCATATAACCTATTAAGTAAATAAGAACGTCTATCTTCCGGTATCTGCTCTACATCTTCATCTTGATAAAACAAGACGTAGAACGATTCAAGCTCTTCATCACTAAAAGAGTCTAAGGTCATCCTGTAATTTTCTTTATCTCCTTTTTCAAGATAGAGAAGAGCAAGCCGTCTCAGCGCAAGTGCAGAAGAATCAATACCCAATATTCTTTTTTGCCAATCGATAGCTTTTACCAGATTACCTTGTTTCACATTCACAGAAACAAGTTTTTCCAAAACATCCTCGGTATCGGATTGATGTATAGACAATGCTTTCAGATAAAAAGTCTCGGCTTCGGACATATTATCCAGCCTGTAGTTTAGCTCACCGGCAATCATGTTAGCCTCAAAAGATTCCGGATTTGTAGATAATATCTGATCAATAAACATACGTGCCTGCTCAAGATCGCCTTTCAGTAAATAAGCGTATGCTTTCTTTGCCACTGATTCGGTATTCTCTCCTGCATATTTTTCGTACGCTTCAATATACACCAACATATCATCATATAACTCCAGCTCCATATACGAATCGGCCAAAGACAGATATATAGAATCGTCTTCAGGATATAGCTCCAGGCACTGCTTTAAAACCTCCACGGCATCCTCTGTCCGACCCGATAAAACAAGGCAATGAGCTTTTAATTTAAGGGCAGTAAGATCTCTTTCATCCAAAGTAAGAGCAAAATCAAAAGCATCAATAGCATTTTCATATCCCCCATTTAATGAATGCAATTTCCCCAACATCAACCACCCCTCAAGGGAATATGGGTCGAGATCTAGTATTTTATTACAGATCCGTATGGCAGATTCAAAATCCCCCTTAGCCTCATATCCATATGCTAAATCATCCAAAACCTCCCGATTAGATGAGTCATACTCCAGACTCTTCTCTAAATACAGAATAGCTTCATCGTAATATTCAGCTTCAAGATAGAGAAAACCCAATTCTGACAATATAATATCCAGTTCGGTTTCATCATCATTCAAAACTTCGGATGTCAACTGATAAGCCTCTGCATACAATCCCATATTCAGCAGACATTCTATTTTCATCAGATACATTTCGAAATCATATGTTCCGAAATGGGCATTCAGGAAATACAAGGCTTCAGTATACTTTCCGTCGTATATCATAAATCGGGCAGATTTCAGCATCAACCGCTCATTTTCCGGATGAATACGTAAACCTTGAGCTACTATATCACGTGCAGAATCCAGATCATCTAATTTATCGTAATATTCTGCTAATTCATCATATTCATCAGCATCAAAATAAACAGACTTACCCGACACGAGCATTTGTTCGTACCGGGCTATCAAATCAGATATATCTCTTTCTGCCATATCAGCTACAGAATAATCATTTGTCTTTTATCTTACTCCAAGAATCTTTCAGAGTCACTGTCCGATTGAAAATCAGATGTCCATCCGTCGAATCGGGATCAACACTGAAATAACCAATACGTTGAAACTGGAAATGATCTAAAGCTTTTGCATCTTTCAGGAATGGCTCCGCTTTACATCCAGTTTTCACTATTAATGACTCCGGATTCAAAAAATCTCTAAAATCCTGCTCTTTATCATCGCCCGGATTTTCAACAGTAAACAGACGGTCATACAAACGGATATCTACATCAATAGCATCACTTGTTGAGACCCAATGTATAGTACCTTTTACCTTACGATTACTTTCTGCCATACCGCTTTTTGTCTGCGGATCATATTCAGCATATACTTCCAAGACATTACCATCAGCATCACGTTTACATCCGGTACACTTAATGATGTATGCATTTTTCAGACGCACTTCCTGCCCCGGGGTCAACCGGAAATATTTTTTCGGAGCATCTTCCATAAAATCGTCTCTTTCAATAAACAATTCTTTAGAAAATACCACATCATGCGATCCCGCTCCGGCATCTTCCGGATTGTTCTGAGCCGATAATGTTTCCGCCTCTCCCTCCGGATAATTAGTCAATACAAGCTTAACCGGATCCAATACAACAGAAGCTCGGGTTGCTCTCTTATTCAGGTCTTCTCTTACCGCATACTCCAATAAAGCAACATCTATCACTCCATCGTATTTAGTATATCCGATCTTATCTATAAAACTGCGAATCGATTCAGGAGTATATCCTCTTCTTCTGAATCCGCAAATAGTAGGCATACGAGGATCATCCCACCCGTTGACAAGACTTTCCTTTACCAGCTGCAACAGCTTACGCTTGCTCATCATGGTATATGTAAGGTTCAATCTGTTAAATTCATATTGATGCGGACGATAATCACTATCAGCCAACTGATCTATAAACCAATCATATAAAGGTCGATGCACAACAAATTCCAATGTACATATAGAATGAGTCACACCTTCGAAATAATCACATTGCCCGTGAGCAAAGTCATACATCGGATAAGCATTCCATTTATTACCGGTACGGTGATGAGCCTGCTTAATTATACGATATATGATAGGATCTCGAAAATGCATATTCGATGCAGCCATATCTATCTTGGCACGCAATACCATGCTACCCTCCTCGAAAAATCCCTCATTCATTTTTGTAAATAAATCAAGATTTTCGTCAATCGGACGATTACGGAACGGACTCTCTGTTCCTGCTAAAGTAGGAGTACCTTTTTGCTTAGCAATCTCCTCTGCAGACTGTTCGTCTACATATGCTTTCCCGTCTTTTATCAAACAGATTGCAAAATCCCACAATTGTTGAAAATAATCGGACGCATAATACACGTTAGCCCAATCGAATCCCAGCCATTGAATATCTTCCTGAATAGAATCAACATATTCAACATCCTCTTTTACAGGATTTGTATCATCAAAACGAAGATTACATATTCCGCCATACTGCTGTGCCAAGCCAAAATCTAAACATATCGCTTTTGCATGCCCAATATGCAAATACCCATTTGGCTCAGGAGGAAACCGGGTTTGTAAACGACCCCCATCTTTCCCTTCTTCTAAGTCTTTTACGACAATCGCCTCAATAAAATTCAGGCTTTTCTTCTCTTCAGTAGGCGTAATCTCTGACATTTTTCTATTAAATATTTAGATTTTTACTTTTTAAGGCCTCATACCCTATTACAACTTCCAAGCTTAACGGCTACAAACCATTATCACTCTACAATATATCATTAAATACTATCTTCCAATTTTTCTATTCTACCTGTTTCGAATCTGTTTCGGACGGAGCATTCCGCTGTTCCATTTTAGCGTCCTCAATCCTTGCGCTCTCTTCTAAAAAAGAGCCATACAATTGATAGAATTCATCAAACTTATCTATTTTTTTGTATTTCTCCATTATTTCCTGAACTTCACTATATGCTTTTCCTGCACCGGCCATGTCATTTTCAATGGCACATTGATTTGATATACGGGACAGGTCGGCAGCAGCCCGCGCATCATCTTCCATAGAAGGCTCAGAGCATGCACAAAAAAAAGGGATGAATACCAACAATAATACTATTCTATGCAATCTCATTCGTATAATTCTTTTTTGCAAAGATAAATAAAACAAAACAAACATATCATATTAATATCAATTAGTCATTGAATAATCAGTCCATTAAGACTACACACTTATTCTTTGGCTTACAAAACACTCCAATAACAGGCAGTTACCTATCTAAGAGCAGCACAAAACACTTATCAACACTTGGATATTTACGAAGATAACCCCAGTATAACAAACACTTAAATTTCCAAAAAGAATAAATTACATACTAAAGATATAATTCGGCACACCTCCATAACTCACCTTTACGTCTCAAAAGAGAACGCCAATCAATCAAGAGTAAACAACAGATCCACGAGCTATTATATTAATAAATAAAAAAATGCGACACTCAAACTAATACTCCTCATTTATAGAGATCAACTTTTTCGACATAGTGCAATACCTACATTTTGTTATTTAGACTCTTTAATATACTTATTTATTGCGATTGTTCAACTAACAAAATTCAAAGATCTTTGTACCCAACTCATGGATTTAATATTTCTTAATAAAAATCCCTAATAAATAATAAGTAATTCAGACATGTGTAGAAAAATACTTTTTTCTCTTTGCCTTATTTTTGCATGTATATCATATACCTATGCTCAGAAAGTAAAAGGATATGTATACGACGAAAACGGCGATCCGCTAACATCAGCAACAGTAGTTATAGAAGGTTCTAATCTATCTGCTTTAACAGATAGTGACGGTTCATTTATATTTAAAGGCCTTCCTAAAAACGCTAAAAAAATCACAGTTAGTTTCATAGGCTACAAGCCAAACACTCAAGCTCTTGATTTAAGCAACGAAATGCAAAAATTAAGATTCGACATGCAAGTAAGTAACACTCTCGAAGAAATAGAAGTTTTCGGAGAACGTTACAAACAACCCGAAAAATTGGATGCAATTACTCGTATGCCGCTTCGCCCTAGTGAACAGATACAATCGATCTCTGTTATTTCAGAAAAAGTAATCAGCGAACAAGGAGCCTTAACTATCACTGACGCAGTGAGAAATGTTCCGGGCGTAACTCTTTTTGGATCATACGGAGGAGTAAAAGAAAGTATGTCGAGCCGTGGATTCCGAGGAATACCTGTATTAAAGAACGGCGTACGTATCGACTCTCAATTCCAGACTGCATCAGGTATCACCGACATGCAAGGTATTGAAAGCATACAAATGATAAAAGGATCAGCAGCAGTAACTCAAGGAGTAATCACAGACTTAGGTAATGCCGGTGGTGTAATAAATCTCGTAACAAAAACTCCTAAGTTTATCAATGCCGGACAAGTAGACCTTCGTGCCGGAAGTTGGGGACAATTCCGTCCGACCTTTGATGTGCAAACTGTTCTGGATAGCAAAAAAACAGTAGCATTCCGCTTGAACGGAGCATACGAACGTTCCGACAACTATCGCCCGATCGTATCCACTAACAAGGCATACATCAACCCTTCTTTGGAGTGGAGACCCGATGATAAGACCACAATTAATTTAGAGATGGATTATTTGAACGCTGATGTCACTCCGGCAACAAGCACCGTTAATCTGGGACCTATTTCAGAAGAAAAGCTTTACGATATGCCTCATAACAAATTTCTTGGTTTTAGAGGAGAAAATAACAATACTAAGATATTGACATATTCGGCACGAATTAATCGTCAATTCACCAAAAACTTAAGCGTTAGAGCTGCTTATTTTAATTCGTCGTACAATGTGGATAACACATCAAGCGCGTTATCCGATCTTAGAAAAGTAACGAACTACGAAGATAAAGTACGTAAACTTTCCAGAAACCTGCGTGATGATAAAAACACAACATTCCAATTGGACTTCATTGGCAAAGATGTATATACAGGTTCTCTGAAGCATACATTCCAAGTTGGATTCGATTATAGAATCGCAGACGCAACAACAACTAACCTAGGCTCATTTACTGTAGACACAATAAATGTTATTTCAGGTAATATTAATCATACAATACCCACATATGCAGCAGACAGCCTGAAAAAATATGCTGGCGATCCTGTTCAGTCGAAATACACTACTTATGGGGTAATGGCACAAGAGGTCTTAACTATCAACAAATACATAAAAGCAATCCTTGGGTTAAGATACAGCTCTATAACAACCAATAAAGAAGTAGGATCAGACACTCGTGACGCATGGGATCCAATGGTTGGACTTATGATATCCCCTATCGAAAATGTAAATATATTTGCATCATATACCACAAGTACCAGCTTGAGATCCGCAGCAAACATCCTTACAGATAAAGTAACCGAAGTGGGTCCATCTAAAACCAAACAATTCGAAGCCGGCATTAAATCAGACTGGTTGGATAATCGACTGAGATTCAACTTCACATATTTCCATATTATCAGTGATAATCTATCGAATGCTGAATACGTTGAAGGAACCACAACTACAACAGGATATTACTATAAAGCAGGAGATTTGAAACGTGACGGTATCGAAGTTGAGTTAAACGGACGTATACTTTCAAACCTGCAAGTTATGCTTGGATATGCTTACTTGGATGCAAGATATGACGACAGCCCATCATATGTAAATGGATCTGCACCAATGAATGCTCCTAAACATACGGCAAACGGATGGGTGAACTACACTGTAGACCGAGGTCCACTAAGAGGCTTATCTGCCGGTGTAGGTGTATACTACGTAGGAAAACGTCCGGTTAACGAATTTAGCAATGCATACGACGGACACACATACAATCCGGGGGTAAAACCTTTCGATATGCCTGCTTATACAACAGTAAATGCACAGCTTGCATATAAAGTTGGACATGTAACAACTCGTGTGTTCTTCAACAATGTATTTGATGCTTTAGGATACAACTCTTATTATAGAGGTGGTTATATTAACCAAATTGATCCTCGCAACTTTGCGGCACAAGTATCATACTCATTCTAAATATAAAAACATGAGATAAAACAAAAAAGCTCCCTGAAATTATCAGGGAGCTTTTTTTATCACTATAAGTAATGAGTAGGACCTCGTAATATCATTATTTATTGCGATTGTACAGACTATTCCTCATAACTATCTTTGCAATGTAAGAAATAATATATTTTGACTTTTAAAATACAACTTACTGACTTAATGACAAAATACGACCGATGTTTTGAATGATATTCACTACATCGGTTTTATTTTTATGTAATATCAGATTATGACTACCAGAAAATTCTTCAAAAAAGTACATCTTTGGCTCTCTATACCTGTAGGGCTTATTATCACAATCATTTGTATAACCGGAGCGATATTGACATTCGAAACTGAGATTTTAGAATTAAAGTATCCAGATCGTTATTTTGTAAAAGAATCCAATAAAGAAAAGATACCTCTGCCCGAGCTCATACCTATTATAAGCGATCAGTTAAAAGAGAAAGACAATGCCATTGCCAGTATAAAAATAACATCTGATCCCCAAAGAACTTATACCGTCGGATTACAAAAAGGAATGAGATCTTCCGCTTTCGTTGATCCGTACACCGGAAAGATTACAGGTACATATAATTTCAAGGACAGTTCTTTTTCGACGGTGATGTCTCTCCACCGATGGCTACTTGATGGAACTCGTACATGGGGCAAATATACCGTAGGTATTACCACTATTCTCTTTGTTTTCATTCTTATCAGCGGAATAGTATGGTGGGCTCCAACCGACAGAAAGAAATGGAAAAGCAGATTTACCATTAAAACGACAAGCGGAGCTAAAAGATTTTTCTACGACCTGCATCTTGTGTTAGGTATATACGCCTGCATATTCCTTTTGCTTTGCTCGTTAACAGGACTAATGTGGTCTTTCGAATGGTATAGAAACGGAGTAGGCACAATATTCGGTGCAGAAAAAGCTGAACAACGAGGTGGCGGTCACGGAAGAGGAGGTAATAGTGATGATAAAAAAACAGACATCAACCCTATGACATGGGCGACAGCTTTTGCCAATATCGAAAAAAGTGATGCAAATTACCAATATATAACGATAAACGACGGAGCTGCTACAGTATTACCAAAGTCTGCATCACACTCAAGAGCTACGGACAGATACAAATGGAACAAAAAGAACGGAGAAGTTACCGAAATCAGCAAATTCGGGGATAAAACAACATCGTCATCTATTATGTCTTGGGCTTATGCCTTGCACGTAGGAGCCTATGGAGGAATATTCACTCGCATATTGACTTGTATAGCATGTATAATAGGAGCATCTCTGCCTCTCACCGGATATTATATATTCTATCGCAAACACCTGAAAAAGAAACCAAAGAGAGCTTGAGAAGCCATTCCCTTTCTTAAGCTTTTATAAAACTAAAAGGATGATATGCGATATTTAAGCCTTTTTGTTTAATTTCGCAAGCTGGACAATAGTCGTTTTGACTATTTTTATTCATGCTTTTTTAATCAATATGAGCAAAGACAAAAAAAAAGGGGGAAATCAAAAAAACTCTGATTCAAAACATAAAGTCATAATAAAACTACTATGGGGAGCATTTGCAGCTATAGTAGTTGTCATAGGTCTGGTATTCACACTTATCTCGGCTGGAGCCATTGGATATATGCCGCCCATTGAGGATCTTGAAAATCCGATTGACAAATATGCATCCCAGGTCTATTCTACCGACAATGAGCTTTTAGGCACATATTCGCAAAGTAAGGAAAATCGGATATATTCTAATTACGATCAATTATCTCCATATTTGGTACAAGCATTGGTCGCAACAGAAGATGCCCGTTTTTACGGACATTCCGGTATTGACCTCTATGCAGTATCCAGAGCTGTTGTTAAACGTGTAATATTTCAGCAGGAAAGCGGAGGTGGAGGTAGTACAATATCTCAGCAGCTGGCAAAGCAGTTGTATTCACCTCAGGCCGAAAATTTCTTCGACAGGGCTCTTCAAAAACCTATCGAATGGGTTATCGCTGTACAGCTCGAAAGATATTATACTAAAGAAGAGATTATCAATCTATACCTGAACAAGTTTGACTTTCTTAATAATGCTGTCGGGATACAAACAGCATCGAAAGTATATTTCAATAAAACCCCAAAAGAGTTAACTATAGAAGAAGCTGCCACATTGATAGGTATGTGTAAAAATCCGGCAGTTTTCAACCCTAAAAGAAGACCCGAAGCCACCAAAGGACGACGAAATGTGGTATTGGAACAAATGTATAAGTCTAATTACATTACAAAAGCTGAATTAGACTCTTTATGCCAGCTGCCTCTTACTCTTAACTATGTAAGAGTCGACCATAAAGACGGGCTTGCTCCTTATTTCCGTGAATATCTCCGTAAAATAATGACAGCAAAGAAACCGGATAAAGGTAATTATGCATCGTGGCAGATGGAACAGTATGCCGTTGATTCGACAGCCTGGGAAAATGATCCATTATATGGATGGTGTAACAAAAACAAGAAATCAGATGGTACTCCATACAATCTATATACAGACGGACTGAGAATTTATACAACTGTAGACTCTCGTATGCAAACATACGCTGAAGATGCTGTAAAAGAACATTTCAGCAAGGAGCTCCAACCTTTGTTCGACAAAGAAAAGAAAGGACGTTCTTATGCGCCATTTTCATCTTCTGTTTCAAAACAGGTAGACACATTAATCTATCGGGCAATGAAGGTTACCGACAGATACCGAGGCTTGAAAAAAGAAGGTAAAAGCGATGCGGAGATCTTGAAAATATTCAAAAAGCCGACAGATATGAAAGTCTTCTCGTGGGGAGGAGAAATAGATACAACGATGACCCCTTGGGACTCTATACGTTATCATAAATCATTTCTGAGAGCAGGGTTCATGGCTATGAATCCTCACAATGGACAAGTAAAAGCATACGTAGGAGGTATTGATTTCAAGTATTTTCAATATGATATGGTCAATATCGGACGCCGACAAGTAGGTTCTACAATGAAACCATTCCTTTATTCGCTTTGTATGCAGGAAGGCATGACCCCCTGCGACCAAATGACATACGAAGACCGAACCTATATAACAGAAGCCGGCACTCCATGGAATCCCCGAGGTGTGCGCAGCAATATGATCGGACAAACTGTTTCTGTAAAATGGGGACTTCAAAACTCAGACAACGTGGTTACCGCTTACCTGATGAGCAGAACTACACCATATGCTTTGGTCAGAATGTTACATACTTTTGGTATTACAGGAAAAATTGACCCGGTAATAGCACTGGCTCTTGGAACTCCGGATGTTTCGGTTGGAGAGATGGCAGGTGCTTATACTGCTTTTGCAAATAGCGGCATAAGGGTAAACCCATTATATGTGACACGCATTGAAGATGCTTATGGCAATACTATCGCAACATTTGACGCACGTGTGCAGGAAGTATTTAATGAGCAGACATCTGTAAAAATGTTAGATATGCTTCGTGCTGTGATGGATGGCGGAACAGGTAGTCGTATTAGATACAAATACGGACTGAGAGCTCCTATGGGAGGTAAAACAGGAACAACTCAGAATAACTCTGATGGTTGGTTTATGGCATTCACTCCTAGTTTGGTTACAGCAACCTGGGTAGGTGGTGAAGACAGATCAATCCACTTCGACAGAACGGCTCAAGGACAGGGAGCAGCAATGGCTCTGCCTATATATGGACTATTTATGCAAAAAGTATATGCCGACCCTAAACTCGGCTACAGCACAGACGAACAATTTCCGAAAAGTTCAATCAATCCATGTGCAGGCTCAGGAATAGATGAGAGTCTGCTCGATTCAGATGCTGTACATTCAAGTTCAAATTCTGGTAACGGAGGAATAGACGATATGTTCGACTCATATTAAAACCTGAAGATTAAATAATGAAAGAGGAGGCGATCTTAATCATGGCTCATAAAAATCAGGCTCAACTCGAGCTACTGATTGAGAACCTTCTGAATAATTTCGCTCTGTATATACATATTGACACAAAGTCTACCATAGACATTTCTCAGCTTAAGAGTATGTATCCAACAGTTAACTTCTATTCGGAGTATAACATAAACTGGAGCGGTTTCAATCAGATACAATGCCCTTTATACTTATTCAGGAAAGCTCATCAACAAAAGCATAGATACTACATACTTATAAGTGCACAGGATCTACCCATTGTTTCGAATGAAAAAATTATCGAATCTTTGAGTAATGGAGGGTGTAGTTATGTCGTATCGGATAAGCTACCCCTCCCCCAATGGAAGTTTAACGGAGGATTTGACAGAGTACAGCTATATTGGGAATCTGATATTACAGGAAACTCGTTATATGCAAACCTAAGACGGAGAATCATAGGACATATCAGAAAACGTCAGAGAATGTATAATTGGAGAAGGCCTTTATATTCTAATATGGAGTATTACGGAGGGTCTAATTGGGTTATATTAAAAGCTGATGCTATGTCTTATCTCATTAATTTCATAGACAAACATCCCATGTATATAAAATCATTCAGATATTCATATTGCGCAGACGAACTATGGATACAGACTATTCTGGCAACATCAGATTGCAATATAAAGAATGAACATTTCACCTACCTCAATTGGCAGAAAGGGCCCGAATATCCAAGAACACTTCGCTCGGACGACTATATTGACATCATAAGCAGTCGTTGCTTATTTGCTCGTAAATTCGATATGGAAGTCGACTCCGAAATCATACAGAAAATATTGCAGCACCGCAACTCTTTATAAAAAAATAAGCAGACCATTCGTCTGCTTATCCTATCTTATATCAAATACAAATTAGAGTATCAACATAGCATCTCCGTAAGTTCCGAATTTGTATTTTTCCTTTACGGCTTCTTCATACAACTCCATAACCCTGTCATAGCCACCAAATGCAGCTGTCATCATTAATAATGTAGATTGAGGCAAGTGAAGGTTAGTCACCATTGCATCCGCAATATTAAAGTCATATGGAGGGAATATAAACTTATTAGTCCATCCCTTGCTTGATTTTAGTTGATGATCTGTACTCACAATAGTTTCAATTCCACGCATTACAGATGTTCCTACTGCACAGATTTTAGAACCTCTCGATTTTGCCTTATTTACAATATCAGCAGCTTCATCGGTTATTTCCATCTGTTCTGAATCCATCTTATGCTTTGTAAGATCTTCCACATCTATTTCGCGGTAATTACCCAATCCTGAATGAAGCGTTACATAAGCAAATTCAAGCCCTTTAATTTCCATACGCTTCATTAACTCACGACTGAAGTGTAATCCGGCAGCAGGAGCCACAACAGCACCTTCATTCTTCGCAAAGATAGTCTGATAACGTTCTTTATCGTCAGCATCCTCATCTCTACCCAAATATCTTGGGATAGGAGTTTCACCTAATGAATAGAGAGCTGTCCTAAACTCTTCGGAAGGACCATCGTATAAAAATCTCAGTGTACGTCCTCTGGATGTAGTATTATCGATAACTTCGGCAACCATCGAATCATCGTCTCCGAAGTACAACTTGTTGCCAATCCTTATCTTACGGGCAGGATCAACAAGTACATCCCATAAGTGGAATTCTTCATTTAATTCTCTTAGCAAAAACACTTCGATCTTCGCTCCGGTCTTTTCTTTATTTCCATACAGACGAGCCGGAAATACTTTAGTATCATTGAAGATGAAAACATCTTTATCATCAAAGTATTCCAGAATATCTTTGAACTGCTTGTGTTCTACTTTATCAGTTTTCCGGTTATACACTAAAAGGCGCGACTCGTCTCTGTTTTTTGCAGGATGAGTAGCGATTAGTTCTTCCGGAAAATCGAATCTAAATTGAGACAGTTTCATATTAAACTTTATATATTTATATTATTTTTCTTCTTGTGATAATTGAGGAACAAGGTTATCCAAATCTTCAATATTCAGACATTTGTCTAAGGTTACATCACCAACCCTTGTTCTTTCCAAACCAATCAGATGTCCTCCCGAACCAAGAGCCAAACCGATATCCCTAGCCAATGCTCTTATATAGGTTCCTTTGCTGCAAACCACTCGTATTTTTATACATGAAGGCTCGTATCCCAGCAATTCTATCTCATCTATAACAAGCACTTTAGGCTTTAGTTCGACTTCCTCTCCGTTTCGAGCCAGATTATAGGCTCTTTCGCCATTAACTTTACATGCCGAATATGCCGGAGGGACTTGTTCTATACGGCCAATAAAGGCTCGCAGTTTTTCTTCAACCAATTCTCGTGAGATATGATCAGTCGGATATGTATTATCTATTTCTGTTTCAAGATCAAATGAGGGAGTTGTTGCTCCTAAACGAACAGTAGCTAGATATTCCTTTGTCTGCAACTGAAAACTTTCTATTAATTTAGTTTTCCGACCTGTACAGACAATCATTACCCCTGTAGCCAAAGGATCTAATGTGCCGGCATGTCCGACTTTTAACTTCTTGACTTTTAATCCGCGACATAATTTATACCGCAATTTTCGTACCAAATCAAACGAAGTCCAATTTAAAGGTTTGTTTATATATAATATTTCTCCCGAAATAAAATCCATTCTTATATTAAGTAAAAGGAAGTATTCAATGTATACTCTTAGTTTATAATAAGCCGCGGTATTTTCATAACCAAGCCCGAAAATAGGATTGAAACGTTATTACGTGTGAGGGATATTCATTATCTGTTGTGATTCATAAAATACAACAAATCAGAAAGAATAATTCCGACTGCTATTACATCACTTTCAACTCGTGTCCGGTTAACAAAAAGATGAGAATAGCTAATCCCAGGATAATACGATACCAGCCAAATAGCTTGAATCCATACTTAGTTACATAACCAATAAAGAATTTAATGGCAAGCAAAGCAACAATAAAGGCTACAACATTCCCTAATATAAGGGTTCCCATATTATCTTGTAGAATCTGCACACCATTTGGCTCCATAAAAAGTTTCAGAAGCTTGTACCCTGTTGCTGCAGCCATAGTCGGAACAGCTAAAAAGAAAGAGAACTCAGCAGCAGCTTTTCGTGTCAATTTCTGGGTCATCCCCCCTACGATTGTAGCCATAGAACGTGACACACCCGGTATCATAGCAATACATTGAAAACATCCGATAATAAAGGCTTTTTTGCGTGAAACTTCTTCTGTCGCTTTTGGTGAGTTAAACCACTTATCAACAAACAACATCAGTATACCTCCTATTAAAAGAGTAGTTGCAACCACATATACATTCTCCAGCATCTCGTCAATCGTATCACTGAACAGCAATCCCAAAACGGCTGCAGGTATAAACCCGATAAGTAATTTCAGATAAAAATCCCACGACTGAAAAAAACGCTTCCAATACAAAACGATTACAGATAATATTGCCCCGAACTGAATGATTACAGTAAATGCTTTGACAAACTCTGTGCTTTCTATTCCTAACAACTGTTGGGCAATAATCATATGACCAGTTGATGATATCGGTAAAAACTCGGTAAGCCCTTCAACGATGGCTATGATAATCGTCTGTAATGTATCCATATAGTTTGTTTGATATTTTTATATTTACGCTTAAACTGATGCGCTTGATTTATTCTTCAACCTTTTTTCCTTTGTACAATATACCTACTATCATCAGTAGAAATCCAAAGAAACAGGCCATCGGAGCCACAACGATACGGCGAGAACTGAAAATATCCGGTTCAAAACCACCTTCGATACTTGAAGCAGGTCCTGTCATCAAAAAGAACCCTATCAGAATAACAGCAAATGCCACTCCACAAATTATGTAGTTTATTTTTCCTAATGCAAAATCTTTTCTGTCCATGAACTTTAGATGTAATAAAGATTATTTGTATTCATTCTTAAATATCTGTTTACTGCCGAAGCAGTTGCGATACCCGGCAACAGTATGCCCAGCAATAAAACAATCGCATATAATATAACAAGGTATTGAATCCGTACAATAGTTATTATTTCGGGAAATTCTTTTGTCAAACTATATATAAGTGCTGTAATACCGATATTGGCGATAATAGCTGCAATTATTCCATAACCTATAGTTTTAAAGATAAACGGACGGCGGATAAAAGCATCGGTTGCTCCGACTAACTGCATTGTATTTATAAGAAAACGTTTCGAATAAATATTCAACCGTATAGTGTTCCGAATAAGGGTAAATGATATAACCATCAGGATCAAAGCCAATAACAGTAAACTAGTGCCAATCTTCGACAAGTTGGAGTTAATCATATTGAGAGTTTCTTCGCTATACAAGAAGCTTTTAACAATCTTCTGGCCTTTCAGCGATTTTTCGACAACCTTTATACTATCAACATTTGCATAAGCTGATTTCAGGTTCACGTCGAAATAATTTGATGCCGGAGTATAACCTAAAATTTCTTCGGGATCTCCACCCAACTCATCTATAAGTTCTTTCTTTATTTCGTCTTTGCTAATAAAGGTAACAGCTCTAACATAAGGGCTTTCGTTCAGTTCTTTTTGTAGTTTTGCGGCGGCGGCCTCTGATGTACCCGCTGACAATTCGATCGTAATACTCAGATTTTCTTTTATAAAAGAGGATATCTCACGCCCCATTACTGCGACAAAAATAGTCAGACCCAGTAAGAACAAAACCAAAGTAATACTGACTGTTGTTGTTACACCCGATCCAAACAAAGATGTAGAACGAAATTGGCGATTCTGTGACATGCTATAAAACTCTTCTTTTTACTGGCGGGTTACACACAGGAACCTATCCTATAGAACACACCCTAAATTGGTGCAAAGAAACAAAATATAATGCTCTTATCCAGCATTATTTACTTTTTTTAATCATAAAAGTTCAAAAAAGAAACCTTTGGGTATCCTAATTAAGAAAAACACCCAAGGGGGATGCAATCAAAAGGCTGTTTATGTTATATTTTTTTAATCCTGATTGATTTGTTTTTTTCGAACCCTCATAAAACAATAGATGAACAAAACCCGAATATCTTTTGTTCTAACGGTTGATTTAAAAAAGGCAGAATCAAAGAAATATCCGGGAAATATTTCTTTCAGGCTTTCTTTTAGAATTATATTTGCAGAAGAAATAAGCTATAATTAACACTCATCAGATTTATTGATTGGATTTAGTTATCAGGTTTATTTATATTTGCAATGTGAATACATTAGAATTATAAAGTTTTTAGGTAAATGCAAGAAGATCAAGATAAAATTTTGGATGAAGTAACATCCGGTGAATATAAATACGGATTTGTTACGGATATAGAAGCCGAATCTATAGCCAAAGGTCTCAATGAAGATGTGATCCGTCTCATCTCCTCTAAAAAGAATGAGCCGGAATGGCTTCTCGAGTTCAGACTGAATGCATACAGACATTGGCTGACTATGAAAATGCCCGAATGGGCGCATCTGGACATCCCTGAAATCAATTATCAGGATGTAATATACTATTCAGCCCCAAAACAAAAGATAGCTCCTGAAAGTCTTGATGAAGTAGACCCCGAATTATTGAAAACATTCGATAAATTGGGTATTCCTCTTCAAGAACAGAAAATGTTAGCAGGAATGGCTGTTGATGCTGTTGTTGACAGTGTATCTGTCAAAACAACATTCAAAGAAACCCTTGCGGAAAAAGGCATCATCTTTTGCTCCTTCAGCGAAGCGGTGCAGGAACACCCCGAACTGGTGAAAAAATATCTGGGTTCGGTTGTTTCATACAGAGACAATTTCTTTGGAGCATTAAATTCTGCTGTATTCAGCGACGGATCATTCGCATACATACCCAAAGGGGTAAGATGCCCAATGGAACTTTCGACATATTTCCGGATAAACGCAGCAAACACAGGACAGTTTGAGCGCACTCTGCTTGTTGCAGACGATGATTCATATGTGAGCTACCTTGAAGGATGTACAGCTCCAATGCGTGACGAAAACCAGCTGCACGCTGCCATTGTAGAAATTGTGGCATTAGATCGTGCTGAAGTAAAATATTCGACTGTACAAAACTGGTATCCGGGAGATAAAGAAGGTAAAGGCGGAATCTACAACTTCGTTACAAAACGAGGCCTATGCAAAGGAAACGGCTCTAAAATATCATGGACTCAGGTAGAAACAGGATCTGCAATCACGTGGAAATATCCATCGTGTATTCTTGCAGGAGATAATTCCGTCGGTGAGTTTTATTCTGTAGCTGTAACAAATAACTACCAGCAAGCCGATACAGGCACCAAGATGATACATATTGGTAAGAATACAAGAAGCCGTATCGTATCGAAAGGAATTTCTGCAGGATACAGTCAAAACTCATACAGAGGACTCGTAAAGGTTTCTCCAAAGGCTGAAAATGCCCGTAACCACTCTCAGTGCGACAGCTTATTGCTCGGTGATAAGTGCGGAGCACACACATTCCCCTACTCTGATATTGCGAACGAAACAGCTATTATCGAACATGAAGCTACAACTTCGAAAATCAGCGAAGATCAGGTATTCTATTGTAACCAACGGGGTATATCTACCGAAGATGCAGTTGGACTGATCGTTAACGGATATGCTAAAGAAGTAATGCAGAAACTACCTATGGAATTTGCAGTGGAAGCTCAAAAGCTATTGCAAATCAGCCTTGAAGGCAGCGTTGGGTAAGGTACTATATTAAAAATTTGCTGCTACTCAATATAAAACAATAAAGGCTATTCTTTCGAATAGCCTTTATTTATATGATATAAATAGGTCTCAGACCTTATTTACTTCTTAGTAAAACGCTTGCGGTCGTTTTCATCCAAATATATCTTACGCAGACGGATAGCAGCAGGAGTTACCTCTACATACTCATCTTCCTTGATATATTCCAAAGCCTCCTCGAGACTGAAAATAATAGCAGGAGCAAGAGACGCTTTATCATCTGTACCGGATGCACGGACATTGGTAAGTTTCTTAGACTTTGTAAGATTTACAACTAGGTCGCCTTCCTTTGAATGTTCTCCGACAATCTGTCCCATATATATATCAGTCTGAGGTTCTACGAAGAAACGCCCTCTATCCTGAAGTTTATCAATGGCATATGCAAAAGCATTACCCGACTCACTGGCTATAATAGACCCATTCTGACGTTTATCGATATCTCCTTTCCAAGGTTGGAATTCGATAAAACGGTGAGAAATAATAGCCTCTCCTGCCGATAAGGTCAAAGCAGCGTTGTTTATACCGATAATACCTCTTGATGGAATATTAAACTCTAGGAAAGTACGTTCGTTCTTAGACTCCATCATTACCAATTCACCCTTGCGGCGTGTCACAAGATCGATAATCTTACTTGCAAATTCATCCGGTAAGTTAACAGATAACTGTTCAACCGGTTCGCATTTCATACCATCTATTTCTTTAATAATCACTTTAGGCTGACCTACCTGAAGTTCATAACCTTCGCGACGCATAGTCTCGATAAGAACAGATAAGTGAAGGATACCACGACCGTAAACGACCCATGAATCGGCACTTTCTGTGGTTTCGACCCTTAATGCCAAGTTTTTATCCAACTCTTTCATCAAGCGGTCATATATATGGCGAGAAGTTACAAACTTACCTTCTTTTCCGAAAAACGGAGAATTATTGATTGTAAACAACATCGACATAGTAGGTTCATCGATATCGATCGGATCAAGAGGTTCGGGATTCAAAGCATCAGCTATTGTATCACCGATTTCAAAACCTTCGATACCTACCAAAGCACAAATGTCTCCGCATTGAACGGATTGTACTTTAGCACGCCCTAAGCCTTCGAATATATGAAGCTCTTTAATTCTTGATTTTACAATAGATCCATCACGTTTGCAAAGAGACACATCCATACCTTCGCGAAGTTCTCCACGATGTACACGTCCTACGGCAATACGACCTACATATTTAGAAAAGTCTAATGAAGTAACCAGCATTTGAGGAGTTCCTTCTACTGTTTCAGGTGCAGGAATATACTCTATAATAGCATCTAACAACGCTGTAAAGTCTGTAGTTGGCTGTTTCCAGTCTGTAGACATCCAACCATTTTTGGCTGAACCGTATATCGTAGGAAAATCTAATTGCTCTTCCGTAGCATCCAAACTGAACATAAGATCGAATACCATCTCATGAACTTCTTCGGGACGGCAATTAGGCTTATCCACTTTATTTATTACAACTATGGGTTTCAAACCTATTTCGATTGCTTTTTGCAACACAAAACGAGTCTGAGGCATAGGGCCTTCGAAAGCGTCTACCAACAAAAGACATCCATCTGCCATATTCAAGACACGCTCTACTTCACCACCGAAATCGGCGTGCCCGGGAGTATCAATAATATTGATTTTGGTTCCTTTATAAGTGATCGAAACATTTTTCGACAAGATTGTTATACCCCTTTCACGTTCCAGATCATTGTTATCAAGAATCAGCTCTCCGGCATCCTGATTTTCTCTGAAAAGTTGTCCGGCCAATAAAAGTTTGTCAACCGTTGTAGTTTTACCGTGGTCAACGTGCGCGATAATCGCAATATTTCTAATATTCTGCATACCTAAATTTTGAGGGTGCGAAGTTACAATAAATAATTGACAATCCGCTCAATCAGGTATTTAAAGATGAAAAGTAAACAAAGGTTATATCTTTTGTAACACTATTTTCACATTTCCCTTAGTCAGATACTCTCCTATGTGTATTCTAACAGGCAAATATATTTACTTTCTCTCTTTCAATGCTTCCTGCAATATCTCAACTTTTTCTTTCTCTGATTGCAATAGTCTATCATAAAGTTCGACTATTTTATCAATTGGATTAAAGGAAGGATAATAATTGAATATCGCAGCATTGTCATTAGCGGTCAATGTACTTGCAACAATATTTATAGCTGAATCTTCACCTAGGTCTGTTATTGCCTCAAGCGGAATATTTAAAGCTTTAGTAATTTTTTCCAGAATCTCCTGATCCAATTTATTTTTCTTTTCATAACTCGAAAGAGTTGCCTGAGATACTCCGATCTGTTCAGCCAGTGTATCCTGATTTATATTGCGCCACTCCCTCCAACGACGAACGTTAGCACCGTGATTACTTTTTCTTACGGTTGTTTCTTCCATTTCGATTCATGAATTTGTTTACCTACAAAAATAAGGATTTAGGGTTAATAATGTCAATCTGGTATCGAAAAAGGTTATATATTATTCATTCTTTTCAGTATAGATAATTTTTTCAATCTCCGCACCCAGCGTTTCAGGGTTTCACATACGACCAATGTACATGTACTATTTTCCACAACTCTCCATCTTTTTTATAGACTTCGGTACAATTCCATTTTGATTCTCCCGTATCAATATACGATGTCAGATTATAAGAGAGTACAGCCGCATCCGGCAATATCTGGACCACAGGGTTTATCATCTCATATTTACGGACATTTATTTCTCCTCGAACCTGCTCATAATAGGCTCTCAACTTTGCTATACCTTCGAGTTTCGTTTCAAAATAGGGATCGAAATAAGTAACATCGTCCGAATAAAGGTTTAAATATCCATCGGGATTTCCCTTATTCCACATCTCCAAAGCATTTCTTTCCAATGATACGATTTGAGACTTTACATCTTCGATATTCTGTCCCTGAACCTGTTCTATATTTACATTCATAGCCATAAAAATAATAGTGATATTAAGGGATAACATCCATTGCTAAATAGCATATTATACAAAGATAATATTGGATATTTTTCGATAATCAGTACAAAAACAGCTAATAACCAAATAAGGCTGACAAATATGCCAGCCTTATTGTATTATTAATGAAACACAAAGTACCTACTCTGCTTTTTTTATCTGAAGATTTCCTTCGTATTTAGAATCAACAACTATTATAAGCAATGGCTTAATAGTATAAGACTGCTTTTCTCCTACTTTGTATTCATAAGTAAAAGTCAGATTATCTCCTGCCTTCTCTAGTTTTAAAGGATTTAAAACTACTGCCGAATCCGTTTGATCTGCAACAATAGCTATAACATATTGCTTTGTAAAATCAATAACTGTAGGTTTGCCATCCTCTCCCATTACTGTTGCAGCTCCAAATAAAGCTGAAAAATCTTTTTCACTTGTGATTTTTCCGTCTTTTAATAAACTCAGATCCGCATCATTCTTCACAAAATAGCCTCGGACTACTGCATAAGGAATATTTTCGCCCTGTTCGTTTGTGGGAGCAGTCGAACTTTTACAAGAAAGCAACATAAAACTGCCGAGTACCCCTAATAACATTACAAAATTTTTCATCTTATCCTTTTTTCGGTTTTAGTGTATTAACAAACTTCCCTCCCGAAAGTTTAGAATCTTAAATCTTTTTAGACTCTGCGTGGAAATAAGTAAGGGTTGTCAAAATTACTTTTCAACAACCCTTTACCATCTGAAGATAGGTTATCTTCTTTATTTAAATATCTTATCCAATACGGCTGCTAAACGAAAACCTCCTCTTTGCAGTTGAAGTTCTACCACCGATTTGTATTTAAAACTATAATCATACGACAAGCGGTCTTCGTTATTTACTCCTGCATAAATTTCATTCGCTATGGTATGAGATTCATACAACCAGTCTTCGAGAGTTCCCGCACTCAGTTCTTTTTTCTTATCTTTTGATACAATATTCAGAATATGTGCATACTCTGTATAACTATACTTCTCGTAATCAATTAATTTACCATCCCAAACCGAATGCAAATTGGTTTTCTCATTGAACCAAAGCAAAGAGATGCGGTTTCCTCCTAAATCATCTTCACAACCAACGTGCATAGGCTGGTGAGCATCCCCAATCAGGTGAATCAAAAATATAAGGGCAACCCGTTTCTGTTCGGATGATGATACATGATCCTCGATTGTTTTCTCGAGCTTAGGAATCTCACTATATATATTTTCCTGCTTAACGCCTTTAATATAGGTCAGAAAAGCATCTTTCGTCTGATTTCTTGGAGCATTTACATAATGCCAAATAAAGGTATTATCCCACTGACCGGTTTTATCCGATTTTATAAAATCAGGCCAGTTAGCCCAATATGCCATCGGCAGATTGTCCAACAGTTTATCTATTTTCTTTTTTGTGCTTGATTTAATGTTCTGTTCTGCTATCTCAGCAACTACCCTATGCCCGGTTGTTCCCCAAGCAAATAATTCAGAGGGCAATAACAAAGCTGCCAGCATTACAAATAAGACTATTTTCTTCATTCAAATATTGTTTTGTTCATAAAAATTCGCCGTCCTTACAGCAAATCTACACATTTTTCGAGTTGAATACCTCTCGAACCCTTAATTAATATATTCTTATCCGTCAATGGGTTTTCTTTCAAGTATTCTAAAAAGGCATTCAGATCCTCAAAACGAGGTAATAACGTGTCTGTCTTGCTAAAATTTTCCCCGATAAAAAAGGCATCTTTAATATCACTATCCTGCACCAGATCAACTATCGCCTGATGCTCTATAGCTGCATCTGCTCCTAACTCGCGCATATCGCCCAATATTACGGCTTTATTTGGAATATCCAGCTTTCTGAAATTCTGCAATGCAGCATTCATACTTGTAGGATTAGCATTATATGCATCTATCACCAAAGTGTTCTTATCGGTTTTTTTAAGCTGCGAACGGTTGTTTGTCGGCATATAGTTAGCTATAGCCTCGCTTATTTTAACTTTTTTCACTCCAAAATATTTTCCGACAGCCACAGCCGCCAGAGCATTCGACAGATTGTATTCTCCGATCAAATGGGTATGCACCAAATGATCATCTTTCGAAAACTGCCATGTAAAACTCAGATAAGGATCATTCGATACGGCTTTTCCCTTTACAAACAAATCTTTACCTTGTCCATACTGAATGGTTGTCAAGCCTTCGGCCTGCTTCATCAGGAGATCATTATTAGCATCAATAAAAACTTTACCGTCTTTTCTGTTTCTGATGTAATCGTAAAGCTCACTTTTAGTTTTAATGATGTTTTCATACGACCCAAAACCTTCGATGTGGGCATGTCCGATATTAGTTATCAGACCAAATGTAGGATCTGCTATTTCAGCCAAAATCTTTATCTCCCCAACATGATTAGCTCCCATCTCGATGATCGCAATTTCATGAGTCTTATTCATCTGCAAAAGAGTCAGCGGAACCCCTATATGGTTATTAAAATTCCCCTGAGTTGATAAGACTTCGAATTCCTGAGACAATACTGCTGTAATCAGTTCTTTGGATGTAGTCTTTCCGTTTGTTCCGGTAATACCTATTACCGGTATCGAAAATTTAGAGCGGTGGTAATGCGCTAAATCCTGCAATGCTTTGAGACAATCCTCAACCAGTAGTATATTTTTCTGCTCATCAGCAAACTCGGCCTCATCGACTATCGCATAGCGACACCCCAATTCTATAGCTTTTGATGCATATAGATTTCCATTGAAATTAGCTCCTTTCAATGCAAAAAAGATAGAATCTTCAGGACAGTTACGGGTATCTGTTGTTATTGTGGGGTACTGCTTAAATATCTCGTATAAGCGTTCTATTTCCATCGTGGTATCAATTTAGGTCACAGACCTCTTTTATTATGTTCAATAAACCAACTTTAACAAGTAAATGTTCAATATCAGGAATAATTCATGCTCTCAATATCCACCTTTACTCAATATGCAAAATAAATACTTTTATCTGTGTTTTTGAAGCTTATTCGAAGTTAACTTTTGCTAGAATTATTAAAATAAACTAAGACTCTGGATGCTTGACCATTACAATCAAAACAAAGATAAAAATCTAATAAAAAGACACTTACAACCAAGACACACCAGTCTAGAATAAAAAAAATAGGGCAAACAACCGTTTACCCTAATATATTTATGCGCTTTAGCTTATAATTTATGAAACTCCTTAGATATTGAGTCTGCTATTATCGCAAATTCTTCTTTTTCCAGCTTTAATCTGGCATTCGTTAAACTCATATCCGATTCTTTATTAATCGGAATCAAATGAATGTGAGCATGCGGTACTTCCAGACCTATCACCATCACCCCTACCCTTTGGCAAGGAATGGCATTCGAAATAGCTTTTGCGACCTTTTTACTGTAGATAATCATGTCGGATAATAACTTATCATCCAAATCGAAGATATAATCTACTTCTTGTTTAGGTATCACCAATACATGACCTTTCGCCATAGGACTTATATCTAGGAAAGCTAATAACTTGTCGCTTTCCGCTACTTTATAAGATGGTATTTCGCCTTTTACTATTCTACTGAAAATGCTCGACATCTGGTATTCTCCTTATTATTAAAATATAATGCCTTGCGTATAAGTTAACAGCACAAACTGTTTCACCCGGCAAGACAGCAAATTATGTATGGACTTAAATCGAGATATCTACAATCTCAAAGGAAACTATTCCGTTAGGAACTTTTATCTCTGCGATATCCCCTACTTTCTTACCCAGCAATCCCTGAGCGATAGGAGTACTTACCGCTATTTTATTTTCTTTCAGATTGGCTTCACTCTCAGCAACAAGAGTATAAGTCATCTGTTGGTTATTTTTAGTATTCTTGATCGTAACTCTATTAAGAATCTGTACAGCATCCACCCCGATAGACTTTTTGTCGATCAAACGTGCATTGGCAAATAAATTCTTCAATTGCGCAATCTTTGCTTCAAGAATACCTTGAGCCTCTTTCGCCGCATCATATTCAGCGTTTTCAGAAAGGTCACCTTTATCACGAGCTTCCGCTATCTGTTTCGAGATTTTAGGTCTTTCTACTGTTTCCAACAAGCTGATCTCTTCTTTCAACTTCTCGTAACCTTCTTCGGTCATATAAGCAACAGCCATAGCAAATTGTTAATTATTAAATTATTACTCTTTTTTGTAACAAAAAGAAAAAGAATTCTCGTCGTATAGACCAGAACTCCTTTTCTTTTTTTATGTCTTATGCAAATATATACTTTATTTTTGGAGAAAACAAAATCTAATATATTTATTAACCAACAGATTAATATTCAGCCATCTATTTTTGATCTATAAATAAACTTTAGACTTTTTTACCGTCTATGAAATTATAAGATCTGAAACCTTACAATATTTTTTGAATCTCTGCATCTATATTATCCTTTGGTAATAAACGCTTTACAATCTCACCGTCCTTATCAAGAAGGAAAACTGTAGGTAAATTCTGCACATTATATTTAAAGATCAGATCGGAGTTGACAGACCTCTGATCATGTACAGCTATCCAAGGAATATTGACTGCTGCGTTTTTCCATAAGTGAGCCTCAGAATCAAAGGAAACCTGATAAATTTCGAGGTTAGGCTTATATTTAGCATAAAGCTTGTTCAACTCCATATTATGCCTTGGTGAATTTTCATCCTGATACACTGTAAAATCAAGCAATACTGCTTTCCCCTTCAAGGATGCCAGACTTATATTTTTCCCATTTACATCGGGCAATTCTATTTTATAATACTCAGTTGCATCCACCTGTCCAACTTTATCCGGGTCTATCTCCATCTCGCTTTGCTTGCGAACTTTCATCGCTGTCAATGTATAATCATGCAGCTGTTTACTACGGGGCGAATCTTTATAGAACATATCCCATGATGTTGCTACTGCTGCAAAAACTTTATAATCGGTACGGTCGTAAGGATCAAAAAACAGATACCCGCTGACTTTCTGAAAGAGGGCAAAATATGCAGCCGGGCTTTTCAGGTCGGTGAATATGATCTTTTTTGCGGCATCCTTATATTCATTGGCGATAGCCTGCACCTGAGTTATATAATCCTGCTCATTAATTGATTTTTCATCAAATCGCTTCTTCAGGTCTACCAACTTATGATTTGCATCATATTGAGCCAAAGCAACTTTTTTCAGTTGATTATTAGCATCAGATCCCTCAACTGTATAATCTGTAGCAAATGTTTTTTGAGAGGCATTTACAGTAAGCGTCTCGGTCGAATCTATAGCCAGATTTATAACCTGTCCCTTCAACCGGAGCACATAAAACTCTGGATAAGGTGTGGTTGACTCCGAGAACTTAAATTCACCTTTTGTATCTCCTAGTTTTACGGAATCCAACAATGTGATTTTATCCAATTCCCTTCTTTCTAAATATAGAACAGAAGTATCGGCATCTGTGACTTTTCCTTGGATCAGAAACTCAGGTCCTTTATTAGAACAAGATACAGCCGCAAGTATAGTAAGGGCAACTGCAAAACAGCGAAACAGCTTCATAATGTATTTATATAAAATGTAAGTATTCGTCTCATTATTTATGCAAATATACAGAAAGTATTTAATGATGCATTTAAAAGCGGTAACTGTCTGTTGCGTTTATGCTTGCAAAGTCAAAAAACGGTCTGAGATCTTAATATAAATCGGTACTTTAATAGAGACTACTAAAATACCGATTCGAACTTCACTATTTATACTATATGGAATACGATATACTTAAATTTCGATTTCCTTACCCTGATAGAAATCAAGGATCTTACTTCTGAACACAAAATCGTACTTAGCCTGTAACTGTTCCGATTTACTGCTTATCAGCTTGGTTTGCGACTCGCTGTATTCAAAAACACTGGTCTTTCCTATTTGATAACGTTCCTCAGCATATTTAAAAGATTCCAGTGCTGCATCATATGCTTTTTCAGTTGAGATATATTTAGCCTGAGCCGACACTGCATTCTGATACGCCTGCTGTATTTCTTTATAAAGAGCAAGTTTCACATTATCAAGATTAAGTTCCTGATTCTCTATATTCAACCGAGCTTGACGAACCTGATTGCGAACGCTGAATCTGTTAAATATCGGAATAGACAAACTAAACCCAAAATATTGACTATCGTTGTCTTTCAACTGTTGTCTAAAGCTTGGGTTAGTCGTATTATACGCCCGTTGAAAACCGACACTATACCCCATATCAAAGCTTAGAGTTGGCCAATACCCCGATTGTGCGACCTTTAGATTTTTCTTACTGCTTTCGACATTAAAGGCTGCCTCTTTCACATGTGGCTTGATACCCAATGCCCGTTGATATACCTCATCCGGACGCATCAAGCCCGCAAGCACATTATCAGCCAGCTGAACACCTTCTACATCAGGAGCTTCCACATCAAACCCTTCCGCCGATTGCAGGTTCAAAGCTTGAGCCAGATTAAGCAAACTGTTTTTCAGATCATTATCTGAGGTTGTTACATTCAGTTGGTCTTTTGCCAATTGTGCCTTAATATCATACAACTGAGACAAAGCCACTTTTCCGCTCTCAACCAGAATACTTGTGCGTTCTTCTTGTTTTTGTGTCAAGATAACCTGCTCTTCATACACTTTCAATATTTCTTTTTTGAAAAGTACATCCAGAAAATAAGAAGTTATCTGTAACTCCATATTCTCTTTTGCTTTTTTCAAACCTTCAGTCGCCGCCAAAAGATCAAATTCCTTGGCTTTGATATCGTTCTTTATCTTAAACCCTGTAAATAGAGGTGTGGATGATGTAACACTTACAGAAGTACTGGCAATATTGGTTTCCATAAAGCCATTAGTTGTAGTAGATATACCACGCCCTATATTAAATGTATGGCTAACAGAACTGTTTAAATTAGGCAGGCGGCTGTTCTTACTTGTATTCAAGTCCACCTCTGCTCCTTTTACCTTCAATTCTTCCTGTTTGATTTCTATATTATTCTTCACTGCATAATCGATACATTGCCTCAACGACCATGTAGTTTGGGCTCCTGCTCCTATAGTGCAGAATATCAAACAAGCTGCTACAAAATATTTTCTCATGACTTTACTTTTTTTGTTCTTCCGATTCGGTATTCGGCTTATCACTCTTCTCATTTCCTCTGATCTTATCTCCTTTTTTCAATCCCGATTTCACTTCGATATTGATACCATTAGACAGACCCAATGTGACATATTTTTTATCGAATACCTGCTTCGGCTGTTCTTCTTTCAGAGTATATACAAAAGCAGAGTCGTTACTGAACGAAACACAACTTTCGGGTATCGTCAATACTTTATTTGCCTTTGCAAAGATGATCTGAGCATTGGCACTATAACCTGCACGGATATCAATAGTATCTTTGATCTGTGCAGCAGCCTTTATTTCAAATAATATAGCTCCGTTTTCTTCCACTCCTTTAGGAGCAACATATTCTAACTGAGCATCAAATTTTTTGCCGTCAACCGCACCGATAGATAATTTTATAGGCATTCCTACACGTATACGACCAACTTCGGTCTCATCCACTTTTCCTATAAATATCATATCATTCATATTGGCAACAGTAGCTATGGTAGTACCATCATTGAATGTATTTGCCTGAATAACCGAATTACCCACTTTTATAGGCACATCCAGAATCATACCATCTATTGTAGAGCGTACTTGTGTATTACTGAACTTGGCAGTAACTTTTGACACCCCGGTTTTAATAATATCCAGATTATTTTTTGCATTTTCGGTATCTTCCACAGCTTTTTTATATGTAGTTTCCGACTGCTCCATTTCTTCTCGGGCAATCACCCCTTTGGCGAACAACTGCTTCTGGCGTTCGTATTCGTTCTTTGCCTGAGCCAGATTGATTTTAGCCACACTCAATTGTGACTCTCCTGCACTCAATTGCGATGACTCCGGTACAACCTGTATCTTTGCTATTACCTCTCCGGCTTTCACAAAATCGCCCGCTTCCTTAAGTACCTCAGTTACAATACCCGATATCTGAGGCTTAATCAGTACTTCATCTCGAGGCGATACTTTTCCGGTTGCTACAGTAGAGCTTTCCAGATCTCCTACCTGCACCTCCACTATATCATACACCGTTTCTTTGGGCTGACTCTTTTGCCATAGGAAATAAAAAAAACCTACGAAAATCACTCCCAGTAAAGTAAGTCCTATAATGCTGAAAACCTTCTTTACAACACTTTTCTTTTTTCTACCTTGTTCCATATTCTATTTTGATATTTATTTCTCTTTTCAAGGTCTGAGACCTATTTTATTGTTTTGGCAAGGAAAACACACCCCAGCCTGTCTAAACTACAAACGCCATTAAATACTATCCAACAACAACTTATCCCTAAAAGGTAACAAAAGTTACACACAAATTGTCCATTTTTCATTGTTACTTTATGCCTCCACGCCCTAATTATCTAATGTATAGATAAAAAAATTACTCTTCTCTGATAGCATCTATCGCTTTAATGCTTAATGCCCTCATCGCCGGTATCAAACCTGCTAATAATCCGGAGAAAATTAAGATAGAGATAGAGATCATCGCAGTACCAAAAGAAACGAAGGGTGGAATAAAGATCATTCCATCATCGGGCATACCTTGCATTCCCATATTGATAATTTCCAAAATACCTGCACCTAAAAACAGGCCTCCGAAACCAGCAATAAAAGTAAGAACAAAACTTTCACTCATCACCTGAATCAAAATAGCAATCGGTTTTGCCCCGAGCGCACGTCTCACTCCTATTTCCCTTGTACGTTCCCTGACGGTTACAAGCATAATATTACTTACCCCGATAATACCCGACATCAAAGTACCGATACCGACAAACCAGATCAGCCAGCGAATGCCAAGAAACAGATTGACAAAGGTTTTAAACTCCTGTTCCATATTAAAGCTTCGGGATGCCTTCTCGTCATTGGGTGCTATATTATGGTTTTTCTTTATAATATCTTTTATCTGCTTTTCGATCGCAGTAACCGGCACATCAGCTTTTGCTGTTGCTGACATAAAATAAATAGTATCTCCTTTATTGAATGTTTTTTGCATGGTTGTAAAGGGCAGATAAACTGATGTCTTGGCATCACCTCCTACCTGAGCCTGAGAATTGGGACGAATCACGCCCACCACCTGAAAATAAATCCCGTTTACACGAATATACTCGCCAACCGGATTCTGGTCTTTCTCGAAAAGGTTTTCAGCGACAGTACGCCCGACAAGAGCCACTTTACTCTCATTTTTTGCGTCCAAATCATTAAATAAACGTCCGTGAATGACAGTTTGTGTCTGTATTCTGAAATGCTCCGGATAGACACCCGTTACCTGAGCTCCGGTAGACTTCCGTCCCCAGACAACGTTTTTCGCTGAACTTTCACCGAATAACATAGGCGACACGTCTTCTACTCCTTTAACCTGAGCTTTAATCGTTTCCACATCCTTTCCGTTCATTACCCAGTTCCGTCCTTTTCTGAAACCTTTATATGGTTCACTTGTTGCGTTTGTCCAGAAAAAACATGAATTGGTAGCAAATCCTTTTACACTCTTCATCACTCCTCCTTCGAAAGCATTGCCGATACCCACCAAAAGAACAAGCATCAGTATTCCCCAAAACACCCCGAAACCGGTCATTATACTTCTGACCTTATTTGCGGTGATAGTATTCCATATTTCCTGCCACTTATCTAAATCAAACATATTTTTCGTTTTCTATTTTTTATAAAAAGATCTGCCTCTTACTCAGCTCTCATAGCCTCGATAGGGCTTATACGTATTGCTTTTATCGCAGGAATACTTCCGGCTATCACTCCGGCAACAATAAGTATACCGGTAGAAATCATCACAATCCCTAAATCGACCGAAGGATTCTTAAATACCGTAGGGCCGGTGTCGGAAGCGGCAGAAGCAGCACTCTCCATTCCATGATTGATCAGCTCCATCAGTCCTATACCGAACATCATACCTATATAACCGAAAATTGTGGTTATTACGATAGATTCCAGCAGTACCAGATTCAATACCGATATCGGACTTGCTCCTATCGCTTTACGAATACCAAATTCTTTTGTCCGTTCCCTGACAGTTATCAGCATAATATTACCAATACCGACAATACCGGATATCAGCGAACAAATACCAATAATCCATATGACGAATGTTATTCCATTTAATATATTTTCGGTTTGAGCAACATCTTCAGCCGTATTCCATATAGATATGGCAGCTTCGTCCTCCGGATCGAAATGGTGAAGCGCACCGAGTTTCGCTCTCAGTTCTTTTATGAAGGCTTCATTCTGCTCTACCGTGGTCAAGCCCTTAATAGTAAAGTCGAGCCTATCCGTTCCATAATTTTTACTGTAAATGGATTGCGCTGTGGAAAAAGGAATGTACGATGGGATATTAGTCCGTCCCGTATTATCTTTATACACACCTATAACCATATAAGACACTTCTTTGGCTATCACAAATTTTCCGAGAGGATCTGTATTAGGAAACAGAATATCTGCTATCTCGGTATTTATCACAATCACTTTTCGCCGCTTCACAATATCCAGGTCATTGATAAAGCGGCCTTTTCCGGTCGACATATCTATACTATTTATATATGAAGCATCCGGATGTACACCCAGCATATTCCACGTACCGTAATTATTTCCGTTGGACAATATGGAACTATGGTATATCTGCCCCGATACATGGTCTACTCCCGGTATTTTATATCTGAGCATATCCAGATCCTTATCATCAAACTTGACAACCCTATCGAGCGGCAGCCCCTCGAAGGGTTTGGATGTAGATCCCGGCCATACGCTGACTGCGTTCTTGGCTCTCCTCGAAAAATTCGAAGTGATACCATTCTTCAGTCCGTTACCGGCTCCAAGCAAAGCGATCAGAATGAATATCCCCCAAGCAATAGAAAAGCCTGTAAGGAAAGTTCTTAATTTATTTTTCTTTATCGTGGAACCTATTTCCCGTAGTGAGTCAAAATCTAACATAGATTTAAATATTTACCCGTTTACTGATTTAATCAAAAGATCTGAGACCTTATTTCTTTACCTCTATCGAACCTATTATACCATCTTTGATATGAATAATCCGATCCGTAGCATCCGCCACGGCCTGTTCGTGTGTTACAATAATCATGGTAATGCCATCTATTGTATTTACCTGACGCAGAATATCCATCACTTCCTGAGATGTTTTACTGTCCAGAGCTCCGGTTGGCTCATCAGCAAGAATGATCTGGGGCTGGGCAATCAATGCCCGGGCAATGGCAACACGCTGTTTCTGCCCTCCGGATAATTCATTCGGCAAGTGTTCGGCTCTGTCTGCCAACCCCATCTTATCGAGATATTCCATTGCCAGCAAATTACGTTTTTTACGGCTTACTCCCTGATAATATAGAGGTAAGGCTACATTCTCCATCGCATTCTTAAACGTTATCAGATTGAATGACTGAAAGATGAAACCGATCTTCTTATTTCTCAGTTCGGCAGCTCTGGTTTCACTGAGGTTTTTTATCAACACATTATCCAGATAATACTCGCCAGTATCATATGTATCAAGTATTCCCAGAATATTCAACAAGGTAGATTTACCGGAACCCGAAGATCCCATTATCGAGATAAATTCACTCCTGTCTATTTGCAGATCAATTCCTTTTAATACATGAAGCGGTGCGCCTCCGTAGTAGGTTTTATTCAGATTTTTTATCGTTATCACTTTTCCTTATTTATAGATGTTCGTGAACTTTATCAACAGATATTTCCCTATATGTCTAAAAACAAATAGAAATATCACACATTGTTGATTATTTTTTCGAGATATTTTACAATTGTTTATTAAATAGACAACCAATGGGTTCATTAGGTTACAAAAAAACAGCATTATTTTTAAAAATGCTTTGCAATATAATAAAAAGGTCTGAAACATTTAATTAAGATAATTTCTCTTTCATGCTCCGATTTTCGCATTATCTTTGTAATAGTTTTCCGAAGGGAAATTTATCTATAAATACTTATTTTTCTTTAAGTACACTGCAATGACAGAAGCGTTAAAGCATGAATGCGGGATCGCAATGATCCGTTTATTAAAACCACTTGAGTATTATCAGGAAAAATACGGCACGTGGCGATATGGACTGAACAAGCTGTATCTGCTGATGGAAAAACAACACAACCGAGGGCAGGAAGGCGCAGGATTAGCTGTTGTAAAGCTAGATGCAACCCCAGGCAACGAATTTATATTCAGAGAAAGAGCTACCGGCTCGGGAGCTATATCCGAAATATTCGGGAATGTTCTGGGCAACTACGAAAAAATACCATCCGATAAATTGAATGATCCGGCTTATGCAAAATCTAATTTGCCATTCGCCGGTGAACTTTTTTTAGGACACCTCAGGTACAGTACAACCGGAAAAAGCGGGATATCGTACGTACACCCGTTCATGAGACGAAACAACTGGGCTTCCCGAAACCTTGCTCTAGCGGGAAACTTCAATATGACCAATGTTGATGAAATATTCGCCGATTTGGTTAAAGAAGGACAACATCCACGCGACTATGCCGATACATTCGTTCTTCTCGAGTCATTGGGACATCATCTCGACAGGGAAGTTCAATACCAATTCGATAAATACGGAAAAGAAACCGGAGTAAAAGGACAGGAATTAAACGATATAATAGAAAAGAATCTGGATATCCCCTTTATGCTTCGCAGTGCCAGCAAAAACTGGGATGGCGGATTTGTTATCGGCGGGCTGATAGGCTGCGGAGATTCTTTCGTATTTCGCGACCCGTGGGGAATACGTCCGGCGTTTTACTATATGGATGACGAAATAGTAATGGTAGCATCCGAACGCCCTGTTATCCAGACAACCCTTAACATGGACGTTGCCGATATTAAAGAATTACCTGCCGGACAAGCCATTGTCGTAAAAAAAGACGGCTCGGTATTATTCCCTCAGATCATGGAACGAAAGGAAAACTATGCTCCATGTTCTTTCGAACGCATTTATTTTTCCAGAGGTTCCGATGCTGACATATACAGAGAGCGGAAAGAACTGGGAACACTCCTTCTTCCGGATATACTGAAATCAATCGATTCCGACCTTCGTAACACTGTATTCTCTTTTGTACCCAATACTGCCGAAGTAGCCTTTTACGGAATGGCACAAGGACTCGAAAACTATATGCAGCAAGTAAGGTTCCGCAAAATAAAGGAAAAAGAAGACAATATAACAGACGAAGATCTGGCTCGTATACTGGCAATGAAAGTCCGTACTGAGAAAGTTGTCATCAAAGATATCAAACTACGTACTTTTATTGCAGAAGACAAGGGTAGAGACGACCTTGCCGCTCACGTATATGATGTGACATACGACTCGATACGTCCGTATGAAGATAACCTTGTGGTGATTGACGATAGTATTGTCAGAGGAACAACTTTGAAGCAAAGTATTATAAAAATGCTTGACAGACTTCATCCTAAAAAAATCGTGATCGTATCTTCTTCTCCTCAAATACGATATCCGGACTGCTACGGGATAGACATGTCAAGAATGAGCGAATTCGCGGCATTCAGAGCAGCAATCGAATTGTTAAAAGACCGAGGTATGAAAAATCTTATAGATGAAGTATACCGCAAGTCGCTTGAGCAAAAAGATAAACCAAAAGAAGAGATTATCAATTATGTAAAAGAAATATACGCACCTTTTACCGACGAAGAAATATCCGGCAAGATGGCAGAAATGCTGACTCCTGCAGGCACCGAAGCCAAGGTAGAGATAGTGTTCCAAAGCATCGAGAACCTACATAAAGCGTGCCCTAATAACAACGGTGACTGGTATTTCTCAGGAGACTATCCTACTCCCGGAGGAAACAGAATGGTAAATACTGCATTTCTGAATTACATAGAAGGTATAGACAAAAGATCATATTAAAGAATCATTCTGCTTAAGGCTTTGCCAAGCAGGATAGCAACAGCCTGTTAAAACAGGGAAGCACTTCTTTCATTTTTTGTATTATGAAACAAAAAGAATCCGCAGTATCTTATATACATACAGACTGCGGTTCTTTTTTTAACTTATATATAATACGAATTTCGTTCTAAATCTCTATTTTTGTAGTTAGCAATCAACAAAAAATAATTATCTTTGTTGAAGGATTCTCGAAATTCGCCCGCATTACTAAAACGCTATTATTCATGAAGGTATTAGTTCTCAATGGTCCAAATCTCAATCTTTTGGGAAAACGTGAACCGACTATATATGGTAATACTTCGTTTGAAGAATATTACCATGATTTAGTGTCGGCTTACCAGACCTCTTGCGAATTATTTTACTATCAATCAAACCACGAGGGATCATTGATAGATAAACTACATGAAGTTGGTTTTGAATACGACGGTATTGTCCTCAATGCCGGAGCATACACCCATACATCCATTGCATTACACGATGCGATAAAAGCTATAACCACTCCCGTAATAGAAGTACATATCTCGAATATACATACACGTGAAGAGTTCAGACATAAGTCGATGATAGCACCTGCATGTAAAGGCTCGGTTGTGGGATTAGGATTGGAATCTTACAAATTGGCGATTGAATACTTTGTACGGAATGCAAAATTAATTTAGGCTTCGTCCTCTTTATAATAAAGAGCAACGATAACTTTCGACATTATCGTTGTCTTTAGCCAGAGAAAAAAAATGGAAACAGGTCAGAGACCTTATTAGAATTTACTATTACATAATATATTAAAAACTAGTTTTATGTTTAAGAAAACGAAAATTGTTGCAACAATCTCAGACATGCGTTGTGATGTTGATTTCATCAAATCGCTATATGCTGAAGGAATCAACGTTGTGAGAATGAATTCAGCTCACATGACTGAAGAAGGTTTTGTTCAGGTTATCAACAACGTACGTGCAGTGTCTAACACTATTGGTATCATGATGGATACTAAAGGACCTGAAATCCGTACTACTGCAACAGAAAGCGGTGAGAAAATTGTTGTTAAAACAGGAGATAAACTTAAAGTTATCGGTGATATCAATGTAAAATCGACTCCTGAACAAGTTTCTGTTTCATACCCAAGTATCGTTAAAGACGTGCCTGTAGGAAACGTTCTTCTTATCGATGATGGTGAAACTGCACTTAAAGTCGTAGAAAAAACAAACGATTATCTTCTTGTAGAAGTTCAAAATGACGGAACTATCGGTAGCCGCAAGAGCGTTAATATACCGGGAGTAAGCATTCAGTTACCTTCTATTACAGAAAAAGATAAAAAATGTATCGAAATAGCAATCAAATACGGAGCTGACTTTATCGCTCACTCATTCGTGAGACATAAAGGAGACGTGTTGGATGTACAAAAAATACTTGACGCTCAGAACAGCAACATCAAGATTATCGCTAAAATCGAAAATCAGGAAGGTGTTGACAATATCGACGAAATCTATGAACACGCTTATGGCGTAATGGTTGCTCGTGGAGACTTGGGTATCGAAGTTCCTCAGGAAAACATCCCAGGAATCCAACGTCTGCTTATCCGTAAAGCTATCGAATACAAAAAACCGGTTATCGTTGCTACACAAATGTTGCACACTATGATCGAAAATCCACGTCCTACACGCGCAGAAGTTGCCGATATCGCAAATGCTGTATATTACGGAACTGACGCTGTGATGTTGAGTGGTGAAACCGCATATGGTAAATATCCGGTAGAAGCTGTTCGCACAATGGCTCAGGTAGCTCGTGCTGCAGAAATCTCTAAATTGGAAGAAAAAGATATCCCTGTACCTTTCAAAGATTCAGAATACGACAGAACTTCATTCCTTGCTAAACAAGCCGTTAAGTCTTGCAGCCAGTTAGGAGTTAAAGCAATTATCACTGACAGTGTTACAGGCCGTACAGCTCGTACTCTTGCTGCATTCCGCAGCAAAAGCCCAGTTTACGCATTCTGCAGCAATGTAGAAACTGCTCGTCAACTTTCTGTTTGCTACGGTGTATCAGCTCATTTCCAAGAAGATACCGGTTACACAACAAACAAACACAAAGAGTACTTCCTGAAAGCAATGAAAAAACTTGCTGAAGCTAAAGCTCTTCATGCTGACGATTTCGTGACTTACCTTAGCGGTTCATTCACTGACGGTAAAGGCGGAACTTCATTCCTTGAAATAGAAAAAGTAGGAAGCGTACTTGAAGCAGGTGACAAATATTTCGTTCCTGTTGAGTAATCAGAATTCTTTAGGAAAATCTTATATTTGGAAGTGGTAATTAATTATTACCACTTCTTTTTTATGTATCTAAGATTAATATGACCGATTCAATAGAAGAGTATATACTCCAACATATAGACGAAGAAGGCGACCTTCTAAAAAATCTGAACAGAGACGCTCATGTCAACCTGCTACGTCCGAGAATGCTATCGGGACATTTACAGGGACGGTTACTAAAAATGTTTTGCCGTTTGGTTCAGCCCAAAAGAATACTCGAAATAGGAACTTACACCGGATACGCAACGCTTTGTCTGGCAGAAGGAGCTCCCGATGATGCAGAGATACACACATTAGAGGTCAACGACGAATTGGAAGACTTCATCATGAAACACCTCCATAAATCGAAACTCGAAGATAAAATTCATCTGCACATAGGTGATGCACTCGAGATTATTCCGACTCTGAACGAAACGTTCGATCTGGTATTTATTGATGCCAATAAACGTCACTACTGCCAGTATTATGATCTTATATTCGACAAAGTAAGACCGGGCGGATTGATAATAGCCGACAACACCCTCTGGGATGGTAAAGTTCTGGAGACACCGCATCACACTGATAAACAAACAATAGGCATACAAGAGTTTAACAACATGATCGCAAAAGACAACCGAATAGAAAAGGTTATATTACCGATGAGAGACGGATTGACTTTGATTTGGAAAAAATAAAGGTCTTAGACCTTTTTATTGACTACTCAAGGAGAACAACAGCAAATGATTATTGTTTCGAAATACATCATAAAATACGTTCTATTACTTACTGATAAAATAGATTTGTATCTTTGTCTTTCGAATACAAGATTCTCCACTGAGAGAATCAACATTAATACCCAATAATAAATGGAAACAACAAGACAACAAAAAATAAACAGGCTGATACAAAAAGAGCTCGGCGAAATATTTCTTTTACAGACCAAAGGTATGCAAGGGATACTTGTATCTGTAAGTGCGGTAAGAATAAGTCCCGACCTAAGTATAGCCAAAGCATATCTGAGTATTTTCCCGTCCGAAAAAGGAAAAGAACTTTTGACTAATATCAAAGCAAATGTAAAAGCCTTGAGGTTCGACCTTGGCCAGAGGTTAGGAAAACAACTCCGCATCATACCCGAATTGGCTTTTTATCTTGATGATTCACTGGATTATCTTGAGAATATAGACCGTCTCTTAAATAATGATAATAAGAACGAAGATAAAGAGTGAACCTTTCCTTCTACATAGCTAAACGCTACCTGTTTTCTAAAAAATCGCATAACGCAATCAATATCATATCTATGATATCGGTATGCGGAATAGCAATTGCGACTATGGCTATGGTATGTACTCTATCTATATTCAATGGGTTTACGAAACTGGTGTCAGACTCTTTCAGTATAATGGATCCGGATTTGCAGATAATTCCGGCAAAAGGTAAAGTATTTGACGCATCATCCGCTATTTTTCAAAAGATTAAAAACTTGCCGGAAGTAGCCGTTGCGTCAGAAACTGTTGAAGACAATGCGCTTGTAAAATACGGAGAGCGCCAAGATCCGGTTCTTATCAAAGGTGTGTCGGATCAATTCAAAGAAATGGTCGATACAAAAAGATTAGTTACAAGTGGAGAATTCAGTCTCCGCGAAGGCGATGTCGATTTTTGTGTTGCAGGTATCGGGGTAGCTATCAACTTAGGTTTAAGAACGGACAACATTACTCCAATCGAGATTTATTCACCAAAGCGCGACGTAAAAATACAGCTGGCCAATCCCGCGAATGCATTTACCACAGCATATACCTATCCGGCAGGAGTATTTGCTCTGAATCAAGCTAAATACGATGATCAGATTATACTTGTTTCTTTAGACCTTGCCCGTGAATTATTCAGATATAACAATGAAGTGACCTCGCTCGACATCAAACTAAAAGAGAATGTATCGTCGAACGATGCAGAATCAAAAATTCAGAAACAACTGGGAGATAACTTCATAGTAAAAAATAGGTTTGAACAACAGGCCGACTCTTTCCGTATGGTTAATATCGAAAAATGGGTTACCTTTCTCATTTTGTCCTTTATTCTTATCATTGCGGTCTTTAATGTTGTAAGTTCTTTATCGATGCTTATACTTGACAAAAGTGCAGATATAGATATCCTTCGGAATATGGGAGCCGAAAACAACCTTATCACCCGTATCTTTAAAATTGAAGGATGGCTCATATCCATGTCGGGAGCAATAGCCGGCATTGTTATAGGATTGGTATTATGCCTTATTCAACAGCACTTCGGAATACTTAAATTAGGACAGACTCCCGGAGCATTCATTGTCGATTCATATCCTGTGGAAGTTATTTTTACGGATATTCTATTCGTATTTATTACAGTAAGCATTATAGGAGGACTAATTGTTTTATATCCGGTCAACAACTTAAAGAAGCGACTAAAACAGCATCAATAGTTACATAATCACAGTTTACACAGCTTACTGCAAAGTTCAACCAACAATTAAGATTACATTTTGTTTACTTTGATGTTAAAAAAAATTTAATTTTTTATTTTTTTGAATTATCTTTGTGTTGTACGAAAAACCAGATATCTACATTTATAGGATTCTACATATATGAAGAATAATTTTTTCGATCGATTTGTTCCAAAAGAAAACAAATTTTTTCCTCTACTAAGCCAAATGGCTGATGTGATTTTATCAGCATCCGAATTGATTATCGCTTGTGTACAAGCAAAAAATCATGCAGAAGCAGTAGAGCTCTACAAAAAAGTAAAAGATCAGGAACGCAGAGGCGATAAACTACAAGCCAAGATCTTTGAAGAGTTAAACAACACCTTTATCACTCCATTCGACAGAGAGGACATTAATGCATTGTCAAACACAATGGATGATGTGACAGACCACATCAACAGTTGTGCTAAAAGAATTATGCTGTACAGCCCCAAAGTAATGCCCGAAAGTGCAAGATTGTTAGCTCAACTGGTAAGAGAATCAGCCGAATGCCTCACCAAAGCGATAGACGAATTGGATGTATTGAAAAAGACTCCGGCAACTGTAACCGAATATTGTTCGAAGCTACATGAAATAGAGTCAAAAGCAGATGATGTATATGAACATTTCCTTATAGACTTATTCGAAAACGAAAAAGATGCTATAGAGGTTATCAAACTGAAAGACATCTTGCATGAGCTCGAAAAAGCAACAGATACGCAAGAAGCTGTAGGTAAGATTATAAAAACTATCATCATCAAATATTCATAAAAAAGCGGATCGATGACATTACTTATAATTATAATAATCCTCGCGCTCATTTTTGACTTCATAAATGGTTTTCACGATGCGGCCAATTCAGTGGCAACGGTAGTTTCGACAAAAGTTCTTACACCCCGTCAAGCTGTACTATGGGCTGCATTTTTTAATTTCGTGGCACTCTTCATTGCTAAATATATTATTGGAGAATTTGGTATTGCTGATACTGTGGCGAAAACTGTAGAACCTCAATTCATCACATCTCATGTTGTTATTGCAGGGTTAATAGCTGCTATCGCATGGAACCTTATCACCTGGTGGTTTGGTATCCCTTCGTCCTCTTCTCATACTCTGATCGGAGGATTTGCCGGAGCCGGAATCGCAGGATTCGGACTTCAGGCTGTACACCTTGATACTGTAGGCGTGATTATCCTATTCATATTTGTTGCACCGCTGATCGGTATTGTCGGAGGTAATATTATCACACTTTTGACTTTGCACATTGCAAGGAAAATCAAACCTTGCAAAGCTGACAAATGGTTCAAAAGGCTTCAATTGCTATCTTCCGCTATGCTTAGTATAGGCCACGGGCTGAACGATTCTCAAAAAGTTATGGGTATTATTGCAGTTGCTCTTATAGCGGCAACCAAAGCAGATCCCAATATCCATCATTTCTTTTACACCACAGACATTAATAAGGATCTTCACTTTTGGGTTCCTGTAGCCTGTTTCACGGCAATTGCAATTGGAACAATGGCGGGAGGTTTCAAAATCATGAAAACAATGGGTAACAAAATTACCAAGATCACCCCATTGGAAGGTTTTTGCTCTCAAGTGGCAGGTGCTACCACATTATTTATTACCGAAAAACTACATGTACCTGTTAGTACAACACATGTTATCACCGGTAGTATCATTGGTGTAGGATCTGTAAAACGTCTTGCGGCTGTCCGTTGGGGCGTAACCAAAGACTTGTTGATGGCATGGATAATAACAATCCCCATAAGTGCCGCAATGGCGGGAGGTATTTACTGGGTCTTAGGCTTTATAATCTAAGATTACAAACGTTCTCATTTTTTTGGGGAAGCAATCAACCAAAAACCGATATCACTTATTTAACTTTAAGATATTGAATAACAGCAAGGCATGGTTCTTGCTGTTTGTGTATTTATACGTAACTTTGTATACTTAAGGTCTCAGACCTTTTATTGACTTACGAGCATAACAGCAAGAGCAGGTTATCGCTTTAAAATAGATCATCAAAAACTTTCTGTTACTTAGTAGTACGCACATGAAATTCAATATAACATCAGCATATAAACCAACCGGAGACCAGCCTGCTGCGATAAAGTCGCTAGTAGAAGGGGTTGAAGGCCATATTCCGTTCCAAACCTTATTGGGGGTTACAGGATCAGGTAAAACATTTACCGTCGCAAATGTTATCAATCAGATCAATAAACCTACATTAGTTTTGAGCCACAACAAAACTCTGGCGGCACAACTATATAGCGAGTTTAAAGGTTTCTTTCCTGATAATTCCGTTGAATACTTCGTATCATATTACGATTACTATCAACCCGAAGCATACCTCCCATCCACTAATACATATATAGAAAAAGATTTGTCTATAAACGAAGAAATAGAAAAACTTCGTTTATCAACCACATCCGCTTTACTATCAGGTCGTAAAGACATTGTAGTAGTATCGTCTGTATCCTGTCTGTATGGCATGGGCAACCCCGAAGACTTCAAAAGCAATACAATATTAGTTTCTAAAAAGAAAAAACTCGATAGAGATAACTTTCTCCGTTCTTTGGTCGACTGCCTTTATTCCCGTAACGAAGTTGAATTCGAACATGGAAACTTCAGAGTAAAAGGTGATACTGTGGATATTTATCTCGCATACGCCGAGATTATCATCCGTGTTATGTTTTGGGATGAAGATATTGAGTCGATAGAAAGTATCGATCCTCAAAGTGGAGTAAAATTGGAATCATTCGATGAATACCGCATTTATCCCGCAAATCTCTTTGTAACAACCAAAGAGCGAATAAACCGCGCTATTGATGAAATACAAATAGATCTGGGCAGGCAGGTTGACTTTTTTCAGTCTATCGGTAAGCCATTGGAGGCTAAGCGGCTTTATGAAAGGGTTACTTACGATGTAGAAATGATACGGGAAGTAGGGCATTGTTCGGGTATCGAAAACTATTCGAGATACTTTGACAACCGACCTCCGGGAACACGCCCTTTCTGCTTGCTGGACTTCTTTCCGGACGATTTCCTTATTGTGATAGATGAAAGCCACGTTACACTCCCTCAGATCAGAGCCATGTACGGCGGCGACCACTCACGGAAAGAGAACCTTGTGGAATACGGATTCAGATTACCTGCTGCAATAGATAACAGACCTTTGAAATTCGAAGAATTCGAAGCTCTTGCAAAGCAGGTTATATATGTGAGTGCAACACCTACCGACTATGAGCTCATACAATCGGAAGGTGTTGTGGTGGAACAATTGATACGTCCAACAGGACTATTAGATCCCCCGATTGATGTCAGGCCAAGTCTTAACCAGATTGACGATCTGATGGAAGAGATCCAAATCAGAATAGAAAAAGACGAGCGAACTCTGGTCACAACCCTTACTAAACGTATGGCTGAAGAGCTGACCTCGTATTTGACAAATAACGGAATAAGGTGCAACTACATTCACTCGGATGTTGAAACTTTAGATCGTGTGCAGATCATGGACGACCTGCGTAACGGATTATTTGATGTGCTTATAGGTGTCAATCTTTTGCGTGAGGGGCTGGATCTACCCGAAGTCTCCCTTGTTGCAATACTGGATGCCGATAAGGAAGGATTCTTACGTTCGCATCGCTCTCTGACCCAAACAGTAGGGCGTGCTGCGCGTAATGTTAATGGCCGTGTTATATTTTATGCAGATAAAATGACCGACAGTATGCAATTAACCATAAATGAAACTAATCGCAGACGAGAAATACAGATAGCATATAATACAGAACACGGTATAACTCCCCAACAGATAAAAAAAGCCAAAGGATCGGCTCTGAATCTGAGAGGATCGGATGGAGAATCGAAAGCCTACATTGAACCTGAACGTATTTCTATCGCAGCTGAACCGAAAGGGACATATACATACCAGAGTATAGACGACTTGAAAGAGGCGATTGTGAAGATGAAAAAAATGATGTCGGAAGCCGCTAAGAAACTTGAATTTCTCGAAGCTGCCCAATACCGGGACGAGCTTATCAAGCTGGAGGATACTCTATATGAACGGACAAAGAAAAAAGGCAGATTAATATAATCTGCCTTTCTGTTTACTATCGAATAAATCGTCTGCCCTACTCTTTTAGAGCACTTTCTTCTGCATTGTACACCGATGCAGTATAGCCCAGCTTCTCAAATGCTTTCTGAAGGTTATCTACATTTGTCTTTTGAGGATTAAAAACAACCATCACTGTCTTTTCCGGAAGATCGACTTTCATGTCCGATACTCCTTTTTCAAAAGCGATATTCTTTTCTATCCTCTTTTTACAGTTTTCGCATGTCATAGACACATTAAATACGACCTCTTCTTTATTCTTTTTCTGGTCTTTTTTGTTTTGAGCATCTACATTCAGACTTAAAGCTGAAAAGCAGACCATGATCAATAAAACTATTCTTGTTTTCATATTTATATATATTAAATATCTAATATCTATTTATTTCCCGATGTTATATCTAAACCCAACATAAAATTTACGGCCTTGAGTAGGTCCCCAAACCATTGTTCCGTCAAAATCCGATCCATATGGGTTATCCGCTGAAATTACAGGATTCTTTTGTGTAAAATCCCCCAGATTTTCGCCTCCGAGGTACACACTCCAATTTCGGAAAAATTTAGTTATCTGGGCATTCATTATTACAAAAGATTTATAATTCTTATCCCAGAGCGGATTATTCGCATCGGGAGTCGGCATCCGTCCACTTCCATTAAACTGAGTGGTGAAATCAAATTGCCACTTTCTCAAAGGAGTCTCGTACGAAGCTGTAGCCAAAGCTTTGTAACGACTGGTTAGCGGTTTGCGCATTTCTTTTCCTTTGTAATTTATCCTCGAATCCATCCACCGGTAAGAAGCCAATAAATTAAATCCTCTGAAAACCGGATATGAGGCTTCTACCTGTATTACATGTGCATCAGACTTTCCGTTTAAGTTATAAAAGCTTACAGCATGCGGATCCGAATCGACATCCATAATTACTTGTCTCGAAAAATCGGTGTAGAACCATTCTCCCGATAATGTCAATTCTTCTCCATTCAATGGAATATGGAAAGAAGTACTTACTCCATAATTCCATGCACTCTCTTGCTTCAGGTTATCGGCAATATGAATGGTACGGCCGCTCGCAAACATATAACTATTTTCAGACAAAGCAAATACCGAACGGTAGCCTTTACCTGCCGATAACCTCACCTGCATCCACGATGCCGGATCATACTTAATGTGCAAGCGTGGAGTTACAAACCAATTATACAAGGTACTATAATCTGCACGTATCCCAGCCAGAACCGATAGTTTGTCACTCAGACTCAATGTATATTGAGCATAAGCTCCCGACACAGATTCACGTGCGGGCTGATTTCCCATATCCAATCGGGGAATATCTATCGTTTCGGTATATTTATCCCAATTATAACTCAAACCTGTACTCAGTTTATGCATTGGTGAAAAGTCTCTTTCATACATTAATGAAGCATATACATTAGTCTCATACAGATTATAAAGGCTCGATGCATAATTCGACTTCTGATCGTGGTATGAACCAGAAAGAATCAAAGCCACACTCTCATTTTTCTCCGGATTGATGATATATCCATTCTTGGTAAATACCTCTCCCCTATTGGTATAATTGGCTATCTGATAAGGATTATACATTTGTCCTTCTTTCATCGTATGGTCTGTCTGTCCGCTGATACGCTCGTCATTAATGAACTTTACTCCCGATTGTGAGATAAATTTATCAGTCTGGTAATGCCATCTGTTCATCAGATTAATCTGATGTTTTTTCGGCATATCCAGAAAACCGTCACCATTATCGTCGTGCCCTTTTTCTTCATTCGAATAATGAGCAAAAATACCTGTCGATAGTTTATCATTGACCTTGATAGCAGCATCTGCATTTCCCTCGATCCGGCTTGCGTCACTCAGAAATAAGTTCAAGCTCAACGGATCGGCTGTTGTCGGTTTCTTGTATTCGACATTTACCTGTCCCGATATTGATTCATATCCATTTTTTACAGATGCAGCACCTTTCGATATCTGTATGCTTTCCATCCATGGTCCGGGAATATAATCCAATCCATAAAGCTTTGCAGCTCCTCTAAAATTCGGGTAATTCTCGGTCAGCATTTGTATATAATTTCCTGATATGCCTAACAATTGTATCTGCTTAGCTCCGGTTACCGCATCACTATAAGACACATCTACCGAAGGATTTGTCTCAAAACTCTCAGCTAGATTACAACAAGCGGCACGGGTAAGTTCCTTTGCCGTAACTTTTTCTGTTTTGAGCAATTCTGTTCGGGAAGATATCCGACCTGCTACCGATTTTGTAACAACTACTTCTCCCAGATTTGTATTTTCTTCCAGCCTGATTTTTTGTAATTCGGTAAATTCATGAATATGAGTCACCTTCTCCGAATATCCAATATAAGTCACAACAAGCATATGATCCTGATGGGGAGTTCCTTTTATTTCAAAATATCCATCCTCATTTGTAACAACACTCTTTTTAGAATTGAGCCAATGTATCTGGGCTCCGATTATAGGGGTTTCATCTGCTGCATATACGTAGCCCTTTAGTATTGAAGTTGTGGCTCCTGCACCTAATACAGACAGCAATAATAACAATATAATAAGTTTGATTTCTTTCATTTTAATACAATCGTTTGATAAGGTCAAGGTCACAGACCTTTTTATTACTCAGGTAAGTATATATGCAGCCGATAATTATTACCGAATAGTACTGCATAACAATACTTACAATTGACAATAGCCCATAACAGGCAAGTAAAATAACTATGCAAAATCAATTGCACAGTGTATCAAAAGGCGTATTAAAATCAAATTATAAGAATGCGGATCAGGGATAAATAATCCCTTGGGGGAAGAGTTTTTTGCTCTACAACTTCAGGCTGTATATACTTGTCATTTATTGACAAGTATAGAGAACCACTATTACTAAACGAAATAATAGTCCACACCATCGTATTAGATAAACTATGCTTAAAGGTTGTATTATTGAGATCTATAGATAAACGCTCTTTTTTACAGCATTCAGATTTATCTTTATCTGCGTGAAGGCTATCACAAGCAAGGCTCTCACTATTTGTTTTTTCACTGCAACAATTGTCGGGCATCTTCATAAGACCAGAATGCTGCACACAATTCCCCGTTGATTCTGACAAGGATAATAAGCTATCGGCACACTTCGAACAACATAAATCGACAATAGTAACGCCTGCTCCGACAAAAAATATTGCCGCAGCCAAAAATAAAATTACTATGTGATTTACTTTTTTCTTCATCTGCCAATTAAGAGAATACAAAGATGTAGAACGTCTTTATAAAAAACAAATTATTGATCTTCTTTTAGCTTCAAATACCAGAAAGTATTTAATGATATATTTTTAGTTTATAACAGACTTGGATTATTTTTCTTCCCAAGGGCAACGTTTAAAGCAGTGAGAGCAGAGTCAGGTGTTTGATGCAATAAACGACTAATGAATTGAATAAATAAGCCTGACACCTACTTTTCTTATCAACAAGTAAAATACTAAGAAAATCACCATAACCTCACATTATTATACTTCGCCTGATTATTCATACCCTAAATAAGTTCGGATATAAAGAAAATTATTACTTTTAGAAGCATAAGGTCTCAGACTTATTTATTTGACCGTGCAAGCATAACAGCAAGAGGAGGTTATCGCTTAAAACACGTCATTAAATACGTTCTGTTACTTATTTAAAATAATCCTTGAGATATTTCGGGGACTTATTAATCCATCAATCAACACTTATAAATAGGGATAACTATTTTCACCAGAGATTAACATGTACATGTATGAAAGTCTTTAATGAATATCTAAACCTTGAGGGTATAGACAGAATCAAACAGTTATTTTTAGAAAACGGGACTGTTGAAGAATATAAGAAAAACAGTTTTTTCATTCAACAGGGACAATTGCAAAAAAAAGTAGGCTTTATACCGAAAGGCAGTTTCCGCTATCTGAGGTACACACAACAAGGAAAAGAGCAAGTTGTAGGATATAGTTTCGAAGACGATTTTGTCACCAGTTATGCCGCATTTCAAAGACAAATGCCGTCCGCAGCATCTGCACAAGCAATAAAAGACAGCATAGTGTACTCACTCACATATGATGATCTGAATACCTTTTTCAGAGAACAAGATTTCGAAAACCTAAGGGCACAAATAGCCGAAGCATTTTTGTCTGATATATACGGTCGGATGTTGTCGCTCTATTGCGATACACCTGAACAAAGATACACACAGTTATTACATCGTTACCCTCAAATTATTAATGAAGTAAATCTGAAAGAAATAGCATCCTTCATAAAAGTAGCACCGGAAACTTTAAGCAGAATTCGAAAGAAAATCTCGTCCCTTTGAATTCCTTGATTTAGATCAAGAGTTTTTATTCCAGATATACATATATTTGTATATAGCCTATTAAAACAGGCTGATTATCGGAATAAAACATACTAGATACATAACAACACTCAATAACTGTATCAAACAGTTTTTTCTACTTAGCACAATGCACTATATTGCAAACATGGAACCGGAATATAGACATTTCGGTTCCATATTTTGAACCGAAAACAGGCTCTATCTTTTGCCTACAACAGCATTAGTATATATGTCCAATAAATGGTTTATCTGTATTTCCAGATTAAATTTCGACTCAAATAATTTTCGAGATCCCCGACCTAAATCTTTTAGTAACTTTTGTTCCTGATCAGCAACCAGTTCTACAATTTTATCCACAAACACATTTGCATCTAGATCTAATAAAAAACCATTGACATTATCCTCTACACAATCGATATTCCCTACAACTTTTGATGCAATAATAGGCTTACCTAACGACATAGCTTCTACAATAGCAAGGGGCAATCCTTCGTATAGAGAAGTTGATAAATACAAATCGGAAGAATTGACATATTTCAATATTTCTTTTTGCTCGAGCCAAGGAATCAGTTCAATCCGATCTTCTAATCTGTTTTCTTTAATGATATTCAGAATATCATTAAGAAATGGAGAATAATGACCGACTCCAAGTATCATAAACTTCACATTTGGGCATTGAGAAATAACGTTTTTGGCTACTTCGGCCAGAAATAAGGAGTTTTTTTGATACGAAGGGCGTCCGATAGTACAAATCATAATAGGTTGATCATTATCCTGCTTACCATCTTTTTCAGGTATATTCTTTGCGGCATCAGGTACAGAATTAGTCCAAATCAGTACTCTATCGGGTTTATAATGAGCAACAGTTTGTGCGAGCTCCGCTTCTGATGCAGAACAGGCCAATATGTATGCATTAAATTTAGTATATCTCTCAATTGCAGAAAACAACGACCTACCTAAGGAACCCTGAGTGGATAAAAAGGAGAAAGCATGTGGCGTATAAAATGTTTTTTTACGAAGAATAAAACCGATCAGCCGCCCGACCATTCCACCCTTGGCACTGTGGCAATGAATAACATCGGGATTTTCTTTTATAGCTATACGAAGAGTCTGAAACACACATAGTATATCTCTCCAGCCGATACTCCGATACATCTCAACCTGACACTCTTTGATAGCCTTTCCATTCTTGAAAATGGGCTTTGAGTTATCCTTTTTCCCTCTCACTACAACATACTCTAATTCGGTGTCAGCATAAATTATCGTATTACGAATATAAATATCCAAACCACCGATCATCTGTCCTATATGCAATATTTTCATCAGACCTGTATTTATATATAAATAAAAATTGAGTAATTCTTCTAATAAAGTGAAGAGAAATAACGTTTTAATTTCGTCATCAGCAGTTGCCGTTCGATTTAATTATGACACATTTATATGAGCAACCAAATGAAGCAATACACCCTTGAGGTGAGTTAATAACTATACCGTTCTGACTATCTATAAATTATCAAATAATGCTGTTCGAAGACTCCTCCAAAATCACATTACAGATAAACACCATAACACATTTTGTTACTTTTCGCTTAATATTTTCATTCAGGATTTTCTGCTGAATATTAGAATCCGGAGTCAGATTAAAATATTTCATCAGATTAGCAATGTAAAGTATTTTTTTAGGTTGATAACTCTAAAATCCGGATGTCCGTTGATTACTAAAGAAGTATATGATTTTCACTGAATATAGGGCTGTACACATCCAATTTAGAATGACAGTAACTCTCGATATTCATTCAATCTCTTTCGTTTTCATGTTAATTAACGCAAATAGTAATATATTGTTCAAATTACATATATTTTTTTTCATTCTGATGATTATCTTCTCAATCTAAAACATCACAGTACAATTCAGAAAACAAAAAGATCACAAACCTTGCGATGACTACATCAAAATGATTCATATAAAAGATAAATACTGTTTTTTTGATAAAAAAAATTTATATAAACCAGAGAGCTTTTATCAGAAAAAATCTGAAACACACCTTAAGAAAAAAAAGAACAACCAACTATAATCAAACAAGTTAACACCATAATCATAAAATTATCAAATCGTAAAAGATTTAATAAAGCAGCTAAAATTTGATATTTTCGAATAGAAACGAAACCACATTATTAGAATAAGTAAAAAACAAGGCGAACATTTTTTCGGCAAGAGTTGTTATATCCGCAGTTACACAATTTTCAAGAGACTATTGAAAAACATTAGTTCTTAGAAATAATTTACATAACTTATTTCTGTAACTTTTATTTGTCATTGCTCACATATTAATTTGGTAGAGACTATATTTTATCTGCATTGTTTTAAAATATACGAATCTCTTAAGTGGTTACTATATTAAATAGAGTGGTATAATCAATTGGACTTATAGCAAAATCAGTGGAATGGCTATAAGGATACGTGTTGTAATATGATTGTTTTATAATTCGGAAGGAAACTTAATAAAACCTGTCCTTTCTCATTAGTTCTGACCAATTTATTGTCATGACTAAGATTAAGCACTAAAGTGTCAGAATACTTCCGTAAAGTGGTTAAATTAAAAAAATCTGAAATTATTGATTACTCCCCCAATTTATCTTTTTCTGAAAGAGGTGTTTAAACAAAGCACGCCCATTTTAGAATAGTAAATTAGAACAGTATAAAACCTAGTGTCAAATAATATTATTTTATGATTAGAGAAAAGAATAAAGGTTTCCTGGATCTTCATTCAACTCACAAGGTATAACATATACAATAAGTTATATCGAACAAAAAGGATATTAGATAGTCATTATTACTCAAATTCAGTAGTAATTATATATTTCTCTGATTTTTAATACAAAGTTTATGAGCCAGACGGATTCTTTATCCAATAACAAGAGAATAGCAAAAAATACGCTGTTGCTTTATTTCCGTATGATTATTATTATGGGAGTACAGCTCTACACTGTAAGGGTTATTCTAAATACACTGGGCAGTTCGGACTATGGTCTTTACAATGTGGTTGGTGGAGTTGTCACTATGTTTGCTTTCTTAAGCAGCACCATGGCAACGGCTTCTCAGCGTTATTTTGCCTATGAGATCGGAAAAGGAAATAAAGACCAATTGCAAAAGACGTTTAGTATGACACTCTTGATTTACTGTATGATTGGGGTAATCATCCTACTACTAGCCGAAACCATCGGACTCTGGTTTTTAAATAATAAAATGACTATCCCTCCGGATCGCCTTACAGCTGCTAATTGGGTATATCAGTTTGCCATTCTTTCATTTATATTAACCATGTTTCAGGTTCCTTACAATGCGATGGTTATCGCTCATGAGCGAATGAATATATTTGCATATGTAAGTATTTTAGAAGTTTCAATGAAACTTCTTATTGTATATCTCCTTATAATTCTACCACATGACAAATTAATAACGTATGCAATCCTTGGCTTTATCGTGACCTTCATTATCACATCCACTTACAAGATCTATTGTCTCCGAAATTTTACCGAAAGCCATTTCAAATATTATTGGAGCAAGCCTTTATTTAAAGAAATAACATCTTATTCGGGGTGGAACTTGTTTGGTGCAATGGCCAGTCTGATGAATAATCAAGGCATAAATATCATTCTTAATATATTTTTCGGACCTGTGGTTAATGCCGCAAGAGCCATTGCTTTTCAGGTAAATACATCTTTAAACCAATTTGTGCAAAATTTTCTCACATCTACACGCCCACAGATAACGAAGTATTATGCACAGGGGCAGGTATTAAGTATGGTTGATATGACGCTAAGCGTTGCTAAATATTCTTTCTTTTTATTACTCCTAATATCGTTACCTCTATTGGTTTTCACTAAAGACATATTTGACTTATGGCTATCATCATATCCTCAGTATACAATCCTATTCACCAGAATTATTATAATTACCACTCTGGTTGATTCTCTATCATATCCATTAATGGCTACATTTCAGGCAACAGGGCGTGTAAAGAAATATCAGATTATTGTTGGAGGAATAATTCTGTTCAATGTGCCGATATCTTATTTGGTATTCAAATATACAACATTAGATGCATCTGCCTGTTTATGGATTGTATTTTCGGTAAGTCTCATCTGTCTCTTAGTCAGACTAATCTTGCTCCAACAGCTTTTAAATATGGCTATTGTCAAATTATTCTTTCTAAGAGTAATTATACCTATTATTTCGGTGGGTTCAATAATACTTTTAGCTAGTTACATGGTGAAAACTTATTATATAAGCTCTTACAGTTATATATTAATCTCTTTGTCAATACTTATGGCAGTCTATATAGCATTATTATACTGTATTGGTCTGAGTGTAGAGGAAAAAAGTTTTTTAAAGAAAGCATTGGAAAAATTAAAGAATAAAGTAAAGTAATTATGGACAAAATAAATCTATATTATTGGGCTGGTCATAAAAATTTCGGGGACGTTTTAAGTCCCATGCTCATTGAAGAGTTATCAGGAATACCCACGCAGCTAAAAATAAGCAAAGACGTGATATTCAACACAAAAAAAGCATTAAAAGCTTTTTTAAAATTTGACACTAATACCCTGAAAACAATAGAGATGCCATGGGAACGTACAATATATGCAGTAGGTTCAATAATAAAGAATGGTAATAAAAGGTCTCTGATCTGGGGTTCGGGATTCATGAATGATCACGAAAGCTTTGGAGGAGGGACAGTATATGCAGTCAGAGGAAAATTTACAGATGAAAGATTAGAAAATCTCGGACAAAAAAAATGCAATGTATACGGAGATCCTGCACTTTTACTCCCTTTATGGATTAAAGGTGAAACAAACAAGAAGCATAAACTGGGAATAATCCCTCACTGGCTGGAAGCGGATAAATTTATAGATGAATTTTCAACGAGTAAAGTAATAGACTTAAGAACCGATGATATACATGGAGTTATTAAAGATATAACGAGCTGCGAGTATATTCTTTCTACATCATTACATGGTGTAATAGTAGCACATGCCTATGGGATTCCGGCATTATGGATACAGGAAGGCTATATCGAAACTGACGGCTTTAAGTTTAGAGATTATTTTAGCTCTGTGAATATTCCACTGTATGAAGGCATTAAGAATTTTGCTGATCAGATCAGAGAGGATACATGGATAAATCTGTTCAATGAAAATCCGACAAAAACAATTATCAATGTCTCTCTGCATGACATACAAAAGAAATTATTAAAGGCGGCACCTTTTCCTTTGAAAGCTCAATATAAAATTCTAGCCGATGAATAATCCTAAGATCTCAATAATTGTACCTGTTTACAATGCCGAAAGATATATTGAGCAATGTATTTACTCGGTATTGAATCAAACGTTTAAGGACTATGAATTAATATTAATTGATGATGGTTCGAAAGATGGATCTCTCGGATTTTGTGAAAAACTAAGAGAAACAGACTCCCGTATTATTATATATTCTCAGAAAAACAAAGGAGTAAGTACAGCGAGAAATAAAGGAATTGAATTAGCGAAAGGTGATTGGATTTCATTTCTCGACAGTGATGATTATTTCTCACAAGATTATCTATCAGAGTCTTATAATTCTATTGTAAACAGTGATATTGATTTCTTAATACAGGGGTTTACCCGATTTAATGAAAATGGAAGATTAGAGAATAATATCAGAGTAGAATCAGATGACATAGTCTCAGCAAAAGATTATTATCAGATTTTTGAGATACAAAAGTTCACGAATAAGGGGAATCCGTTCTCCAAACTATTCAAAACCGATATTATAAAAAATAATAACATAACTTTTCCTATAGATTTAACTCTCGGAGAAGATCTATGCTTCAATTTATTATATCTGTCTTGTTCCTCCAAAGTAAAGTTTGAAAAGAAATATAATTACTACTATCGTGAAACTTTCAATTCGCTAAGTAGTAAATATATTGATTTTAGAACAAATTACTTACGTTACATAACCTTGAAGAATATTCTGGCTGAAAATTTCAGACCGATATTCTCTGATAACCTTTTAGAGAAGCATTTTAAGTATTTAAATTACTCTATTGGTTACAGGCTTTATGAATGCATTCGCTCGTTGTATTTGAAAAGAATGAGACGCTCTTATCGTATCGAGAAAATAAAAATGATTGGTAATCGTGATTTATTCTTATTAAAGCATTCTTCATTCTCAATCTTAAGCAAAATAGCAGCATTTCTATTAAGTATGAGAATGTATTACATCTTTGATATAATATTCCGAACCATATACCGGTCAAAAAAATTTATCCGTTAATTGTAGATTATGTTCTATTACCTTATTGTTGCAATAGTTATTTTATTGTTTTATATATCAGAGAAAGCAGGGAGTAAGATCTGGGCTTTCGCTGCTATCTTATTATTGGCTTTTGTTGGAGCATTCAGAGATGACACAATAGGAGTTGATGTTATGGTATACGGACAAAAATATTTCGAAACAGCAGTCAATAGTCCCAGTTTCAAAGAATATTCTCTTCTTATCAAAACCGAACCCTTATTTCTTATTCTGAATTTCTTAATATCCAGATTAACAAAAGAATATTATTGGATGCAGTTTGCATGCCAACTACTAACGATATTACCTGTATACTTTTGCTCTTTGTACTGGAAACAGAAATATTCTTTGGTGCTCTGTTTTATAATTTATTTGTTACTATTTCATTTTCAGTCTTATAATAATATAAAGCAATATATCGCCCTATCTTTTTGCCTATGTGCCTATACTGCATTATTACTAGATAAAAAAAAGCTATATATATTATTCACGGCGATTGCCATTACAGCACACCTGACAAGCGTTATCTCTATATTATTTGCTCTGCTGTTTTATGTCCATAAGATTAAAAGCCCTAAAAAAATCATATTGATAGATACAGCTGTACTCGTCTTTTTAGTTGGATTCCTTTTTATATTCAAAGACGTATTAAGCATTATGTTATCAAATGGGTTGGATGACCGATATACATTTTATCTGGACAATCAGAATAATTCAGCTGTTTTGGATAAAGCAAAAATCCTAACATGGTTGATAAGCATAGTTTTACTAATCTTCTGTTTTTATAAATCTCCGAAGAAAAGAGAATGTGGGTTTATTATTATGATTGTAATATCCGGCTATATTTTGGATTTTTCGGGTTACATAATGCCATATGCCAACAGGTTATCTCTCTATTTCCTGTTCTTCTCTATTATAGGTATACCATATGCTTTGTATACCATATCATACACATCTTCAAGGAAAAGAGTTTTGGCATTATTATACATATCATTGCTATTAATAAACTTCTATTACCTGTGTATATATAATGGAGGAGTTTTTCGAATATACCCATATACGTCTAAGATTTTAGAAATAAGATTATGAAAAATAAAGTCACTATTTATGTCCCTAGCAAAAACAGGGTTGATTTATTGAAACGGGCTGTCGACTCCGTTCAGGCTCAAACTTACACCAATTGGGAGCTGATCATTGTTAATGATGCGTCTACAGATGGCACCTATCAATATTTGGAAGATATTAAATCATCTAAAATCAAAGTCATTCATCAGCCGGAATCACAGGGAGCATGTGTAGCCAGAAACCTGGCTATTAATAGTGCTACCGGCGATTTTGTAACAGGACTGGATGACGATGATTACTTCGAGCCCAATCGTTTACAATTATTTATTGACGGATGGAAAGCCAAGCCTGAAAATGTTTCTGTTCTTTTTGCCGGACGCAAGCATATCAAAGACGGAGTTTTTATTAGAGAAAAGACTAACTCTTTTGATATAGTCAAGCGGAAAGATTTATTTATCAAAAATTTTATCGGCAATCAGGTTTTTACCCCTGTAGAGAATATGAGAAAGATCGGTGGATTCGATACAAATTTACGTATGTGGCAAGACCTTGAATGCTGGCTTAGATTGCTTAATGTATCTGATGCCATGCAGATAAAAGAAACATCTTACTGCATAGACATTTCGGATAGAACAGATAGAATTACAAATTCACAGAAAGAAAAAATAAGAACTACATATAATTATATTGTAGATAAACATCATTTCAACTTTTTCCAGAAAAAAGCATTCGAGTCATATTTCCTTATATATGACAACAATATAAGACTGAAGATTCAGAAACTCGTTTTCGCACTAAGTTTTGGTGTATTTTATAAAGCATATTTAAAAAGTAAATGATTTAACAAGATGAAAAAGTTTTTAATTATACCCAATTGTTCAGATTTAAACAGGGGTGATCAAGCTCTGGTGTGGGAAACGAAACGTTTAGCAGAAGATGCCGGCTGTATAGGTGAATATTACGTTACAGCAGAAGACAATGAACCTGTTGAACAGAGTATTAAACATGGATTAAATCCAATATCAATGCTATTAAAGCATCCTTCTCGTTTTTTCAAGAAAAATGATAATATTACATATAGTTTTTCCTTGAAGTTAAAATGGGGTTTTGTAGCCTTTTTCGACCTTATAGTTAGTCTACTAATGCTGAACGGATTGCTTCGAAAAATTCTGTTACCGCTTCAATCAAAAGAAAAAAAAGTCGCATTAAATGTATTTAGCGAATCTGATGCCGTTTTTGTAAAAGGCGGAGGTTTCGTACACTATTATGGAGGTTTAACATCTTTATATTATGCTTATTTCTCTCTATATCATATATTCTATGCTGCCAGTTTGAAGAAAAAAATATATTTCATGCCTAATTCTATTGGACCGCTTGAAGGTCCGGGCATCAAATGGATAGTAAAAAAAGCAATCAAGAAATGTGAATTTGTCGCAGTCAGAGAAACTTTCTCACAGGAAATGGTCAGAAAAGAGCTGGGCATTGAATTACCTTATGCTGCCGATCTTGCTTTCTACTTGAAGAATTCATCTCTTACAAAAGCTGAAATTTACGAAAAGTATAATATACCTCAAGGAAGAAAGTTAGTCGCCTTAACTATGCGTCCTCATCGTTTTCCTAAATCTCAGACTCCTAAAGAGGATTACCTTAAATTTAAGTCGGAAATGGCTAAGTTTATCGAATGGCTACATGCTGAAGGATTCATGCCAATGCCGATAGACCATACTTTAGCCATCAACACAAACGAAAACGATGCAGTATGTATAAAAGAAGTAACTGAGATGTGTAATCCAGAGCATTACTTCTACTTCTCGGATAGAAGCCTCAACTGCCATGAACTAAAGTCGGTATATAATGCCTGCGACTACATAGTAGGAACTCGTTTTCACTCTGTTATATTTTCTTTCGCAAATAAAAAGCCGGGACTGGCTATACGTTATACAGGAAATAAAGCCCAAGGTATTATGAATGACATCGGATTACTTGATTACAGTATATCCATAGATGATGTAACTTGTGAGAACTTGAAAACTAAGTTTTCGAATGTACTAGCCAATGAAGAGCATGTTATACAAAAAATAGAGGTCTTCATAGCAAAAGCAAACGATTCCAGATTGAACTTAATCACCAAGATAAAAAACTCATTATGATTATATTTGCTCATGATCATAAACTAAGGTATGATAATGGTATTTTCTTCACACAAGGAGGATTAGCGGATAACATTACCCAAAGATACACCTCCATATATGGAGACCTGACTATTATATGCAGGGCAATCTCAATAAAGCCAGATGAAAAAAATCTGTCTCGTATCGAAAACCCTTCAGTAAGCGTAAATGCAGTTCACTCATCATCTCTTGTTATATCGGGAAAAGACAAACAAAAAATAAGAGAAACCGTTGAAAAAAGTGATGGAGTTATTGTCAGATTACCCAGTATTATTGGCGAAGAAGTTTTTAAATGTGCTAAACAATTAAAAAAGCCTGTTCTTGCCGAAATTGTAACCTGTCCTTGGGATTCGCTTTGGAATCATAGCCTAAAAGGAAAGGTCATTGCTCCTGTTATGTGGTTTAAAACCCGTAAATCTGCCAAATCCGCAGACTACGTTCTTTATGTTACTCAGCAATTTCTGCAACGACGTTATCCTACTAATGGCATTAATATAGGCTGCTCTGATGTAGAGTTGATCGATAACAAAGATAATATCTTGGAATCCAGATTAGAAAGCATCGATAAAAAAGCAGAAAACGACGAATTTATTCTCGGTACATTAGCGTCTCTCAATACAAAGTTTAAGGGACAGCAATATGTGATGGAAGCAATAGCAAAATTGAAGAGCGATGGCAAAAAGATTAAGTACAGACTAGCCGGAGGTGGTGATGCATCCTATTTACATTCTGTTGCCAAAAAGTTAGACATAGAAGATCTCATCATCTGGGATGGACTAGTTCCCCACAAAGACGTTTTTGATTGGTTTGCCAAGCTAGACCTATACATACAACCGAGCGAACAAGAAGGACTTCCCAGAGCTCTGGTTGAAGCTATGAGCAGGGCATGCCCATGTGCAGGGTCTGACGTTGGAGGTATCCCTGAGTTATTACAGCCGGAGGATATATTCAAAAGAAGCTCATGGAATTCTATTTATTCATACCTCAAGAAGATACGGAAAGATAAGCTCAAAGCCAATGCCAAGCATAATTATGTAAAAGCTCAGGAATACACTAAAACGTCCTTAGCTCCTATCAGGGAGAAATTCTATAAAGACTTTAAGAGCTATATCGAATCCAGATAAATTCTTAAAATATTTTCGATATGAAAAAATTACTCATTACACATAAGTATAAAATCTCAGTGTTTCTTGTATTAGCAATGTTCTTCCTTTACAACGGACTGACTTACAGCAATGTTTTTAATACCAACACTGTATACATTGATCTGAACAACAATACCTATACCCAAAGGTCAATGAGTGGTTTTCTTCATACGTTCAATAACGATAAGCTAGAAGATATCTCGAATGATTTAGAGCCTGCTTACTGGAGGATTGGCGGCGATTGGATTAAGACAACAGAACAACGGAATAAAGTCATTGACAGCTTTATTTCTCGTGGGATAAAACCCATACTCATATTGAGCAGCCCATATAAGTATAAAAGAATGAATATAAAAGGATGGGTAGATCCATCCGATAACGCACAACCTTTCTTGGATTTAGTCAAAAAGTTATATTTGGAGCAGGGAAACAGAGTAATATACGATGTATGGAACGAACCGGATCATCGTAACTATTGGCAAGAATCGGACACATCATTTTTTATCCTGTTTAAAAAAGTACATAACCTTATACGATCTCTGCCAAATGGACAGTCAGCTTCAATAACTGGCCCTTCTATAGCCGGCCTTAATAAAGACTATTTGTCCCGTTTTATTAAATTTTGCGGCGACAACAATATACGCCTCGACTACCTCAACTGGCATTATATGGCTACTATAAATAACTCGGCCTCAATTGATAAATTTAACAGAGAAATAGCTTCTGTCAAAAAAATCATATCCCAATATCCCAATGTTGGGATAAAAAGTATAATATTACCTGAAATAATAGGGGAAGCTCAACAATATTCACCTACAGCTCCAATCTTATTTTTCAAAACACTAGAAGAGAACGATATCGAAGGCAGCTGCAAAGCATGCTGGAATAACTCGAAAGGAATCAATAATTGTTTTAATAATTCATTGGATGGCCTATTTACAGAAGATGGACAAACCCGATCCGTATGGTGGGCATATCAATTATATGCAAAAAGCCTGAAATTTCGCCTCAAAAGCGTTACAGATAACAATCTAATAGCTTCGATATGCAGCTTAAACAATGAACAGGACACCTTAAGTGTCTTACTGGTAAATACTTCAAACAATAACCAACTGATATGCAATCTCCGGATAAAAAATATAAATAACCTGAAACTTAAGAATAAGAGTAAACTTGTTTTGAGCCTTTTTGAAATTCCCGATACATCCGAATCTCCACTAGAAAAACCAAATTTAATTTATACTTCGAATCTTAAATACGAAGATATACAGAACTATAAAATAAACACCCAATTAAATAATACTTCATTATATCTTATCCAAGTCCATTAAATAAAAGAGCTCATCAATCGATGAGCTCTTTTATTTAATTCTTTTTACTTTTTCTTCTTTTTAGAGTGGTTCGGACCATATCCATATCCGTAGCTGTAACCATACCCATACCGATAACGGTATCCGTATTTCTTACTATTTTTGATAACATCTACATCATTGATTACGAGATAATGATTAGGCAGACGTTTTTCTTTATATAAACTATTGATATAAGTAACTGCCGATTTTGGAGTTGCATTCTCACGTGTTACATAAACCGAAGCATCCACATGTTTAGCGATAAGGAAAGTATCCGAGACTACTCCTACAGGTGCTGTATCAATAATGATATAATCGTATTTCTGGCGGATCTCGCCGATCATATCTCCAAGTTCCTTACGCATAAGCAATTCATTCGGATTAGGGGGAATTACTCCTGCCTGCAGGATATCAAGATTAGGGTATCCCGGTACTTTTGTCAGCAAATCTTCCCATTTCTCATCTCCGGCAAGGACTGATGTTACTCCTTTTCCTTTTTTAAAGTCCATATCCATTGCTAATTGAGGATTACGGATATCAAGCCCTAACAAGAGAACTCTCTTTTCAGATAGGGCAAAAGATGCTGCCAGATTTATAGAAACAAAAGATTTTCCTTCATTCGGTATAGTAGAAGTAACTATGATCACCTTCTTCTCTGCATCTGCTAAGATAAATTGCAAGTTGTTCCGCAAAGTACGGAAGAGCTCAACAATAGGAGATGTTGAGTCGTATTTGACTACTAGATTTTCCGGTTCTTCTTTGCGCATGATTTCTCCAATCACAGAAGGATCGGCCAGGTGCTCCAGCTCCTGACGGTTAGAAATAGTTGTATTCAGTAGATTCTTCAAATAGATCACAATTACAGGAACTGCAAATCCAAGGAACAAGAATACAGCCAAAATAAGATTTCTTCGGGGTGATACAGGAAGATTCGGTGCAACAGGATCTGTTATGACCTGTGCTTTATCCGATGTTGCAGCCAAAGTAATATTTGACTCTTCGCGAGTCTGCATCAGATAAATATAAATAGCTTGTATAACCTGCTGTTGTCTCAGAATTTCAGCCAAACCATATTCCTGATCAGGCATCGAACTTTTACGTGATGCCAATAAGCCGGATTGGCTCGCCAGGTCTTTATTATTTATCGCTATTGCCTTTTTCACATTCAACACTGCAGACTGGATATTCTGTCTCATATTTTTAAGAGTAGCTTCCATCCTGACTCTTGTAGGATTGTTCTCTCCGGTACTGCGTTCGAGACGCTCATATGCCAATAGCTGATTATTATAATCGGATATTACCAAAGACAAACCGGGATCATTGATACTGATATTCGGAATCAACTTATTCTTATTCGCATCGTTGTTGATATAATTATCAACCATCTGCACCAGTTTCGTCTGAGTTTCTGCCTCTACTCGCTTTGATTCTATATCGGCAGCCTGTCCAATATAAACTTTAGCTTCGGTATCAATATCTGTCAAACCCTTTTTCTGTTTATAAGATACAACCTTTTCCTCAATATTCTTAAGTTCTGAAGATATATCAATCAAACGTTCATTTATAAAATGAGCTGTATTTCGAGCGATTTCATTGCTTTCATATACATTGTTACTATTATAGATAGATGCTAGCTGAGTAAGAAAATCAACACCTTTCCGTGGATTGCCCAGTTTCATGCTAATATCTAATACAGACGAATTTTTACTGGTTGCTGATACACTCAATACAGATGCAATATTATTGACTGTACCCTGAATATCTCCTATCGTAATAATATATGAGTCGTCAAGACTAGCCAAAGTCGTTTCGGGCGATTCCTTACGGAAATCAACAATAATCCGCCCCTTTCCGGTTGGTAAATTAATTGCACAAGGAAGTTTATATTCTCCTGATTCGATGCTGTGATCTTCTGATTCGTAAGTATAAACTCCCGATATCTTTACTTTATCTTTCGATTGATAAGACACATTTAACTCAATACCTCCTTTTAGTTTATTTGAGGTAATGCCATCCAATGTCACCTCATAAGGGCTTGAAGTATAGACATCCGTATTACGAAACGTACCTTTTTGGAAGTAGTTTGTATAAAGTTTTAGTGTATCAACAACCTGACGGATCAGATTTGGAGACGAAAACACTGCAACTTCATTGTCTACGTTATTTGTTGTAGTTATTAAACCCAAACTCTCCAGTCCATTTAAAGCACTTTGAGTAGAACCCGCACCACCTTTATCCTCCTTTAATAAAATAGAGGTAGATACTTCATATTTTTTACTGATACTAAGGTAAACTAAACCTCCGATCGCGACAAATAATATGATAGAGGCTATAAACCAACGCCAATATTGAAAATAAGAAAAGAAAAGTTCACCAAAGTCAAAGTCCTCCCTCTTATCTTCCGAAGTATCATGTTTATCAGTTTGATCAAATAAGTTATTGCTCATAAAGCTGAATTCAAGTTAGTAGATATTATAAATAGATTAACGGGTAACAATAGATATGATGGATATCAATAGCGAAACTCCGGTAAGAGTCATACTTTCGAATGTACCAAACTGAGAGTTATTCCCTTTCGATTTGTTCGGTTCTACATAAAGAACATCATTCTGTTGCAGATTATACAAATTGTTATTCAGCAGAAGATTTTTGTCCTGCATATTTACCACGAAAATCTCTTTTTGTCCGTTTTCATCTGTCCGGATCAATTTTACAGCATCCCGCTTCCCATATATCGTCATGTCTCCTGCAGATGCCAATGCCTCGAAAATAGTCATCTTCGGCAAAACGGAAGTATATGTCCCCGGACGATTAACCTCTCCCAACACCGAAACCTTATAGTTTAGGAAACGAAGTGTCACTATCGGATTTTCCTTTGTGTAAGCCGGATAGATCGAATTGTGTATCAGTAGCTCGGCCTGAGGTTTGGTCAATCCTCCGACTTTCAACTTTCCGAGTATCGGAAAATCAATATAGCCTTGATTATCGACAATGTAATTTTGAAGCGTTCCCTGAACTTCACTGGTCGAAGTTACGTTAGTAGGTAGCACCGAGTTTCCGGTTTGCGGAATCAACGGCAGATTAAAATCCTTTGAGGCTTCGGGCGTAGGTGTATTTACTGTTATCAAAAGGATATCATTAGGCATAACTTTAGCCTCATAATTAGATGCCGCATTTGCTAAAGACTGGGCATCGAGCGTGTCCGCATCCTTTACGTAAGGAATCTTTTTATACGCTGTACAAGAAGATAGAAGTAACACCACGATCAAAATCGCGAAATTCGCGTGGACATTTATTCTCATAGTGTGATAATTAATTGATTAAACATAACTTATGTGAGTTATTACGATTACTTGTCTCAAATCTCCAGATGTCGTGTCCCTCCACCAATGAAGAAATAGTCAAAGCCTGCGTCTTGTAATTCTGTTTTGTTATAAAGGTTACGGCCATCAAATACAACCGGAGTTTTCAACAGCCTTTTCAATGCCGACCACGATGGCATCCTGAATTCGTTCCATTCGGTAACGAGAGCCAGCGCATCGGCTTCTATTGCTGTATCATAGGCATCTTTTGCGTAAAAGACTTTATCTCCGACTATGCGCTTTGCTTCGTGCATAGCTACCGGATCATACACCCTTACTTGAGCACCTGCCGCTAATAAAGAGTTTATCAGTTCCAGAGCCGGAGCTTCTCTCATATCATCGGTTTTCGGCTTAAAGGCAAGTCCCCAAACAGCAACAGTCTTACCCTTGAGGTTACCTCCAAAATATGCTGATATCTTCTCAAATAAACGGTTCTTCTGGTATTCATTTACATCTTCCACAGCCTTCAGTACGTGCATGGAATATCCTTTCAGCTCGGCGGTTTTAATCAGGGCTTTCACGTCTTTCGGAAAACACGAGCCTCCGTATCCACAACCCGGATATAAGAATTTTGTACCAATACGAGCATCAGAACCAATACCTTTACGAACCATAGTAGGATCTGCTCCAACAATTTCGCACAGATTCGCAATATCGTTCATAAAGCTGATACGGGTCGCGAGCATGGCATTGGCTGCATATTTAATCATTTCGGCAGATGGGATATCGGTGAAGATTATTCGATAATTATTCAGTATAAATGGTTTGTACAGTTTATCCATCAATTGTTTTGCTGTTTCCGATTCAACACCGACAACAACCCTGTCGGGATGCATAAAATCGTCGATGGCTGCACCTTCTTTCAAAAATTCGGGATTGGATGCAACATCAAATGGAATTTGTACACCACGTTTATCAAGTTCGTCTTGTATAGCGGCTTTGACTAGCAGGGCTGTCCCTACGGGAACTGTACTTTTGGTGACAACCAGAATATATTTATTCATATTGCGGCCGATAGCACGGGCAACCTCCAATACATATGTCAAATCGGCACTGCCATCCTCATCCGGAGGTGTACCTACTGCTGAAAAAACGACTTCAACGTCATTGAGAATTTCAGGTAAATTAGTCGAGAAATTTAAACGACCGGCTTGATGATTCCTCAGAACCATTTCCTCTAAACCCGGCTCATAAATAGGTATAATTCCCTGCTTTAGTTTGTCTATTTTTTCTTCGTTAATATCGATACAATGAACCTCTGTACCCATTTCCGAAAAGCAGGTTCCTGTTACTAAACCTACATACCCTGTACCAACAATTGCGATTTTCATACGATTACCTAAAATGTTATATTTTTATATAAGTGATATCTTTTTCTGAGAGAGACAACCAATAAAACAACAATTAAATACACTTTGAGCAATACTTCAATTAAGGTTTTGTACCAACTCTTCAACCGGAAAAGCTTTACAGCTATAATCAGTCAAAAATTTTGAAATACGTAATTATAATATTTTCTGATACTTATATTTATCTTGTGGAGATCTGCAAGTTTGAACCTACTGACATTTATAAATCCGATCAGACATTTTGCGTTCCTACCTCTAACACAAAAAGAGAACACACACTCACTCTATTTACTAACACTGATAATATTAGAATAATACCACTCTTTATTCTAAAAAATGATCCTAAAAAATGAATAATTCAGAAAGTTTTCTGTAATAATTCTATTTTCGGAAATACCCGACCCCCGATTTACTTCTAAAGATCGTAATAAAACTATTTGATCATTGAAACGCAGAAAAGCGGTCTTTTGTTCGGTATCTTTTAAAAAAAACTTCATAAAAGACAAACAAAAACTTTTACTCTAGAATACTAGCCTAGCTTTGAGCAATATGAGCTATTAAAAAAAAATGAAAGAGTCATTCATTTTTCAGTAACTAAAGAATCAGGTTCAGCAAAAAATTTCACTGAACCTGATAGAAAACATCCCAAAGGGAATAATCCCCCGAGTAAATATGTGAATGAAAAGGTAGTCGGCAAGATTTGTCGGATTATTCCTCTTTTACACACAGAGGAATAATGTCACGCAACGATTTTAAATAATAAATAAATTCGGTTGTATCCTTATGTATGCCAATCCGGTCATCTCGGTGCGATTGGACAAGCATTATCACATAATTATATAAAAACTCATCCAGCAAACGGGCAAAGTCTTTGGGTAGAATTTCATCTGTAAAAAATTCATATAGCGGTTCTAAGTTAAGGCTGCTTTTTTCTAAGTTTCCCATAAACGTTCGTGTTCAATTCTGTTGTTCAAATCTGAACTGCAAAGAAAAAGTCTAAAACCTTTGACTCCTAACAATCAGACTTATAATAAATCAATAATCCTACTTATATTATCAATATTCTAATTATTAAAATATTATCACCGGAATAAATTATTATTAACCCTAAATCCTTATTTTTGCAGATAAACAAATTTATGAATAGAAAGATATGGAAGATACAACCGCAAAGAAGAGCAATCACGGTGCTAATGTCCGTCGTTGGAGAGAGTGGCGAAATATAAATCAGGATACACTTGCTGAACAGATAGGTGTGTCGCAGGCTACACTATCCGGTTATGAAAAGAAAGATAAACTCGATCAGGATATTTTAGATAAGATTGCTAAGGCGTTGGATATTCCGGTAGAAGCTATTACTGAATTAGAAGTTGGAACGTCTATAAATATTTACTCTGGTACGTGGCAAGATAATGCATCTATCTACAATTTTAATCCTGTTGATAAAATAATTGAACTTTACGAAAGAATGCTAAAAGATAAAGAGGAAGCTATTTCTTTGCTGCATGAGGTATTGAAAGAGAGAAAGTAGATTGTAAAAAAATTAGGTCTGAATACATAAAAGCTAAAGAGAAGCTAATCTCATAATTTGCATTCATAATAAAAAAAGCCTGAGAGATTTCACAATCAGGCTTCCATTATACCCTACTTTAATCAAATTTATTCTCAAATAAGATGAATTATGAAATCAGCAGATGATATTACTTTTTCAGAATGGGACTCGCTTTCTTTTTCTGAAAAATGTGAAATATGTAATCATCATTGGAATCCACATTCACCTCAAATAGGAAGTTCTATTAAACGTGAAATAATTAATAATTTTATTAAACACACCTCATTTAATGGACTGCAATATGGAATACGCAGTTTTGAGTGGGGTATCTATATGTTGTTTGTTATTGTTGAAGACGCTAAAACAAGAGTTCCTAAGAAATACTCAGACTTATTAGTCAATAAAGGAATAGTGAAAGAATGGGTAGATAAAAACCAAGTCTTGGTAAAGTTTAACTATGGAGGAAGCCTTATCATTAACCTAGAATCCAATATTATTATTGGATAATATCCTTACTTTAATCAAATTTCACAATTCTGCATTTGATTAAATCAGCAATATTACCTTTACTGAAACTAAACAGACAATTTATGGATAAGAAATTAAATGATTATGTTGCTGCATATAAACATCAATTAGAAATAGGTGATATTCAAGAAGCGTATGTTGGGCTTGTTAAGTATGTAACAAGACTTGGAACAGCGTTGTCAAAAAATCTTTCAGAAAATTATTCATTTGGCAATATCTTTCAGGGCTATATGGATTACACCTATTTTTATTACTCAAACGACTTCTTAAAAAAAAGGAAATTGAGAATGGGACTTGTATTAAGCCACACAAAAATGCAGTTTGAAGTTTGGTTGTTAGGGCAAACAATTGCAATTCAAGAAAAATATTGGGAATACTTTAAATCAACAAAGTGGAATAAAAACAGAACGACAAAACCTCAATATTCGATATTAGAAACAACTTTAATTGCAGACCCGAATTTTAATGACTTAGATAAACTTTCAGAACAAATTCAGAATAAATTGGTGCTTGTAACCGATGAAATTCTGCAAGACATAGAAACAAGTAAGCTGAGTTAATAAAAAGAAAGATATTCGCATGATGGAAGGAAGCTACCAACGATTCAACGATTTCTTATATGAATACTACCTTGCATTAAAAGTCAATATTCGCCCCGATCAGACAGATAAAGATATGATGATTAAGTTTGTCGAATATTTACAAAGTCGATCTATGGGAGAAGGAGCGAGAGGATATTTTCAACGGTTAAAAAAAATCGTAAAATATACAGCAGAAAAAGACATATTCCTTACAAACCCACGTAATAGGGTTGTTTGTGTTGTAGATGATAGTGCATTGACTAAAGATATGCTAACATTAGGATAGATACAGCAACTAGCCAAAACTCCGTATCAAAATGGAGACATAAAAAGAGCATTCCTTTTCCGTTTGTATGCAGGTTTAAGATATTGTGATGTAGTAGATTTAAGATACAATAACGTTGATTATTTTGGGAAACGAATAAAGTTCGAACAAGCCAAAACTAAAGGTCATTCTAAGCATTCTATTGTAATCTTGCCATTGAGTCAAACATTATTATCTCTGATTGGAGAAAAGCCCTCTAAGGATGATTATATATTTAAATTACCAAGCCATACAGGATGTTTAAAAGCATTGAGAACATGGGTAGGGCGTGCGGGAATAGATAAGCACATCACTTGGCATTGCCCACGACACTCTTTTGCAGTCAATTTATTAGGAGAATGTCAAACGGATATGAAAACCGTTGCTTCTCTTTTAGGGCATAGCGGATTGAAATACACCGAGAAATATAATCGTGCGGTCGATTCATTAAAAGAAAAAGCTGTAAATTCATTTCCGGAAATTAGCTTAGAATGAAATATGCAACAAAGCGTCCAGCTATAACAAAGCATCAAAATAATATATATAAATCGGATGAACTAGATGAAAATAGCACATGTTCCATTTTAGAACATATAGGAAACAATGATAAACAGCAATACTAGACTAAATTTCACAATCCCGATATAATTCTATCCATCTAATATAGACTCAGATAAAAACAAACAGGCTCTTAATATTCCGGGAATAATAAAAGATTGCACTTATGCTTAAAAACCTCTTGGCACATTAAAATAACGAACAAAAGCAAAGTTATACCTTTCATCCCATGAAACCATTATATAATCATTCACTTGTAAGCAATCTTTGAGAACTCGTTAGAACAAATTGAGAAATTTCAACTTTAGTTATTGACACTGAAGGATATTTCATTTGGTATTTCTCTGTAAAATCTTGTATTATATAGTACCCATTCAAACTAGAAGCAGATTCTTTTACGAATATATTATATACATTATCACTAAAAAGAAAAGTGAAATTATATCCTTCATCAAGAATCTCTTTAGTAAAAGTTCCACTTATACTATTTTCAGCATCTCCAGTTGTAGCTTGAAATTCGCCTTCGGTAAGTGAAGTGTAAGTTAGCTCTCCTTTTTTTAGAGAATATTTAGTCTTTAATGCTTCAATAATTTGATATTTCAAAGAATCTGAAACTGCACCTGCAACCGTATAAACGGGGGCAGAGTCTGCTATTTGGTCGGAAGTAATAGTACTATAAATAATAGATCGTGGTGCAACATCCACATGGAACGATACAAATCTTTCAGACGAGGAATTTATTATGCTTATTGTCATCTGAGATGTTTGCTTAAAATAGATCTGAAAAACTCGAGATTGTGTACCACTTTCAATCTCTTCTATTTCAACCAGATCCTTCTGTGTCGATTGTATTTCAATCTCATCTGAAGTCGTCGCTTCTATAACAATAGCTAAAGTTCTACCGACCTTGCTGTGTATCGTATCATCAGTAGAAATAGGTATATATTTAAACGTATCATAATAATCGTAATAATAAACATTATCTAAGGTAAAATCTGTTTTTTCTTGAGTCTTATCATCCTCACATCCCCAAAAAGAGGAGGTGAAACAAAATAAGACAGTCCAAAATGAGAACATTTTCATTTTCATAATTCCAATATTTTACAATATAAAAGACTTTACAGATTAAAGACTTAATCTGTAAAGTACATATTAGGATAATAAATTATTTAGATCACAATAAGCTTACTTCCAACTATTCGGAATATTAGCATAGTCTGATAATTTAACGCATTCACTAAAGCAAAAATATATATATTGAGGCTCAGTAAATCCGCCTATACCGTCATTACGCTCATATAGATGTATCTTACTTTCATCTATCACTGTATATGGAGATTCGCCTTCTAAATTTACACAGCCTGCAAATGTCTGTATAAGGGACTTTATCTGCTTGCTATTATCGAATAATCCAAAGGGGATCTCTATTAAATTTTCACAGTTTTGAAATGCCATACTGAAGTCTTCTGCATATATACACTTATCAAACAACTTTTCGGGAATTTCTACCAAGTTTTTGCAATTTTTAAATGCTGCTTGAAGATCCATAACATTAGTACAATTATCAAATAATCCAGATGGAATTTTTGTTAGCTCGGAACATCCATAAAAAACTTCCTTAAAAGAAACAACTCTGGTACAGCTATCAAATAATCCAGATGGAATTTCTGTCAGATTATTACAGTTTTTAAATGCTGCTTGAAAATCCGTAACATCAGTACAGCTATCAAATAATCCAGATGGAATTTTTGTTAGCTCGGAACATCCATAAAAAATATTATTAAATGATGTAATTTGAGTACAATTATCAAATAACCCGGAAGGAACCTCTGTCAGATTCAAGCAACCTTGAAAAGCATCACGAAAATCTTTAACATCGGCAAATGATCCTTGTCCATTATCATTTGACACATATGTCAATTCCGTACATCCTTTAAATGCTGAATACATATTAGTCAATCCTGTCTTCCCCCAATTATACACACCTGTGATACATGGAAGTTCAGAGGCGTTAAGTTCACTGGAGTTTATGCTTGTAACTGTCCCTGCAATTGTAATAAGATATTTACCAGCTTTGGTATAGGTGTGTGTAGGATAAGCTTCAGAAACAGTTTCCGTAGTGCCATCATTCCAGTCTACCTCGCAATTAATAGTTCCTGAAAGGGGAAGTTTCACGGAAAATTCATTGTCTTTTGTTGCAACTGTAAGATACATTTTTTCAAGATAGGGAATCTCAACAGGTTCTTCGATAGGAGTATTTTCATCTTTACAACCTAGAAAAACCAAGGATAAAATCAAAAAAATGAATATTCTTTTAGGTGTTAATACCATGCTATATTATATAAATACTTTAGTTATTATAAACAAAACACTCATTAAAATTAAATAGTAAAGGCTGTCCATTCAAGATTACGTCCCCAATTGCTAATACTTAGCATATTCTGATTTACAATAGGGAAGTAAAGGGCTGTACCTGTACCATCAACTGTAAACTCCAAGGCATACGTCGTAAAACTATATAGAAATCCTTCAGATAATGTATTTACGGCAAATCCGCGAGATAGAGATGTATCATTACTTATATTAGACGATGAAGTTAGTTTATCTGGATTTATACCGATAAAATCACTTGATGTTGGCATAGGTATGATTTGAGAAATTCCTGATGGAAAATAAGCATAAAGGGTAACGGCAAAAAATTTAACACTATATGGACCACTTCCTAAAAGAGTTGTCTCATCACCATAGACGAGGGATTGTCTAAGAGCCGAAGATGAATAAGCCGTCAATTTTATTGTTATGGGATTAAATATCGTCTCATAACTATAATATCCAGTAAATGTTGTAGTCGGCAAAGACGATGATGCTCTTGTTGATAATGTTTGGGTGGATATTTCTTCTGAAAAAAGAAAAGGAAAGACCTCCTCTATAGGAAGAATGGTAGTTATAGTATCAAGAGAGCTAATTATCTGTTGCATTTCAGGAGAAATATAGGGCTCTGCTTTAGCTATAAGATTCTGAATATCCGTAGGCATCTCATCTATAGATGTTATAACATCTGAGGAATTTTGGGCTGTTGAGATAAGCTCGCTCCCTTCAGTTTCACTACTACATGCATAAAGACAAAGTGATAAAATCACAGTAAAGATTAGAAAGTAATTTTTCATTTTATTAAAATTTAAAATTGTTGGTAATATTGTTAAGTTTGTTGTATATATTAAATATAGAAATAATCTCTAATGCATCTAATATCTGGATTATACAAGAGCAAGATATAAAAAGAGAACTTATGCTTTTTAGGTATTTTTTTATTTATGATATTTTACGAAGTAAATAAAGAGGCAGCTCTAAACCAAAAAAAATCTATAAAGGATGCTTTTTAACGGATAAATAGCTTATTCTTGTCTTTTATATTAAATGATAAGAATAAGATATCCTGCAAAAAATAGAGGTTAGGAAACTTCTGAGTCACAATAAATAAAAAAAAGCTATGCATAATCTAAAATAAATCTCAATTACCAACTAGAAGTACTATCACATATAGAATGTTTATCTAATCTTACTTTTAGAATTCATTAAAACATCAAAAATAAGATAAGAAATAAACTATACCCAATCTTTTTAATACATAGACAATCATAGTAAAATAAACTCGTTTTTTTGCTGTGATTTTTCTTTTTATTAGTTTTGTTATAATTGTAAAACGCTGCTATATGAACAAGCTAGCTTATGTCATATATTCTCAAAAAGAAGCCAATCGTAAGATATGGAACTACTTGATGGATAAATATGAACTTCTGAAAAAGAAAAGCATTGTATTGGCATATTTATGGCTTCCGATAGCTTGTATTGTATTTGGGTTTGTTGCTGTAGTCAGTTGGATTAGCAGTCTTTTTTTGTTCCGTAAAAAAGTCCGCTTTACACCTCATTATCTCAGGGCATGTATTGAGACGGCTAATATGAGTCAAGAACAAACAATTGCATTTCTTGATGATGAATTTTCTGTATATAAAAATAAATTATCATATGGGAATATACCATCTGCAAGACAAAAACAGATAGAAGCAACATTCGATATTTTATACAACCAATACAAACGTCCTGAATCAGATCAAAAGCATGTGGAAATAATCTCGAATTTTTCAACTCTACACCAGAACCTTCAAACAATAGGAGAAGAGACCAATCGAGACCTAAGAGATATTAAGCAAGAAACAATATCCATATCCGAATACACAAATAAGAAACTATCCGAAGAACAGGAAGAAGAAAAACGTAAACTAGAGAAAGCCCAAAAAGAAACATCTAAATATAATCGGGAAAAAGGACGAAATCTCGATTCATTTGAAAGTGCACTGTCAGATAAACAGGTAGGTATACTTGTGAAATATTGTAATCAAATCCCGACATTCAATATAGATATTACACAAGCCGAAATGAAAGCAATACTCCAATGCACCCATACCAAACCTTTACAAACAACCGTGAATAAATATATTGCATTACTTTTCACTCGTCTATATGAGGAAAAACTGATTTGTGAAACATGGAAAAGTGTAGCCACGAAAGAGAGATGCTTTCTCTCTGCCAAAGGCAAAGAACTAAACACAAAAGACCTATCCTCCGCCAACTCAACATCGGGGATTATTAAACCTCAGGTATATGATTTGAATGAAGAGTGCATAGATAAAATAAAGGAAGCATAATATATACTGGTACCCAACGATTAAGTCTGCAATACCCTTGCAGGCTTTTTTATGTTTATAGGAAACCATCCTCCAAAGATTGGCGGTTAATGCCAATACATTGGTGTACAATGTTGCCAATGTTTAGATGATATTATTTCGTGATCCGAAAGATAGTCGCGACACCTGATTGTATCACTTAAAAAAATGATAGTACATTGGTAATTACCTTAAAAGACTTTCAACATACAACAATACAAGGCACAGACTTTGGAACTATAACAACCGAAGAGGAAGCACCCAAATCAATTAAAGCAAGCTTACAAACAAAAGGATGGAAAAATAAAGTTTGGAATAAACTAAAAGAAGATAGTGAGAATTATGCTATCGAATTATTCCCAATTTTTGAGTAAAATAAGAAGAAAAACCAACTTTTGCCAGTAATCTGCCAGTTGCAAAATCAAAAAGAGCTGTAATCAATTAATGATCAGCTCTTTTCTTCTTTCACTCTGTACCCAGAGCCGGGATCGAACCGGCATGGAAGTGAATCCACTGGTGTTTGAGACCAGCGCGTCTACCAATTCCGCCATCTGGGCATTGCTTTTATTTAGCGAGTGCAAAGATATTGATATTTTTTAAATAACAATACCTTTTTTTGTTTTTTGAAAAAACTTCCTTAATTTTTTTCTCGATATAAAATATATTACATTTGTTTCCGTCTTATAAGCAACGGGAATTTTTTTTAATAACGTATTTTAGTATAATAATTGAGTAATCGCTTATTGTCCTTAATAAATCAAAGAACTATTGGCTCTTCCGATTCTTCAAATTCGAAGGAATGAAGGATAGTCAATAAAAAGGTCTGAGACCTAAATTGTATAAATGCTATAACATGAATAATAACTATTGCGTAATAATGAGCGGAGGGATTGGTAGTCGTTTTTGGCCTTTCAGCAGGGAAAGCCGTCCAAAACAATTCCTCGATTTTTTTGGTACAGGACGTTCTCTCCTACAAATGACCGTAGATCGATTCAAAAAGGTCTTACCTATCGAGAACATTTATATTATTACAAACGAAGGGTATGCAGGACTAACAAGAGAAGAAGTTCCTGAATTAAACCCCGAACAGATACTATTGGAACCCTTAAGGCGCAATACAGCTCCTTGCATCGCATATGCCAGTTATCACATAAAGAAAAAGAACCCCAACGCAAATATCGTTGTTGCACCTTCAGACCACCTGATTCTGAAAGAAGATGAATTTATCTCGGTAATTAACCACGCATTGGATTTTGTCAACAAGCAACCCATATTACTTACATTAGGAATAAAGCCAAACCGTCCAGAAACAGGCTATGGTTATATCCAAATAGGAGAAAAAGAAGTTGAAGACATAAACAAAGTAAAAGTTTTCACCGAAAAGCCGAATTACGAATTAGCCAAAATCTTTTACGAAAGCGGCGAATTTTTATGGAATTCGGGATTATTCATCTGGAATGTAGACACAATAATATCAGCGTTTCACGATCACTTGCCGGAAGTATCTAACATTTTCGACCTCGGCACTGATATTTACGGAACATCCGAAGAACAGAAATTCATTAATGAACAATACGCATATTGTCCCAATATATCCATAGACTACGGTATTATGGAAAAAGCAAGCAATGTATGTGTACTTGCTGCCGATTTCGGCTGGTCGGATCTCGGAACATGGGGATCACTTCATGATATTTCGGACAAGGACGAAGATGCAAACGTTGCTTTGAAGTGCGAGACTATGTTTTTCGACAGCTCTGAAAACATTATTGCTCTTCCCGAAGGAAAATTAGCAGTAATACAAGGTCTGAACAATTACATCGTAGCAGAATCTGATGATCTTCTTCTTATTTGTAAAAAAGAAGAAGAACAACGGATCAAACAATTCGTGGCTGATTCTAAATTAAAGTATGGAGACAAATACATTTAAGGTCTCAGTTTTTTTTTATTACTTTGGATTGACCTAGTATAATAATATCAGAAAGTGGCAAACGATAATGCCACTTTCTCAGTTTATCAGCTTTATGAACAGAATATCCATCATCACAGTCAACCGCAATAATGCCGTAGGATTAAGAAAGACGATACTCAGCGTAATCGCTCAAACTTATACCAACTATGAGTTTATCCTTATAGACGGAGCGTCTTCCGATCAGAGTGTCAATATTATTACTCAATACCAGTCTAACATCAGTTATTGGGTGAGTGAACCCGATGCTGGCATATTCAACGCAATGAATAAGGGAATACAGCAAGCTTCAGGCGACTACCTGTATTTTCTGAATTCAGCTGATGCGTTTGCCGACAACGATGTACTAAACAAGATATTCGGGAGAGAAACTTATACGGCTCCTTTCATAAACGGGCATCAGTTAAACGATTTCGGGAATTACACCCAACGGGTACCGGCTATGAACCGTCCTCTTACTCTTTTCGATTTTTATTGGGGAACAATTAAGCATCAGGCTACTTTTATACACAAAAGCATGTTTGCCAAATACGGAATGTATGACGAGAATTTAAAGATAACAGCGGATTGGAAATTCTTTCTACAGACAATAGGATTACATAACGAACAACCTCTTTTTACAGATACAGACATTGTACTCTTTCAATGGGATGGTATCAGTACTAATCCTCAGTTGCAGAAAGAACATGAAGAGGAAAGACTGACTGTTTTAAATGAATGTATCCCCCACTCTATTCAGAAAGATTATGAACGGTTTCACTATTTGGCAGATTACGAATACCTTCTTCCTGTTTTCAAAAAAAGCAAACTATTTTCGTTTCTGGTAAGGGCATTAGTCAAAATATTCAAATAAAGCCCTATTGTCTTTTAGAGGAATACTATCGCATATCAACAACACATTTTTCCTCGATTGACACCCCAAACAAAGCGAAATCATATTTCACAGGATCCAAAGGATCTAATTGCCGCAGGTTTTCGGTCAGTTCCAATGCAGCTTGCCAGTCAGGCTTATCTCTGGACAGCAATCCTAGTTTTTTAGCTGTCCGCTCTACATGCAAATCCAAAGGACAAATAAGATCTTTTGAGCTGATTGTTTTCCACAGACCAAAGTCTACACCATTATTGTCGTCTCTTACCATCCACCTCAAATACATATTCAACCTTTTACAAGCCGACTTTCTATGAGGACTGGGTATATGCTTCTGAGTTCTTAGGGGAGCATCCGGCAACGAAAAGAAATAACGATTAAAATAATTCAAACCTTCTTCAACAGTCATACCCCCGTTCGGAAAGAAGGCCGACTCTAATGAAATATTATTCTGATAATGCTGTTTAAAAAATTCCACACAGTAAAGAAGATCCGTATCATTGAATGTACGATGCTTAAATCCTAGTAACTTTTTAAGATCGGAATCAGTATGCCCCACCATAAATTCGTATGGACTATTATCCATTCTATCAGACAGCTCCATGCATTTATTAATAATAGTACGCCTTTGTCCCCATGCGAAGATTGACGCAAAAAAACCTATAATCTCAATATCTTCTTTTCGTGTAAACCGGTGAGGTACTGATATCGGATCATCGGCTATGAAACCCTGACAATTATACAAATCGACCTTTTGATTCAGAAAATGCTTAAGATTACTAAAATTTACGGTATTCATATTTATTAATTGTAGTTTTATATATAGCTTTACAGAACTAGTCGCATTGTATTCTGAACTTAAGCCGTTTACCTGAATGGACAAATACAAATAAATCTGGAGTCTTAAAAGTAGTCAATAAATAAATAATAGTCATGAAAGCCAAGACAAAAATTCTAATCAATTCTATGCTGGTTGCTTTGTTTGCAATCATTCTAGTGTCATGTAGTAGTAAGTTAACCCCGTTATCATCTTCATTATTCTCTGTATCTCCATCACCAATGGAAGTACAAGGGTCTAAAATACCGGTAACTATAAACGGTAAATTCCCTGAGAAATGGTTTAATAAGAATGCAGAAGTTACCGTTACTCCAATCCTGAAATCAGGAAATTCTGAAAAATATGGAACATCAGTTACATATCAAGGCGAAAATGTTTCGGGAAATGGTATTGTTATATCACAACAACAAGGAGGAGCATTCACCATCAAATCTGAATTTGACTATGAAGACGGAATGGTAAATCCTGAACTATACCTGAGATTTACATCTAAGATCAAAAATAAATCAGTCGAATTACCGGATGTAAAAGTAGCTGGAGGCTTAATCACTACTGCTACATTAGCAGATGCTTATTCCAATACTCCATCTGAGGCTCCGGACGATTTCCAAAAGCTGATCAAAGAATCTTATGACGCAAACATCTTATTCTTGATACAACAAGCAAAATTGAGATCGAGCGAACTTAATTCTTCTAATCTTGCAGCCTGGAAAGATCTTGTAAAAAGTGCCGATAAAAACAGCAAACAAAACGTTAATGTTGAAGTACAGGCATACGCTTCTCCTGATGGTGGTTATAAACTAAACGAAAAATTAGCAGGAGAACGCGAAAAAAACACAACTTCTTATTTGAATAACGAATTCAAAAAAGAAAATGTGGGTACAAACGTATATGCTAATTACACAGCTCAAGACTGGGAAGGATTTAAGAAACTTGTAGAAGCATCAAGCCTTCAAGACAAAGATTTGGTACTTCGTGTTCTATCTATGTACACAGATCCTGCCGACAGAGAAAGAGAAATCAAGAATGTATCTGTTGTTTACAAAGAATTAGCCGAAACAATCCTACCTCAACTTCGTAGATCAAGATTAGTAGCCAATGTAGAAACTATCGGTAAAACAGACGCTGAACTTTTACAAGCTGTTAATTCTAATCCATCAAGCCTGAACATCAACGAATTGCTTTATGCTGCAAATCTACAAGGTGCTCCTGCCGAAAAAATATATACTACTGTAACTCAAAAATATCCGAACGATTACAGAGGATGGAACAATTTAGGTGCATATTATTATTCAAACGGACAAATAGATGCTGCAAAACAAGCTTTTGCTAAAGCTCAACAATTGGATAGCAGAGCTGCCGAACCAAGTGTAAACCTTGGATTATTGGCTTTAGCTGACAATGACATATCTAAAGCAGAACAGCTAATCGGATCTGCATCTAAAGCAAATACAGCAAGCGAAGCTCTTGGTCTTCTTTATTTGAAGAAAGGTGACTACTCAAAAGCTGTACAGGCTTTTGGAAGCACAAAGTCTAACAATGCTGCTTTAGCTCAACTTTTGACTAAAAATTATTCTCAGGCAGAACAAACTTTAAATGGTGTAAGCAATAAAAATGCTACTACCTCTTATCTGAAAGCCCTTGTAGCAGCCCGTACTAACGATGCTACCGGAGTAGCTTCTGCTCTGAATGACGCATTCCGTGCTGATCCTTCTTTGAAACAACGTGCCGCTTCTGACATCGAATTCTCTAAATTCGCAGGAAACGCTGTAGTTTCAAGCCTACTGAAATAAGAAAAACATCGAAAATATCTTTCAACCGAAAGACTGCTCAGAAACGGGCAGTCTTTTGTTTTGCCTGTTAAGATGGTGTTAAAAACCGAAGTAACTCCCTTTGATCTCCTTTCTTTGCAGTACTTTTGAGGCTGTAAAATCACTAAATCATTAGGTTATGAAAGCTATAAAAATGCTTTTCGTCTTATTATTAATGGTCGGTATTGCTTTAAGAGCAAATGCTCAGAGTCGGGACAATTACACTATTATCGTATCAATGGATGGATTCAGATGGGATTACCCCCGTTTATATCAGGCTCCCAATTTAGAGCGTATTGCCCAACGAGGAGTAAAAGCAGTAATGCGGCCATCTTATCCTGCATCAACTTTTCCTAATCACTATACACTTATTACAGGACTGGTTCCCGATCATCATGGCATCATCAATAATTCATTCTGGGATACAACAAATAATCGGGCATATAGCATGGGCGATTCTATCACCCGCAATGATGCGGACTACTATGGAGGTGAACCTATCTGGATCACAGCGCAAAATCAAGGAGTAAAAGCAGGCTCTGTTTATTGGGTCGGATCCGACATAAATATAAAAGACACTCACCCAGACTACTATAAAGTATGGAGTGATGTACCCCGATTGGGATATGCCCAAAGAATAGATACAACAATAGAATGGCTGAATAAACCCGAAGCAGAACGCCCACACCTAATAACCTTGTATTTTGACGAACCCGATGCGGCAGGACACCATTATGGTCCGCTTAGCCTGCAAACAGGCATGGCCGTTCATGCAATGGATAGTTTAATGGGAGTGTTAGTAAAGAAAATCGACAATCTGCCTTTTGCCGATAAAGTGAATCTGGTTATAGTGGCAGACCACGGTATGACAGAAGTTTCTCAGGACAGGTTAATAAAGCCTCAGGATTATTTGAAACCAACGTGGTATGATCATATAGAAGGAACAAATCCTACATCCATTTATGTTTCGGATAAAGCAAAGCAGGATTCTATATGTAATGCACTGGCAAATATTGAACACATCAAAGTATATAGAAAGGGGCAACTTCCAGCAGATTTGAATTACGGAACGAATAAAAACGCAGGAGACCTGATTGTCGTTCCTGAAATAGGATGGCAGTTCAGTTTCAAGCACAAAGGAGTACCGGGTGCACATGGATACGAACCTTCCGAGCCCGATATGCAGGCTATATTCTACGCAACAGGACCTGCATTCAAAAAGAATGTACAGGGGGCTATATTTGATAATACAGCCATCTATCCTTTGCTAGCCTATCTTTTAGGAATCAAACCTGCTCCGAATGACGGAGATATCAATCAGTTGCAGGATATATTGGCGGCGCCGCTTCGCTAATTATGATCAGGCTTCTTCTAAAATCGGATATAAATGACTGCTGCGATATCATTAGCAGCGTTATCCTGAAAATGAACTCATCAGGCATAGACCAATGGGACGAAATATATCCGGCTCGCAGTGATATAGAAAATGACATTAATAACAATAATGCTTTTGGATATATCCACAATGAAAAAGTCTCGGCTTATATAACCCTTAATGAGCTACAAAGCCCCGAGTATGCAGCATTAGCATGGGGCATACAAGGACGTAACCTCATTGTACATCGGCTGTCCGTTTCTCCGGATATGCAGGGTAAAGGTATAGCTCGGAAAATGATGCTTTTTGCTGAAGAATATGCAACAGCGCAAAAATACGATTCGATAAGATTAGATGCCTTCACTGAAAATCCAACAGCGATCAATCTATATCTAAAATTAGGATATAAAGAAGTCGGCTCCGTCATTTTCCGTAAAGGGAAATTCTTGTGTTACGAAAAACGAATAAATTGAGAATGAATCAGATTATTTTCAATACACGGCTTAACACTCCGAATTGAAAGTTTTCATTCGATAAAATATTATGTACTTTTGCAAAACATACAATTATCGGAATATTGATCTTCGGTAAAAGAAAACCATTCAGAGATATAGATAAAAAGGTCTGAGACCTTCTCAAACAAAATAAAATGACAATAAAACAACCCAAAGCTATTTTTTTCGATATTGACGGAACTCTTGTCAGTTTTAAAACCCACCGTATCCCCGAACCCACTATACAAGCCATACATAAAGTCCGAGAAAAAGGAATAAAGGTATTTATTGCAACAGGCCGCCCACGACTTGTACTCGACACTTTGGACGGTCTTGATTTCGATGGGTTCATTACCGTAAACGGAGGATACTGTACTACAGAAAAAGGTGACATCATATACAAAAACGCTGTTCCGCAAAAAGACATACAAGCTCTGATCGAATATCAAAAGACAGAACCATTCCCTTGTATTTTTGTAAGAGAACACGATATGTTCTTAAACTTTGTAAATGAAGATGTGGAAACAATCCTAAAACTGCTCAACTTCCCTCCTGTTCCCATAAAGAGCAATGAAGAAGCTGCTGAGAGCGAAATATTCCAATTAGTATCCTTTCTTACTCAGGAAAGAGAAGATCGTATTATGCCTAAAGTATTGCCTGATTGCGATTCGGCTCGTTGGCATCCACTCTTTACCGATGCTATCGCGAGAGGAAACAGCAAGCAAAGAGGTATAGATGAGATCCTCAAATTTTATGGCATAGATCTGAGTGAAACAATGGCTTTCGGCGACGGAGGAAACGATATTTCAATGCTGAAACATGCAGCAACCAGTATTGCAATGGGAAATGCCGAGGACAAAGTAAAAGCTGTAGCAGACTATGTAACGACATCTGTTGATGACGAGGGCATACCTAATGCGTTAAAGCATTTTGGCATAATCAATTAACGATTAAACAAAAAAAAACAATATAGCAAATGAAAATTCTTATACTTGGAGCCGGAAAGATGGGATCTTTCTTCTCGGATGTATTAAGTTCAAATCACGAAGTCGCTCTATTCGATACTGACCCCGACAGACTGAAATTTACGTATAATGTAATACGCCTCAGCGACCCGAAAGAAATAACAACTTTCGATCCGGAGCTGGTAATAAATGCAGTTACAGTCAAATATACAATAGAAGCATTCAAAACAATACTACCCTATATCAGCGACCAATGTATTGTTTCGGATATAGCATCGGTAAAAACAGGATTACAGGATTTTTATTCAACCCTGAAACAGCCTTTTGCTTCGTCCCACCCCATGTTTGGTCCAACTTTCGCCGATCTACGTAACCTCAGAACACAAAGTGCCATTGTTATATCGGAATCATCGGAAGAGGGTAAGAAATTTTTCCTTGATCTATATCATAGCTTAAACCTGCAGGTATTTGAATACACATTTGATGAGCATGACGAAACCATCGCTTATTCCTTGTCAATACCCTTTGCTTCTACACTGGTTTTTGCTTCGGTTATGAAACATCAGGAAGCTCCGGGTACAACATTCAAACGACATATGGATATCGCCAAAGGCTTATTATCGGAAGATGATTACCTGCTTACCGAGATCCTGTTCAACCCGTACACTCCAAATCAGGTAAAACAAATAAGGGAAGAGTTAGCAAACCTCCTCGCCATTATCGAGAAGAAAGATTCAGACGAAATGAAAAACTTTTTGACCAAGGTCAGAAAAAACATAGAATAACACCTAAACCCTTATTATACAAAAAACAGGCTGTTCCGATAAACTCAGAGCAGCCTGTATATTTTTCAGGATACGTAATCTTAGTGCAGCCCCAATAACATATTAGCCAATATAATACCTAATACCAGCAATGTAATAAATACATACAGATAATCTCTCTCTATAAGAAATGAGATAGCAGAGAACGCAACCCGTATAACAGGTGTAGCAATCAATACAATCACACCTAACTGAATGATGGCTGCTCCATCGAAATTCAGCACACTGGGTATAATCGTATTCAATTCTCTCAGATAATGTTCAACCCCCGGAAATGGCTGTCCCGATGGTGTAGGCGTATAATCCGCTGTTTTGGAATGGTGCTGAAATAAATAAATAATACCGCCAAACACGGTTATGATGCTCGACAGCATTACTCCATAACGCAGAAGCTTGCCTATGTATTGCTCAACATCCCGTTGATCCCAATATTCCCGTGAAAATATATGTTTCATGTTTTCGTTTCGTTATAATTAAGCGACAGCAAGTATAAATGAAGTCATTTCAAGAAAACAACCATATATCGCCATCATACTTAAAAAAAGTCATTAAATAGGTCTGAGACCTTAAAGTTTACCGGTAATACCGTTATACATCATAGACAATGCCAACAAGAAGATAACGACACTAAACAACTGCCGTAACCGTTTCACATTAGCCTTCGGCAATATTTTGGAACCGAAAAAAGCACCTAAGAGCACACCAACCACAATAGGCATACACAATCCCGGATCAATATAACCTCTTTGAAGATAAATGACAGCACTGGCTGCGGCAGTTACACCAACCATAAAATTACTGGTTGTAGTAGATACTTTAAATGGAATCTTCATAGCTGTGTCCATTGCCAAAACCTTTAAAGCCCCCGAACCGATACCTAACAAACCGGATAGTACTCCCGCAAGAGTCATCAACGAATAACCGGTAGCTACATTCTGAACTTTATACTGTACAACTCCGTCTTTTGTCGGATATGAACCATTCAATTTCAATTTTTCGGCTAGCTTATCCGCTGGTGCATTCGGATCGATATGCTCTTCCTTTTTCGTTATTGTACGGATTGCTGAAAATATAAGAACACAGCCAAAAATAATCGCGATATATTGCTTATCGAGCCAAATAGCTATAATAGCACCAATTACTGCACCGGTAGTAGTTGCAATTTCAAGAAACATACCGATACGGACATTCGTTATTCCCTCTTTTATATAAGCCGCTGCCGCACCCGAAGAACTGGCGATAGATGTAACCAAGGCTGCACCTATGGCATACCTCATATCAACACCAAAACCTAAAGTAAGCAAGGGAATAACAACTACTCCCCCACCCAGTCCGGTAAGCGAGCCTAAAAAACCAGCTAATATTGCTCCCAAGAACAAGATTAGAATAAATACACTTATTGACATACAATTGCTTTTTGTTATTCGAATGCAAAGGTACGGATTTATGCCATCTACTTAGAGTAATTCTCTGTTTTTTATTCATTAAATCAATCCCTCACCGGAGAAGATCCGCCTATATAAAAACAATAAGGCCACAGATCTATTTATTGCTTTGGTCAGGGCAATAATCCGGGTCTGTCACAACTTGAAAATGCATCATTAAATACTTTCATTTACCAATATAAAATCTGGATAGAATTATTTGCATTTTATTTCACAGATCTGTGATTTTCCCGAAATAAAGCAGACTCATATAATCTGAACACTTTGAAACATAAAAGAACTTACGGTATGAACTTTCTTGAATCCTCTCTTAAGCCTAAAACTTCGTTATGGTACTATATCCTAACGATATTAATAGCTCTTATTGCAGCTAATTTTATCGGAGCAATACCATATATTTCCGTTATATTTTACCAAGGTCTTCAAAATGGATTTTCCATACAGGAGATATCAGCCAACATGACGAATATAACAGTTTTGGGAATTTCAAAGAATGTTGCTCTCGGTCTTCTTTTATTTTCGTTCGTAGTGGGTCTTTTTGCCATGATCCCGTTCTTTAAAATCTTCAACAAACGTACACTTAAGGAAGTGATAAACGGGACAAACAAGATCCGATGGTCACACTTTTTCTGGGGAGCCGGAGTCTGGACTATCGTTATGGCAGTGTTGTTACTTATCGATTATCTGGTGAACCCAAGTAACTTTACGATAAATTTCAATCCTGTATCATTTTTCATCCTTCTTCTTATCAGCCTGGTACTAATACCGTTGCAAACATCGTTCGAGGAAATATCTTTTCGGGGATATCTGGCTCAAGGTATTGCAGGAGCAACTGGCAGCCGCATCTTTTCTATTTTTATCCCTTCTGTTCTTTTCGGTCTTATGCACTCTTTGAATCCCGAAGTTGCTGCGTACGGATTCTTTTCCGTAATGCCCCAGTATATATTCTTCGGATTGCTTTTCGGGATAATGGCGACTCTCGACGATGGAATAGAACTACCGATGGGTGTACATGCTGCTAATAATATATTTTTGAGTTTATTCGTTACGAATCAGTCGTCGGCTTTACAAACTGATGCTATTTTTACTCAATTATCAATGGATCCGATGAAAGAGCTGATTTCTCTGATTATATGCGGTATGCTAATATGTATCTTTTTTGGACGAAAATACAAATGGAGTTTCTCAATCCTTTCGGAGAGAGTAACTCTTTCTGAAAAACATGAAATTGAAGACAGATGGTAAGAATAATCCACCAATCATGAAAAATAGTTTACTACAGATCAGATCTACACAATATGTAATTCCAATTCTATTTTTAGATAAATCTTTCGAATGATTGACATATCATATAAAAAGATTTATCTATAGTTAAAGAGTTCTTTAAATAGCTGGAATAAAGAGAACTGTTGGTTATATGCCCCTACAGTCAGTTAAGGATAATCTATTCAAAAAAAAAGGATAAGTAAAAAAGTCTTATTTTGATGTGTCTTTGTTACCTTTTTTTTAATTACCATAAACTCACGAAGTACCTTTTTCGGGAGACAGTTAAATCCCTTTAGAGAACTGAGGGGTAAAAGCTGCTATCCGGAAGAATATATTTTAGTTGTTACTTTTGTCACCTTTTAGTAATAAAATAATAACGATCACCCACTTACTCTTTATTGATAATTCTTCACCGGTCAAGTAACCTTTGTTACCTTTTCTCAAACACACTGATCAATCAATATTGTATATAAATATAGAGATACACCTAAAATATCCAGAAATGTGTAACTTTAGGACAAGTTAAGGTTTCAAACCTTTCTATTTATTTGGAAATACATCATTAAGGACTTCTTGTTATTATTAACGAAAAACAGACAAATTTCAATATGGAATATAAACTTTGTGGTAAAAGCGGTTTGCGGCTTCCGGTGCTATCTCTGGGACTTTGGCATAACTTCGGAGAAGTTGATGATTTTGACAATTGCAGGCAAATGCTTTGCACTGCTTTCGACAAAGGCATCACACACTTTGATCTGGCAAATAACTACGGTCCTCCTCCCGGAAGTGCTGAAACAACGTTTGGAAAGATCTTAAAGAATGATCTTTTACATCACCGGGATGAAATGATCGTCTCATCAAAAGCAGGACACCTCATGTGGAATGGCCCTTATGGTGATGGAAGTTCACGCAAATCATTATTGGCCAGCATCGATCAGAGTCTGAAACGCACAGGTCTCGACTATTTCGATATCTTTTACAGCCATCGCTATGATGGAGAAACGCCGATCGAAGAAACGATGATGGCATTGGTAGATATCGTAAGACAAGGAAAAGCATTATATGTAGGTTTATCCAAATATCCAACTGAAAAGGCCAGAGAAGCATATACGATACTAAAAGAGAATAAAGTTCCTTGCCTTATTTTTCAGGACAGATATAATATGCTTGTACGCAATGTCGAAAGAGAGATCTTACAACTAACCGAAGAGCAAGGAAGCGGCTTTATCGCATTCTCGCCATTGGCACAAGGATTGCTTACCAACAAATATCTGCATGGAATCCCTGAAGATTCGAGAGCTGCCAAAGAAAACGGATTTCTCAAGAAAGATCAGGTAAATGATTCGGTTATTACCAAAGCTAGGCTATTAAATGAACTAGCTCAACAAAGAGGTCAGACTCTGGCCGAAATGGCTCTTGCTTGGGTATTATACAACAGACATGTGACTTCGGTTATTATAGGAACTAGTTCGGTTAAACAGCTTAATGATAATATTGGCACATTAAATAACAAAGATTTCTCAATTCAGGAAATCCGACAAATAGAAACAATATTAAATCAATGACAAACACTATAAAACGACTAACTGTACTGACCATTATATTTTCACTCTGGGGATGTGAGAAGTCCGAGAATATATCAACATCTATCCCTGATAGACCTGTTAATATAGTAATTAATACAAAAACTCAGCACCAATTCAATGAGCCGTATTATAGGAAATCGTACAATGATCAGGGATATGGCGGTGTTTTGGTTATTAACTACTCTTCTGGATTAGAAGTAAACCTAGCGGCATTCGACAAGGCTTGTCCATACGAAGCGGCAGCAAATAACAGAGTAGACTCTTTAAATATATTACAGGTGCAATGCCCAAAGTGTAAATCTATATTTGAAATCGGAGATGGAACAGGCAGGTGTAAATCAGGACCTTCTACTGAACGGCTAAGAAAATATTATATAAATAAGAATGGAGATACTTATCGTATCCAAAATTGAAGTCTCAGACCTATTAATTGTCTTTCCAAGTATAATGCCGATAGATAATTATTACTTGAAAATACGAGATTAAATACTTTCTGTCTCTTAAATATTGATGAATAGTTTGTAAAATCAAAAAAAAGATTTTACATTTGCACTCGCAATTGCAAAACGGCTTAGAGAGATAAGTTTCGGCGATTGCAGCATTCGCGAAAGTAGCTCAGTTGGTAGAGCACGACCTTGCCAAGGTCGGGGTCGCGGGTTCGAATCCCGTCTTTCGCTCAGAGGATGCTCGGATGGTGGAATGGTAGACACGCAAGACTTAAAATCTTGTGACCATTAGGTTGTGCGGGTTCAAGTCCCGCTCCGAGTACAAGGTTGATAATTAGATGATTACACAATGAGTAGTCATCTTTTTTTTATGTATATACCGTGTATTTGAGTTTTATATCTTACTTTCAAGTACGTCAAATAAGACTACGTAGAGTTACTGTGAACCCATGTAAAAGCAAAATGTTTACAAATAGTTTACACTTAAATTTATCAAATATGGCAACTTTTAAAGCAACTATTAGATCAAAAAGGGAAGATGGAACTTATTTAGTCTATATTCGGTGCACACACAATAGGCAGATAGCATACATAAAGACCGATATGTATGTGTCTGAAAAGAAAATAAAAAAAGGTGAAATCTCAGATATTGATATAAACGGAAGATGTGCTGTGAAAATTATGGAATGGCAAACCAAGTTAAACCGGGAAGATATTTCTAATTGGACTGTAAAAGATGTAATATCCTTAATCGATTTTGACAACACCAATATACCATTCATAGTATACTGCCAAAAATTTATTGACAAGATGGTTAATGACGGTAGAGAGAAGAGTGCATCCAATTACAAGTGTGCAAAAAAATCTTTTGAGGAATATTTTGGAGCCAATATCGCCTTTCAAAACATAAGTACAAATAAGTTAATGCAATGGATTGGGTCATTATCGAATACAGCCAGAGCTAAAGAAACATATCCTAAAGCAATAAAAGCCATGTTTGATGCCGGATGCCTTGAGTATAACGATTATAATAAAAATATTATAAGAATAGCTTCACGTCCTTTTATGGGAGTTAAGATACCAAAACACGATTTACCTAAAAAGAAAGCTATTGATGCAACCATAATTAGAAAAATATTTGAATATACACCAAAGACTAAAAGACAAGAAGAATCTAGGGACGTTGCAATACTAATCTTTTACTTTGTAGGGATGAATACCGTTGACCTATTCAATCTAACACATGAAAATATTAAAGGTAATAAGATATGTTATAACAGAAGCAAAACAAAAAAAGAAAGGCAAGACAATGCCTATATAGAAATTGAAATTCATAAAGACATCCTGCCTATATTGGAGAAATGGAAAGGAGAAGACCGGTTACTAAACTTTGGACACTCAAACGATAGAGTTTTCAATAAAGCTGTTAATGTTGGGTTAAAACAAATCTGTACCGCTTTAGTTATAGATCCAGTGGATACTTACACCTTTCGTCACTCGTGGGCTACAATAGCACAGAATAAATGTGGGGCATCTACTGAACTAGTTGCTTTTTGCTTAAATCATAGTTCTGCGCACAAAGTTACAGAAGGTTATATTGAAAAAGATTTTAGTCCTATTGACAGGATGAATGAAAAGGTTATAGATTACATTTTCCAAAAAGGAGAATATACACCGAAAGAGGAAGAAAAAAAGGAAGCCTAATCAGCCTCCTTTTGTTAAAAGAATAATAGAATGATTCACTATTATTAAGAGATATTCTTAGGGGCGAATTACACGCCAACCCATAGCCACCCGTTTCGACTTCATCATTATGGTCTACTGTTTCACCAAAGAGTACAGGCATTTATCTTCCAACTCTCTTTTTCAAGGGCTACCTATTGTGCGGCATCAACGTTATGCGTATTAATCATATCTCTTGTACTTTAAATATAGCAAAATTATTCTGTATTTGGAAAGTATTTATCTCGATTTCGTTTCAGCTCTGCCCTACTCCGCATATTCTTTATTTCTAAGTACCGAACGAATCGGAGTAGTTTTTGACTCGGATTATCTATAATAACAGGGGCAGCTAATTGGGCTTTCAAGTCGGGACGATCTTTTAATGTGCCATTTCGGATAGCTTCGTTTATCCTGATTGCGCTCTCTCTCATTTTCTCAAACACTGCCATATTATTTAAGTTTATTCCAATAATTCGGAATATAAAATAACGGTTTCCAATGAGTTGGTATAAACATTAAGTCTATATCCTTTATTAGACCCGTGAAAACACAATAGCATTCAGCTCCGCCTTCAAATTTAATATCAATATGCGAACCACGTTTTGGCTGCCTTAATTTAAAGGGTACATATCCTATAAATTTCATATTATCTATTTTGTTATAATTAATCAACTTTATTTCAACAAAACACTTGCATTTCAGATATTTATTTATATTTGCATTTGTAATTTTACCAACCACTGAAAGCATGAGATATTGAAAGAGGGCTCATGCAGACAGGGTCAGTGTTGTCTGCGACTTTATTTCTAATAATATGACACGTAAGATTACAATCAGAATTAGAACTACCGTGCGCACAACTGTACGTATTCGTAGACGCTAAGACAATTAGGGCATGATGTCGCTCGTGCCCTTCTTTGAATATAGCGAAATTATTTCAATTCAACAGGGTCATCATTCCACACAACTTTTAACGATTATTACAATAATAACTATCACGACTAAGCCTTTCCATCCACCTTTGAGAAATGCTGAGAGTAGGTTGTTCATAATCAATTCAATTTATTTTTATCCAATTCCCATATCACATTACCAAAAACATCCTCTACTCGGATAGTACCAGCGTTACATTCTGCATTTTCGATTGCATCTTCGTTATTCTTTAAATACATAGGATAAAACATATCCTCTCTGAAAAATATGTAAGTGTAGGTCATGATTGCTTTACATTTACAAGTTCAAAATCGACACTTTCAGAATAATAGCCATTACTTTCACCATACCATCTAATATCAACATAGCCTTTTCTTGTTGCTAGTTTATAAAAAGTCCATGTAAAAGAGTCATCTTGTCTTTCAATGAATTCTTGATCAATATTTGCAGGATTATCACTACTCGAATTTTCTTCTGCAACGAGAATAGTTTCTCCAATTAGATCGTATATATCACCACATACATCATCTATTAAAACCGATTCGCAACAGTCTTGTGCATGGGACATTCGATAAATACATCCATCAGTGGTTGTGAAAATAACTTCATCACCTCCATTTTCCAACCCTTTAATTTCTGTAATAGTTTTTCCTTTTAGGTTTTCAAACGCAACTTCCATAATCCTTTTTATTTAAATATAAGCATTTTAGTTGAATAAGAATATCGAATAAACTCCGCTGTTATTTTTCAAATACTTCATCAAACTTCATCTTGAAATCATCAATCATAATCCGCAAAATGTCAATCTCCAAATCATCAAGTTTAGTATATTTAACCCCTGTTCGCTGAATTGTGCCTGTTATAGATAAAATTAGCCGTTGATAACTTAATACTTTACTGTCGGCTATGCCTTTCAGATTGAGATATGGGTGTATCTTACATAATGCTTTCCGAAACAACTCCCGTTGCTCATCGGTATATTTTACATATATAGGTGAATATTTCTTCTTTTTCATCTCATCAGTCCTTTAAAAAATCCAAACAAACAGATACCAATAATGCCAAAGAAAGCCAGCTGTCCAGATTCAAGAGTAGCCATTAAGATTAAGCCTCCAATAACTAAACCGATCAATACAATAGCAATAATGATTCCTAAGCCGTTTACAGGTCTTTTTATACCTTGTCTTTGTTCTTCTTCAATCTTGTCTTTTTCGAGTGCTACACGCATCCTAAACTCATCTAATAACCTTCCCATGACTATATATTTTATCTGTTTACCAATCTATTTAATGAACCCACATTCCAATGTTTGCCGGTAGGCGTATAAAAACCGTTGTTATTTAACTCGTTTGCAATCTGCTGAAAACTTTTACCTGATTGCCTAAGCGAAACCGCCATTAATTTAGCTCGTTTGTTCGCCTCGTTTTGTTCAGCTTTAATCTTATTAGCCTGAGCTCCTTTTATCCGGGCTGAATCGTCCAGATTATCAGGTTTACCGAGTCGTTCGCCCCTAGCTTTTTTTGCTGCCAACGCTTGCCTTGTTCGTTCGCTTATCCTTTCTCGTTCATGTTGTGCCACAGTCGCAAATATACCTATTGTTAGCGTATTAGCATCGGGAATATCACAACATTCAAATTGTACGCCTGTATCTCTCAGCTTAAAGATAAAGCCAGCATTACGGCTTAATCTGTCAAGTTTAGCAATCAATAATATTGCGTTGTTCTCTTTTGCATATTGTATCGCTTCGGTTAGTTTGGGTCGATCGTTCTTCTTACCGCTTTCAACCTCTACAAATTCGGCTATAATGTCGGCTTTTTTCTGTTGGGCGTGAATTTTCACCGTATTACGTTGCGCTTCTAGACCTAAACCGCTTTCGCCTTGTTTCTGGGTGGATACTCTTAAATATGTTATAAATTTTGCCATAATAATAAATATTAATACTATTTTATTTCTTCTCAGTTCGTTTAATGCGGATCACTCCGCACCCATCACTATTAATCTGACTTTGGACAGTTGAGAAGGGTTATTGTATAGCATACCAATTATCTACAATTTTCTTTGCTTGGTTTTTCCATCCACGACCGCCCAAACTCATGAATTTATTCAAGACAAAGCCATCTTTCTTTACTTTTACAGCCAATTCAGAGCCGATAAATTCTATCGTAAAATTTCTATATGTTATTGTTTCATTCGCTTCCATAAATCACCAATTTATAATGTTTGTTCAAATTTAATTCTCTCGTCAATCATCGCAGTAGGATAACACACACCCGTATAGTTCGCACGAATACAAATTCGCTCCATGATATTACAATTCAAATAGCCTTTGTCAAGCATGTGATAAAATCCGCTATACGGTTTTAAGTGCGTCAAAGTGTTTCGCCCTTGCTGGTCTTTCCTTTGCCCGTGTTGGATGTACGGGGCGTATATATTTGTTGTAGTTGATTCCATAGCTTCATTGTTATGGGGTTAAAATGATTGCGAAGCCTTGCCAGCATTACGCAAATACTTATCTTTTAAAATCTGTTCTTCAGTTATTCCCAGTGATGTACAACCCTTGTCAATACGTTTATTATTCTTTTCTAATTGCTTTTCAGTTAAAAGAATGAAGTCAAAATCATCAAAAAAAATTGAGTTAGTATTATCTATTCCAGCTTTGAACCCTCTCGAATACATTACAGCCCAAGTTCTATCAATATCCTTTTGTAATATTTCATTTCGTTCAATTAGCTTTTCAATCACTCTAATTTTCAAATCTGACGAATAAGATACTTTATTTAATCGTCGGGCTACCCTCTCTAATCTTATTTGGGTATGTATCCTAGCCATCGTTTAAAATGTTAACTTAAAACTAAATCTATTTGATCTTCTCGCTGCAATCCGCTTAAGTCTTGCCAACTCCCTAACGGCGATTTCGTTCGACTCATAACGCAATATCTTTTGAAAATCTGCATCGTAAAATATTATTATGCGTTTCATTGTGGTAATAGTTAGGGTTAGATAGAAAATATACGAACGTCATTTTCCTCACGATCGTTATAATAACCATTGTCTCGATTATATTGACCTTCAGTTATTTCGCCAGCATTAAATAAAGCTGTAAAAACCTCACTCGCATAACCTTTGCAACTTCCAGTATTAAATTTATGTTCGCAAATAAAAGAAGGAATATTCTGGTCTATCTTGTAAATATTAACTGTAACGTTATTATAATATCTACCTTTTTTTATGTATTTTGTGAAGATGTAAGACTTTTTCATTAATTTTACCCCGAATACGGCGGGGATTTAATTTTCCCGTATTTGTTAAGTTGGTGGCAGTGATGCCGATTTAATTATTATCTCAGGCGGTTAGTTTTACCTTGGTCGGATGGCTAACCGTCACTGAGTTGATTTTATTTTAACGTGGCTATCTTATTATTGCACACCTGTATACTATCATACACAGCCATTTTCTGATCGAAATCCAAATTGCCACGTGTTAAATCATATTCCAATCGTGCTTTTTCTGCTGTCAATCCGACAAACTCGCTATTATCGTAAACTGATTCTGTTTCACATGATGTAAAAATAAATACTAAACTGGCTACTAATACGATTAAAATTGCTTTCATAATTGGTCGGGTTTAATTAGTTATTATCTCTTATTTCTATACTTAAAGATAGCAATAATAAACAATAAAGTGAAAATATTATTGTTAATAAAAGCTATCAAAATGTATATATTTAGTTAAATACACAGACTTAAACACAACACATAATAGCTGAATAAATAGAAACTTACATATAAAAACAACTACACATTTGCCAATCACAAATAGACTAACTATATTTACAATAGTTAACAATAATAAGCATACACATTAACAAATACACTACATACACAATACAACCAACACAATACACAAATGGCAAAGCAAAAAGAACAAACTAAAGAGCAAATACAAACAGACTTTTTAAAAGCAAATAAAGAGCTTCTATATCTACTCCACTTTTATGCATATTCGAACAACAAAACAGAGGCTTACACCTTTGCAAATAATAACATAGTAACTGATAACATTAATAGTCTCAAAGCTCAAGCATCGCAGTATTCCAATTCCGTAAAAGTAACACAGCTCGAACCGGCTTTCTTCCTGAAATTCGAACAGGCTATAAACAAATACTACCAAGCAAAAGGATTAACACTAATCGACTCGACCGAATTAGAGCAGATCCAATTTAAAGCAAGTAAGTATAAGGAGGATAATATAGAGGATGAAAAAGAGGTTGATAGGGAGATAATCTCTACTTCATTTTCTGAAAATTTCACCGAATTTGATGAACTTGATTTAAGCAATAAAGACGAACTACTAAAGGAGCTACAAAGACGATACAAGCTAAGAACTACAGACGAGAAAACACGAAACGAGATCACTAAAATGATTATAGATGTACAGAATATGAAGAAACAGGAGATCCAAGAGGATGAAGATACCATACATTACTATGTACCGCTTCCTCTGTGCGATTTTTGCCCTCATCAAAAGCAAATTATTAAAGAAAACACTTTAAAGCCTTACAGCGAATAACAAGTGTGTTTTTGCAACTCTGCGAGGGTTATCAGTGGGGTGCAACGGCTTATTTAATTATTAATCAGCAGTATAACGTGGTAGGGTACCCCCTTAAACAGTACCGGCACGCCCCGCCCAACCGTCCAAATTTTATATTTTTTATTTTTCCAATTTTAGGTTAATATAAATTTTGCAAGTTCGACTCTATTTTATATTTTCACAAAAAAAATAATATGAATAAAAAGAGTAGCGAGGATTACAAAAATCAAACGTACAGATGCTATTTGCTAGACCCGATAGTACGAGACTGTTTCAAGCTAAAATTGGAGATAGAAAAAAGTAATAATAGCAGATCTCAGAAGTTGGCTGATTTTGACAGAATAAAACATAGCCACGATTATCACGTTTCAGCACACTACCCCGACTTTCCTGAACTAGTTGAAAATTTCAATATAGAACTATAACAAACAAAGCCACCCTGAATCACTCGGAGTGGCTATTTTTATTCTATTCCTGCTATTTTCTCTTTTCAGACGATCAATCTATCCGAATTGAATTTTAAGCGGCTTAAATTTGCTCTATATCGCTTAATGATTTCAGCAACCCATTTGCGTTCATTCACTCTCATTTAGTAATTTTACCCGATGTTGATCGTATTCCCTATCGAACCTTTTTTTAATATCACAATTATTCGTATGACATAATTCACAGTTATAATGAACACTATCCCAATGATCTTTTTTATTTATAGTACACATAGGACATGGATTATTTTCCTTTCTCCAATCCCATAATGGGGTCATCCTTTTTATATCATTTTGGGTTTGTTTATCATTAGCATCCCATTGATTAACTAGTTTTCTACGCTCAGCATCATCAAGCAGATATTTCAATGAAACGCCCCACCAATTTGATTTATATGCCACATTATTTTGTTTCATGTAGTTAAGAATCTCGTAGATATCAAATACAACACCCTCACCATCTATATTATGAAACACGTCTCCTTTTTCGTTTTCCGCCTCGATCTCATATCCAATAGTACCATCATCAGTTCGGAATGTTTCAATCTTTATGTTCCGATCATATCCGTACGTACATAATAGAATTTTAAACAAGTCTTTATTTGTCATATTTTTTTCTAATCTTTAATTTCATCGTATAGTATTTCATAATCATCTAATTTATCCATTATCATTTCACACCCTTCACAATACCGACATATTATTTCGGTGACATCAACAATATGATTATCAACAGGGCAGTGGTATGTTTCATCTATAATTCGCTTCCACTTTCTCTTAGCAATCCGTTTATATATCGTCTTTTCATGCCTATACAATACAAAGTGTCTTTTTTTATTCGAACCTTGCTTTCCTAGCCATTTACGGAGTCCAATCTTCATTTATCAATAGTCCCTTTCCAAACTATCCTTCCTACTGGTTGGCGAGGATTGCTATTTATAAATTCAATAGCTTTTGCTACCTGTTCCTCATTCATTACTTCTTCTTTCGGGTAAGCGACCTTACCTTTTCGTTTCGGTGTTATCTGTGTCATAATGTTGTATATATTTTAATTACAGCTAAAATCTCTAAAACGAGAGCGATAGTTATTAAAAATTCAGCTTGTCCTATCTTTAGTATTTTAAGGTAAAATCCACGAATAAACACGCATAACTGAAAGGCAATCACAACGATTAACAGTGCGAATATTACATTCATAACTCTATTTTTTACTGTTTAAAAAATCACAATACTCTTGTGCCATATCTTCAAGTCCAGTAGGAAATACAACGACTTCATGCCCTCTACCATCTAGGACTGCTCGACCTTGCTTTTTACCAACTCTAAATGGTGGAATAAAATCTTTCTTTGCCATAACTTTCTCATTTTGATTTAACTAAATATACTGAAAAGTGATGGGTTGTGAAAGTTTAGAATTGTTGCTATATTCAAGTATACCAGACTATTTAATTATGCTAAGAGATGATACTGAAGGGTAATTTCGAGGAAGAAATATAAAAAGGACTCATACGACAGGCACATCGCACCAATTGAGTTCATAGAGTTTTATGTGCAATCGTTTTCGACTTTATAATCGAACGACCGAGTAGGATCGGTTTAAACCGTAGTGAGAAGTACGATCATTACGGTTATTTTGTATCTCGAAGTCTGGTGACTTCGTCCTCTTATATATAAGAATATACAACAAATCACATCAAGTTAATTATTATAGCCTTATCTATTTTCGGAGTGGTACGTTTTACCCATACATTGTGGTAATTTTTTACCACTTTATTTGCTATATTTAAAGCATGGCACAGCGAGGAACGGAACTACCAAACCCATTTATATCAAGCGAGAATTTTAAGCCTAAGTCGAGACGTAAAATAAACAGAAACACAAGCTTAAATGAGGTATATGACTCTGATGGGGTTGTGCATAGTGGTATTATTGGCTTTGAGACACTACCTGAATTATACGATTCGCAACGTTTTACAAAAGTGTATAAGCAGGGATGGACTGTTATGTCTGAGCTGAGCAATTCTGCATTGAAAGTATTGCTATACTTTATTTCCGTGATGGATTATTGCGATACGGTTGAGTTCGATATACGAAAATGTACTAAATTCACAGGCTATAAGGACAAATCCCACATATACAAAGCAATCAAAGAACTTAAAGACAAAAACGTTATAGCCGAAACAGACTCACCACGCTTGTATTTCTTAAATCCTACCATGTTTTTTTTAGGTAAGGATAGGTTGAAACTTATTAGATAGACTTAATTTATAAATACTACCTGTCGATTCATTAGGTTCTGCAACATGTATTACTTCACACTCAAACCATATTTCCAAAAGTACATTTCTCCAATCAAATAACTTTTTAAGAGTATGAGAGGTAAAAGTTTCTACTTTTTTAACTTTGTATAATCCTCCATATTGATCTTCAATTGCTTTCATGTTTATATCAAAAGCCATCTCTGTCATGAATTGAATATCCTCATCCGATGAAGGATTAAATTTGCAACAAAACATTATAATATTATCATCTACTTCATAACGCTCAATGCAATAAAAACTAAACTCATAGTCCACTATTTTCTTCTCCATTTATTTATATGATCTACATTATCCTGCTCTGATTTTTCCTTGTTTGAATATCGATGTTCAATATCAAATCTGTCATCATCAAAGTAAGCATAACTATCAAATATCTCTTTTCTATTTAAATACAAATAATCATCAAAATTAGACGAACTTAATACATTTTGAGTATATAGCTTCTCTTTTCTCCTTATAAGCCTATGCCTAAGCCTACTTATACCCCGATACCTTTTCTTTGACCTTTCTTTAAATATGGCTACTTTCCTTGATCTACTCATGTTTATTCAGTATTTCTATTGCTCTATTTGCATCTGCTAAGCTCAATCCATCCAATCCGTCAACACAGATAAAATGGTCTAATTGATGTAATAACATATCGCTATTATCGTCAAGTATGACATAATTGAAGTCTGGGATATATAAGCAAGGTTGAATCCATTGATCTATTTCCTCGCCTCTATGATTATCTGTTTTCCGAGTTGTTAGATCTAATACAACTCCCGGCAAGCCTCTATCCTTCCACATCTGCCAAATAACCTTATGTCCAGCCATACGCCATGTTGATGAAAGGACAATCCACGCACCTGTTTTATCTAGGATTAATTTTAGATTATCGACACACTTCTGATTAAATAAAAAGCCATATTCATCTTTATCTTGAAACTCTGTATTCAACACTCCATCAATATCCAGAAATATAACCTTCATAATTATTTTAACAATAAATTAACAATATTTATTCATCACAATAATATGAATATACGAAAAAGCAGAAAAATATACAACGTTGATTATTAAACATTAAGCTATTTTACATATCAATAATAAACCCCTAAATAACCCCAAGCTAACCCCTAATGTATAATTAGTAATTGGTAATGTATAATGGTTAATGTAAATGTATAATTATATTATTCTTGCCGATGCTGTCTCGTTTTGAAAAGTACGAATTTCTAACAAACGAATCAACAAAGCAAAACAGGCTCATAACTATCTGTAACTGGGAGGAATATCAGTCAATTTATTGCAATGCTAACAAAGGAGCTAACAGTCAGCTAACAAACGACCAACAAACGGCTAACAATCAGCTAACAACTAACAATAATGATAATAACAATAATGATAATAACAATAATAATGATAACAATGATATAAATAACTACTATGTCACTCCCTTACGTTCGCTGTTATAGACACATGAAAAAGAATAACTCATGTTAGCTGTATAACTCCAAGTTGTCCGTAAGGCTGTAAGGTCAACATAACTAAGAAGAATATTAAGGCACATCGACCCGAAAATATATAGACGCATTTTAAGGCTCAAATTTAAACGATAATATACCAACATGAATACTTATACCGAAATTAGATTTAACTTCGAAAAATCAATCCGTAGATAGCAAATTTAAGGAATTAGAGATATTACTCAACTACATATTACACTAAAACATCAAAAATAAGCTACTTCCCGAGTCGATTTAAGGCAGTTTTAGAAGTTCGGTGAAGGATTGTTTGGATGGAGTCGCTTAGATCGCTTGAAACAGCATAGAAAAAGCCTATCCAATTTAGGACAGGCTTGAAAGTTAGTGCTAGGAAGGTGAGTCGTTATTCTTCGGTTGCAAACCAGAGATATTCATTGAAATATCGGAATGGTATATGGATTAAACTACCAACCTCATCATTTTGAAATGTTATAGACCCATCTGGATTATTTTGTGCGGCTATTGCAACTTTTTTGTTTAGATGATCTAAATTAGAAATTATCGAAGCTTCAATTTTTATCTCATCAGACAGGATAAATGTTATTTTAACCATACTATATTATTCAGGTTTATAATCTTTTTTTATGATTGTATCTTTTCGTTTAGGTCTTTCAAAAATATTTCCATTTATATTCCAACCTAATTGTTCTAAAAGGCTTTTATCTGATTCTTTTATTATTCCTGTACTTTTCTTACCGACAATCTCTATATTATCATCTGTATCGGTAAAAGATAGTTCACGGAAATACTTTCCAATCATCTCACTTTCAGGAAAATTATCATTATCAATGCATATATCCATGACTCCTTCCACTATTCTACCATCTTCTGAAACTGAGTATTTGATTAATTCATGAGCCTTGATATAAGAAATAATAGATTGTAGGATTCTTTCTTTCTCTTCTTTTAGAGCTTTTCTCTTGGATTCATCTATACTTAAGCCCTCTTTTATATATCTATTTATTACAGGTTCTATCGATACACCGTAGCCAATTTTACCTATTTTGTTTTCCATCTTTTATTATTTTTATTCTTTATCTTTAAACATATTTATGTCGTATTTAGCTAAGAAATCTCTACCACTCTCGGTTTCAAGTAAAGCCTTTTTATATTCTCAGATTACACTATGTATATGCTCAACTCGGCTATCATCTGAATGCTTTACTGTTACAGAATCATAGTCTAATAGCGTTAGCATTATATTATCTAAGCTTCTCTCATACGAATCAATCTTAGCTTGTTGCTCGGCTACAAATCGAAGTGCTAATTCGTCATAGCTTGTTTTTACGTTATAGAATAGTTTGCCTTTGTTCAGTTTTTCATCGTTTATATTTTTTGCGTCTTTCATTACATTCCTCGATATACTTCTCACATTTCCCTTTCAAGGCTATTACAAACGACTCGCATTCTTGCCCTTCGAGCTGAGAAATAAATTGATCTGCGGCTCTCTCATATACTTCCAATGCTGTTCCGAAATAAGCATCATTATCTTCTAGCCAAGCTGATTCGAAATTATGATTTAGCTTTCGGTTAAATATATGAAGAAGAAGAAATGTATCTTCACTTAATTGTATCGGAAACCGTTTGTAATCCTCAAAATCTTTCTTCATAAATTAAATGTTTGTGTAGTTACTAATTCGTGTTCGTAGTAGTCTGGATTGCTTCGCAAGCATTAATTGGGATTTCACAACATAAATCGACTGTGACAAACCATTCATTAGTACCCTCAATGAGAACTCCATTTATCTCCTGATCGGTATCTTGGTAGACCTCAAGAGCTTTGCATTTCTTTCCTTTAAACTCGTCTACAAAAGAGGTTATTTCACCTCTATCAAATCCAACTCGGATCAATTCATCCATTAAGTTATCTTTGATTCTAATTTTGTCTCCTTTTTTTATTTGCATAGTATCTCTTAATATGTTTTAGGTTATGGTCTTATTTTATTTTCTTTTGATATTTTTCTCATGCTATTATCAATTTTCAATCTATATAGAGAGAAAGCGTAGTCATGTGTGCATATGTGTCCCTTATATATTCCTAAATTAGATCTTTTAATATCAGATAAATATGTGGGTGTCTCTTTCAGATTATACCATTGGTTATCTGTAAGTGGTGCTGTTTTCTTCTGTATAAGGACACGTCCATTCTCAGATATTCTAACACAGGGGGCAAACCACTTCGGGACATCATTTGTCATATCTTTTACCATCTGCCATAATTCCCACTCTAGAATATTGTCCGATGGTAGTCGGTCTACCTTCTTATGTATCTTTACAACACATGATTCGTCATAGTCACATTGATAAACGATCCTAGAACACCCCTCACCAATTAAATTACCACAAAGCATATCGTGATAAGCCATCATTATATCAGCATTATCAAACAGTTCTATTATGTCTTTTACGGTTTCAGTTCTCATATTACTACCTGGAATATCGCAGTTTGCTGCCGAGTTTTTAGTTCTGACTTTATGTTATAGGCTTCGAGTTCTTTAACTATACCATAGCCTTCATTTTCGGCATATTGTAAGTCAATGTATTGATAATATCTCTCTTTGCCATCAACTACATAGCAGACTCCAGAAGCACGTCCGATAACACCTAGAGCGTGTTCGTTGTAGGTATTTGACCCACTCATGGACCCCGATCTGCAAGATATATCTGTACCTCTGTGAGCATGAATGTGACCAGATATAACGAAGTCAACAGGCTTACCACTGAGAGCGTATTTTCCAATAATGGATTGAGTTTTCTCTTGCTTCGATGTAGACTGTGGCATATCGTGCATGACTAGCCATTTCTGTTCTCCAAAGTCAATCACGTTTTCCATCTTATCAATAGAGTGAAATGTTATACCCTCGATGTTTGCAAATTCTAGTACCTGTCTAACCTGAGCCATGATGGTATAATCATAGTTGTCTGAAAAAGCCTCATTTGAAAAGGTCATTTCCTGCTTCACACGACTTTCATTCCCTAGCACTGAAACAATTCCAACTTCATACCCTGCATTACGCACTTCAAGTATAGATTGCGTGATTATATGGGCTAGCAAGTTAGCCGCTTTTGCTCTATTTGTACTTTGGTTAAGTAGTTCATCCAAACGGCGATCAGAGTTACACAAATCTCCGGTATAGACCATCGTTACCTTCTTTACATTTCTGAAAGCAAAGTATCTTAGAGACTCGTTGATTAGCTTTTTCATCCGCTTAGACAGTACCGTCCAATTATATTGATTATGCGGAAGATCTATCAGTTCATTTGCGTGAACATCTGTTATTTGGATCACTCCTACTCCATGTTTATTTTCGCTATAAACTAACGGCTGAATATTTATCTTTTCTAACAGTTTATTTGCATAAAGACGGTTCTGATTAGCTAGATCTTTACCGAACTGAGTAACTGCATTTTCTATTCTAGCATCTTCTCTAAAAGACTTTCTTTCAATACGCTGAACATCTTGTAATTTCTGCTTATCCTTAGCTAATCTTACATTCTCAACGATCAACTCTTTATCAGGCTCGCTATCGTGAATTATCCGACTGATACTACGTCTTAAGCTGTCCTGCTCTTTTCCGAAGTCTCCGTATTCAGCTATAATATATCGGGTTAAATCAGCAATTGTATTGTACTGCTTTGACTCCCAAAGTTTAATAATTTCTTCTTTTAAATCTTCTAACTTTGTATAGGGCATATTTATTTCTTTAAGTTGCTAATTCTGCGATTGATATAGAATATCGCTTTTTGTAAATCCTCAATTTCCTTCTCTTTATCAGTCTTATCGGCATCTTTCTTAATTCCTGCTCGCCACAAGTATTTGATGGCATTACCGATAAGAAAATCCCTATGTTCTGTTATTTGGATACACTCAACACCAGACGGATCACTACAATAGTGACTAGGATGGTTTACTTTATCTTCCATTATCGAATTATCAGTTCCTTGATTTAAATCTTCTCCAAATTCATATCTCTGAACGTTCCTGACCAAATACATTTCTAAGAATTTATCAATTATTTCAGGAGACGAACCATCATCATTGACTAATACTAAAAATGTACCTCTAGCTTCTTCTTTGATTTCACCATATCCAAATATCCGTTTTTTATAGATTGGTTTCTCTATCCATTTATGCAGATCATTATAATGTCTAAATGGAACTTCTTGATAAACTACCTTTCTTGCCATTACAAACTATCTTTTAATTCGTCCTTACTAGCATAGACCTTATCCTCTGGCAACCAGAAGAAATCGTCCTTTGCATAGATAGGTGGCATTTCTCCTGTAAAGTCAGCATTAACCACCCCATCTTTGACAAATGAATAGATTGTCTTTTGACTGCCGTTGATGAATCCCTGTGTTCTGATACCAAAGATTTTTCGCTCTTTAATATTGCCGTACTTGTCTAGGCAAAATATATTTCCGCCTACATCAAACTTAGTTTCGATTTTCATAAATTGATTGATTTAACTTATTATCTCTAAACTGAATATACGGTAATTCAGAGGGTTTCACAAGTGAGTTTTTTGAGGTATATTTAAGTAAAAGCAATAATGAATATGAAATTAAAGCAAGAAGGATTTCCTAGTATTAGCGATGTTTGGTGGCGTTTTGATATGAGCGAGTCACTAGTAAATATTGCCTTTTTTATCCTATCCATGATTATTTATCCCTTCGCATGGATTTATGTAAAGATTAGAAAAGTATTTAATAAAATGAAAAGCTAATGAGCCGATTTGAAAGAAAGAAACGCCCCGAAGATGTATTGGGCTTAAAAGGTAAATGCAGTCTTTTCGACCTTGCAGATAACGAAATAAAAAAGACGTTTTATATTACCGATTCGGAGTATGACTATTTGACTGAGAGGATGCTTGATGCCGAATTAGATAGTTTTCTAATTGACGAGTTTTCTTCGTTTGGAGAAAAGCGGAAGTGTTTAGAAATGATTGATAAATATTTAAAAGAAATGGAATGAATATAACATCAAGTGATTTAATAAAAATAGCTGATGCAGGATACCACGATAAATCAGACTTATTTCTTAATTGTATATCATATGGTACAGTTGAGATTTTCGAAAATCGTATTTTTCGCTTGATTGGCTACGGACAAACTGCTCCAAATTATATATTAGACATCGAAGTGTCATCTGATAATAATGTTTGGATCGATACCAATAATAATAAATTTGATCACATAGCCGCCATCAAGAAAATGAGAGATTTAGGTTTAATTGAAATAGATTGATATGCAGACAATATTAGGAAACCCACCAAGCAAATCGAACAGCTATAAGATTATTACTTTCAATGGTCATGCTTCACTCGCTAAGACTAAAGCTTTAAAGCAATACGAAAAAGACTTCTATATTCAATGTAACCAATATCGTGATAAAAATATTGATGGGTACTTTGAGTTTCATGTAAAGGTATTTTATCAGTCTCAGCGTCAAGACCTAGACAATGCCATGAAGATACTTTTAGATTGTTGTCAGTCTTGCAATGCTATCAAAAATGATAACAAGTGCGTGAAGATAGTAGCTGAGAAATACTTAGATAAGAATAACCCTAGAGTAGAGTTCGAAATAATTGAGGTGAAGGTCTAAAAGCAAATCAGTCCGAATCTCACGACTCAGACTGACCTACTAAACATTAAAAATTATATATGAATAAACGTAGAATAGAGGGAGCAGGATTCGATACCTGCACGATTGTGGTAAGATCACATAAAGGTCGATAGATTACCTTTCCCACTTAATTTCTCCGATAGCGCCTGTTGCGTCTCTCTTCCGCCATCCTTCTATAATAAATATACAAATCAGTTTTTAATCTTGCAAGGTAGGTTTTTGACTCAGTAATGTTTCAAAAGTTACAGCTAAAGTCTCTATCACATCTTTGTTTGGCATAGCCGAAATAACGGAAATAAGAGCATTGGCATATACATTCAAAACGGTCTCGTATTCTCCACCTTTGTCTTTTGCATTTTGGATCATCATTGACCAAGCCGTATATGGTGCTGTTGATATATCATAACTAGCCCTGCAATATCCAGAATCAATAAGAACTGTACGACCAGATATTCGATAGGTCATCGTTCCAGACTTAAACACAATACCAGGAATATCTCTTTTAAGTTTTTTAGCCATTAATTTGCGATTTTGTAAATAGTTTTGTTTAGAGTTTTAGAAAATCCGGTTAATAATATCGAATTGGTGTCAAGAAGGAAAGCCTGCTGTTTTTTTAACATTTCAACCAGCAAAAAGTATGTTTTTAGGTGAATTTCCACATGACATTATTCTGTCACCAACAGCGGGTTAATAATTTCATTCTTCTTGACTCCGATGTTTTTTGCGATTTTATAGAATTTGATAAACTTAGGATCTCCTTTTTCAAGACTCTTTTCCGCAGATATAACCGACCTATGAATTGAGGCTATAAACCGTCCACATATCAAAGCAATTTGCTCATAAGTATATTCGGCTCGTCTAAGCATCAGATAATAGGCAGACCTACATGCTTGCTGTTCTTTCGTTGTCCCATTTAGAATTTCATCGAATGAGAATCCCGTCTCTTGTGCATATTGATATATGCCACCTTGAATTACATTTGTTTTTTTCATACACTCTATTTATTAAACACTCTAACCTAAATATAAAAAATAATTGACTGACAGACAAGTACCCATCAGTCAACCAAAATCACAACAATCTACGCTCTGTCATCACAGATTTATATTTTGCGAGAAGCCACTTTTTATCATTCTTTTTATTATTTGGATATGGAATATTAGCATCATCCATCAACTTGCGAATATCCTCTACTGAATATTCTTCATCCGAGATAACGGTTTCTTCACTGGCTTTCTCTACAAGTGGATAAACTGAAATAATTTCTTTGACACCACCACCTTGAGGAAAGAAATCCTTAATAATGGCTGTTTTCTTCTCTACTTGATTCCACTTTCCTATACAATAAGCACTTTCACCGAATGCTTTTTTTACTAAAAGAATCGCTCTGGTATTATATTCTTCGTTTGGTGAAATCATTTTAGGCATAGATCCAACCGAGCAATATTCTAAAGCTTGTTTTTTTGTTTTGGATAAAATATCTATTTTCATTTTTGTGTTTGTTTTTGTATTTGACGTTCTTTATTTGTTTGATTTAATTCAGAACTATTATCAGAGACTACTGTTTCTGTCTTTGATTGCTGTTCTAATTCTGCTGTTTCTTTTTCTTCTTGCTTTATCAGATCATACTCATTATTTGCCCTGTATGGGTTTTGTCTAGCCGCTGATTTTTTAGATAGTGATCCCATCGTTACAGAATTGTTTAGGTTAGCTACAAGTTCACTCGTATTTTCAGGAATATAAATTTCAATTTCTGTCCTGAACTTTACTTTTTGTAAAGCGGATGTATTCCTGTTTTCCAAACCCAAACCTTCAATGAATAAATATTGCATAGTATCAATAAAATCATCCCACTCTTTAGCTCCCTCCATTGCTTTCTCTATTTCGGGATGCATAACTAATCTAACCGCTGAACTAGGCATGTCTCCGCTTGATTTAAGAGTGTCAGGTGTTATGTTCACAGTAAATGATCCGAAGAATATCATATTAAGGTGAGTCTGAAACTGAAACTTAAAAGATTCGGCATCATTTCCAGATTTAGAGATAAAATTAGCCTTAGCTTCCGAATCTCCTTGTAATGTTTTCCCCTGTGATCCTTTTTGAGGTAATCCTGTAGTCTGTCCTGATAAGAATAATATAGGGAACGCAAAGTAGGCATTACTCTCACAGAACTGAGAATATGACCATTCAAATTCTTCAATTAATGATTGAACATCATCCCATGCAACCTTTCCTCTATGATAGCAAACAGGGAGTCTCGAAAAACCATGAGCTTTCCTTTCTGTCTCGACCCAATCCGACTTCCTTCTTTTAGCATCTTTTCTAAATTCGTAAACATTAATTCTGTCTACAATCATCAAAGCCTCTTGCGGATTACCTTCTTCATCTTCGGACATGAAGTATCTCCAAAATTCATAGTTACGACCTAAAGAATCTTTCCTAACGAGCATAGAATCCCCATCAGCATAAGAGAACGTTTCCCAATCTAATTTACCTTCATCCCGAAAAAAGTATAATGCACAATCTCCTGTTGTCTCTTTTGATTCCACACATTTATCAAAAGCTATATTCATATTCTTAGTCAAGAACTCCTGTTGAATAAATATGAATGTCTTGTCTATCTCATCAGTAGTATCTGTATTGGCAAGTGTGAATTTTAATGGGCGCCCCGTTAGGTGATTTTTGACCTTGGTTGCTATCACTCTTTGAAACGGGAATGCAGTACGGGCTATTTGCTCGATGCCCCACTCCTCCGGTTCTCCGTTATCGCCTAGCTTTGTGACTACTGTCTTATCTGGATAAATAGTCTTATCAAAAACCTTATGGCTTGACGGACTCAACTCTCGTAGATATTGATCTTGTGTTATAAGCAATCCCTCTTGATATGGCAATGACAAGGAGACATTCCCCTGCTTATTGACTCTTGCAGGTATTCCCTGAATTGGTGATAATCGGACAAATGGACGTTTACCATTGCCTAGTATCTTTTTGATCTGTTCGTTTGTGTACATTGTAGTTTGTGTTAGTATATGTATCGTATTATATTACTGAATACACCTTTGTAGTTGGCATAAAAGCGCATTTTCAGAGAGTCTATACAGTCGGGTGAGCAACCGATGATCTGTCTCATTTCTTTTTTAGGGATCAGTTTTAATTTACCTCTTGTAATACCATTGTCTTTTTGCCATCGCATGGATCTTACCTCTAATAATAGTTGCTCAGCAATAGTCTTACCTTCAAATGTTTTCTTTAGCACACTAGGATCAAAACTTATTTTGCCATCAATTACTCCAATTACAAATTCATTAGTGATCTCAGCATTCAAATCCGTGAAAGTAGATCTATCTTTAGGTGTACCATTACTCTTATATCCGATAGAATTAGGGATGAAACCTTTGTTTTGGTATTTACTACCCATAAAAGCCCCCATTCCGAGAGCATCGTATATAATTCGATTATTTGGTATCCGGTATCTTTTTGCAACTTCCTGAACCTCTCGGATAATTTCGGGTGCAGAGATATTTTTATAAATAAAAACATCCACCAGATGCCATCCATCCCATACCCATATGATAAATTTATCTCCTCCCTCCATAGCCACGTCAATAGTAAGCCATCGTTGTCCATCTGTTTGAGGAATGTTGTTAAATAAGGCTTGCATCTGAGAGGTTTTAATTAAGCCATCGCCTGAGTCGAAAGAGTTCCAATTACCCTCTAATTCTTTGGCAACCGATGCTTCCCCTCCCTGAGCAATACTTCCTATATAGTTCGGATCTGACTCTAACAGGATTTTATTCTCATCTACACGACCTCGTATAAATACCAGAGACTTAATCATATCATATTTAGACACAAGACCCTCTAATTCTTTCCTATATAGCTTATCAATGTGTCCTTTTGCTTTTTGATATACATCTTCTTTTGTGTCACCCCAAAAAACCTCATCAATAGATTCTCCGTATTTGAAAAAATAGCGAACAACACCCTCTCTTTCAGGAATAGGAAAACCATCATCCCCAATATACCATTGTATGAGTTTTTTTACCCAACTCTCAGCATTCGGGTTACAAGTTCCAACTATCTTGTTTTTTATTCCATGAGCATTACGATTTGAGGACATTAAGAACCAGAATGTTTCCTCTTTTATCTGGTCTACCTCATCAATTCCTATATAAGCTATTTGTTGTCCGCGAAACCGTTGATCGGCTTTATCCTCATTCGCCATGTGCTCAAATTTCAACTTCGAACCTGTGTAAAAACGCCACAAGAACGAACTTTCAGTAGGCTCACCCAGAGGAGTAAATATTTTAGTTGATGTATCCCATAAGCCACCACCACGTTTAAAGTCATCTTTTTCTCGTCTGATAATTACTGACTCAAAGTGCGGATTTTTCATATTCTGGAGTACTCCCATTAGAAGAACATAGGTCTTACCCCCACCTCTCTCTCCACCTACAATCTGAATATCAGCGTTTTGTCTTAACACTCTTTCTTGAAATCCGAGTTGTGGCATTATATACTTAGACTTAGGCTGCGTATCTCGAATGTGTTGTACTTCTTTATATGTTAGGATTTCCATATAGGTGTTTTTCTGAATTTCTCCCCTTTGTTTAGGATCTTACGAATTGTATCGGGCGTACATCTTAGTTGGTTTGAAATCTTGTCATGAAAGTATTTCTGGCAGAGATAACCAGCATACCCATATACTTTTGATTGTCTTACCAAATCCTTATACAAGGAAAAAACTTCATTCCGATCTATCTTCTCTCTCCGTGCCGAAGATTTGGCATTAGTGTTAGTCATAGCTTTATATTGTTTATGTATAATTGTGTTATTAACGAATATAAACAATTATTAACAATAATGAAAGACGAGATTTTACAAGCCTTAAAAACTAAATATTCGAATTTAGGGTTTAGGGACAAGGCTTTTGAAGCTACTGCTGAGTTCTTAGCAACCACAGTGACAGATAAAGCTCAAATCGAAACCGCTATAAGTGGGGTCGATAATCTGTTAAAAGCTTTTCAAGGCGAGAAAGACAGCCTCCGCACCGAAAATGTGAATCTGAAAAAGCAACTAGAAGATAGGGGCAATGAGGATAAGCAAGCGAAAAAAGATGACAGCAAGAAAAAAGACGAGAAAGATTTTCTTACTCGTGAAGACTTACTCTCGGCTTTAAAGGATTTTCAAAAGGAACAATCCGATAAAAATCAGAAAAGTCAGGAATATGCCGCTAAGATTGATTCGGTTAAGGCTGAATTATCTAATAAAGGTATTAAAGAGTCAGCTTTCAAAATGCTACTGAAAAATGTAGATAAAGCTGAATCGCTGTCAAAAGAAGAATTAAGTGCGGCTATTGAGAAAGATTATGATGCACTACGATCAGACATCACACCGGAAGCTGGGAAGCCTAAGATGTCAACTTTAGGAAACGGAGATCAGGTTCCATCCGATATTGCCGACTTCATAAAAGGCAAAGAGGAAAGCATTAAAGCTGCTCAATCGACTGAAAAGAAACTCGTATAATACAAACGAACAACTAACACAAACTAACACATGCGAACTCCATTATTTACTACAGGGAATAACTTTCCCTCTCCTGAATTTACGGTTGGAGGCGGCAGACCTGTCTATTACGAAATAGGCAAGGAATTGCCGGGGGGATTCAATATTGACCTGTCAGCTTTCCCTAAAGGAAGCGTAGTTCAGACAGGTTCTCCTATATCCGTAGATGAGGCGACCAGAACAGCCAAACTACATATTGCAGTGTCTGTATTTGAAGCCGCAATTGCAACAGCTACCGAAATAAAGGTAAAGAAGTTACTCGGAGGTGTTACCATTTCTGCAGGTCAATTCGTAATCAAAGCACCTGCGACAACCACAGGAACAGCAACCTCAGTGACTGTATCTTCTATTGATTCATCTAATAGTGAATACGATGTACTTACACTTAGCGCTGCAATAGGTGTCCTTGCTGTAGGTGACATTTTGGTTGAAGCTGATGTGCTCGGAGCAGGAGCAAAAATAAAAGTTGTACCATCTGCTCTGACTCGTTACGACATCTACGCAGATCCGACATCTACTACTTTTACATGCGGTGCTGTAATTGAAGGAATCGTATACGAAAGACGTATTCCTCCTGTGGCATCGGCTATTAAGGCTTTATTCCTTAACGAAATAACTTTTTCACAATCAAGATAAGATAAATAAATACTATGAATACAAGAGATTTAAGCTTTTATAGCCTGCTTGGTGGTGAAACTGGAATACGTGCTATCATCGATACGGTGAATAGTCAGTATAACAATACAAACTGGAAAAACCACTTTAAATGGGGCGTTCAACAGATGGGGCTTACGTTCAGCGTACTGACTGCTTCGTCTAATATTGCACCGATGGCATCTGTGATAGATGTCAACTCGCCTAAACCTTTACGTGCCAAGAAAGGATTTGGTGGATATGGAGGCTCAATACCTAAAATAGGACATGGGTTCGACAATGAAGAACAAGAGTTGAGAAATCAACAGCTATTTGCGGCAAGCGGTGGCTCCTATAATATTTCTGCTGTAGCAGAATTGCTATTCAACGATGTTGATAAATTAGTTCAGGGTGCGCATAGCCGTATCAATTATATGGACGACCAATTAAGAAGTACAGGTAAGGTCGTTATTGATGTTGATAACAACCCCGATGGTATTTCAATCGAAGTCGACTATCGAGTACCATCCGAAAACTTCCTAAAGACAGGTTTTGCGGATGCGCCAAAATTGGCATGGTCTGATGCTAACGCTAATCCGGTTCAGGATTTAGTTGATATGGTAAAATATGCTGATGACAACAATATATCTTATGATGTATTTGAAATGTCAAAAGTATTATGGAATACGTTCCTTATGCATCCACAAGTTATTTTATGGACTCGTGCAAGAATGGGATTCCAAACTTCTGCCCCGACATATCCTATTGGAGAAAATGACGTTCGCAGAGAAATTGCAGGTTTTGGCTCATTGCCTCCCTTCGTAATCAATGATACTAAGTATAACGCTCAGACAGACGGGGACGATGTAATTATTAAAGCATTCGATGAAGGCAATGTAATTCTTAGACCGAGCGGAATTTTGGGAGAAATGAAGAATGCAATATCAATGCATACTCTTGCTCCAAGTACGGCTGACAATTTACGGACAACAGTAGAGGGTGGTCGTATCGCTATACTTAATCAATGGGATGCAAGGAAATTGATTAACCACATCGAACTGGAAGGTTACGCAATACCCACATTAAGTAATCCTAAGAATTTGCTAGTCCTTGACACTACTGAGGCGACAGCCTAAGTAAGCAGGAGATTTGATAAAACCTTTTCTATCGAATTTGATTGATGAAAGTTACCGCAAATAAAATAGGTTCTGGAACTGTAGTAGGTACAGGAGAATATACAGAGGGAGATACAATTTCTCTCTCTGCTACTCCTGTTATTCCTTCTGAATTTAAAGAGTGGATCATCGGAAACGCTTCAATAAGCGATAATCCATATTCATTTACAGCAGGGGATATCGATTTATCTGTGACAGCCATTTTTTATTTGCCAATTGAATCTTGGTTAAGAAATCAAGGATATCCTATTGATGATGTTACCATTGCTTCGATATTGGCTAGTAGAAATGTAGAATGGAAATCAGACATGAATAGTCTCACTCAGAAGCAGAAAGATTTGATACTTGCCGATTATCTGATGGCTGTCTACAACACGCCGAATACAGGTGCGGAGGAAGAACAAATGGGTAACTGGAAAAGCAAAGGAAAATCATATACCCAGACAGGTAAGGCAGGTCTACTAAGTAGAGCAAACTCGCTTTATTTAAAATGGGGAGAGTATTATGGTGGTAATAGAATCATTGATATAACAAACCGATGGTAAGTAATCCTAAATTTCCTCATAGCTGTAAGGTTATTCGAATGTCTCCATCTGATCCTAATGACGCTTATTCTTCTCCTGTTCCTTCAATTATTTTAGAATCTGAATGTCAAAATCAGATTAATGAAGTTGGGGATACGGTATTTAAGGAGGGGCAAGCATATTCTGATTATACAACCTACTTACCCCTTTTCAAAAATTGGAAAGAGTTGGCTAAAAATGGAAATGCAATACCAATTCCTACTATACCAGATGGAGTTCAGGTGATTAAAGGAGATACAATAGAGGTTGTCGACAGTATGAGGACTCTTATTCTTACAGTATCACAATCTGAAAAAGGTAATATAGGCATAAGAATTTGGGCAAATGGCGACAAGGGCGAACAATAGACAGGTTATTGATAGGATTGATTTGAATGTACAGGCATTGGTTCATACCCAAATGATAAAAGCACTCACTAAACTAGCTAATGATGTCCTTGAATATGCTCAAGAACGCCATGAGTTTAAAAATCGAACATTTAATGCCGAGGACTCTTATGGATATGCTATTTACTATAGAGGCGGTGTTTTTGTAAAAACTCTATCATCTCCGAAGGCAACACAGTTGAAGCAAGTGGGAGGAAAAGCTATTAGTGGTCACCAAACAGCTGAGGATTTTCTTAATAATTATAATGCACCAAGTGGCTATTCTTTGGTTGTTGTGGCTGGTGTTCCTTACGCTGCTGATTTGGAAGATACCTTTGGTCTAGATGTACTTACCGGATCTTACAATTTAGCTAGATCGTCATTTGAGGATGTATTTAGGCAAGTACCATTAAGTAATTCATTTAACAGAGGATGATTAATAAAAACTATAGTATATCAAAGATAGAGAAGTTCTTGCATGACAGGATTGTTGGTGCAGGAATAATGACTTCTGATCTGATATTCTTAGGATCAAGACCTTCTGTTGACGTGGATAAAAGTAAGGATGCTTATCTAGTAATATCTATTCCATCTAATGTTATAGATAAAAACGCTTATGGAAGCTTTATAGCTCGCATTGAAATATATGTGAGAGATCTTACTAATGGAAGGAAGAATATCAATCGCCTCAATGCTATACATGATCAGATATTTGATTTATTACCAATAAAAACAAACAAATACTCTTTTGATCTTCTAAGTGAATTAGGGGAATACGATACATTGAGTTATCATGCTACGTTCATCAATCTGGATGGAATAGCTAAGATTTAAGAAAAATACAAACACACAAACTAATACATACTCACAATTATGGCATTAACTAATCCATACAAAGTGGCGTGGGGTCTTAATGGACTTTATATCGCCGATTTAGGGAAAATAGCCACAGCGACATGGGCTCAAATAGGATACGTTCTTGAAGGTTCTGTATCAATGAACTTTGATGCACCTACGGCTAATCAAGTCAAAGTCGAGGAGCTAGGTGTTCCCATCCTAACAAAATTCGAAGAAGGGGATAAGTCTATTGAATTGGATATACCTAACGTTGAGGCAAATATGGTTACGCTTCTTACAGGAGCTACCGTTGCCAGTGGAATAATCTCGTTCCCCGACACAACTGCCGTACTTCGCAAGATGGTGAAATTCGAGTTTAAAGAAGGTGGCGAATTGTATTTCACCAATGCGAGTATCGTTGCGAACCTTAGCGGAGGTATGACTAAAACAGGCACAGACACCTTTAATCTTCACCTAACCATTACACCAGCGGCAGGACTTGGAGGAGCTACCTATGAGGATACTGGAATTAAACTAAAAGAAGAAGAATAAACACACACTTTACAAACACTCTGACTGAGGCGGTGAGAATATCGCCGCCTTTTTCTTTAACCTACTACAATGAAAAAGAAAGAAGCAAATCCACAAGCTCAGCAGGAGCAATTTGAAATAGATAATGATATTCCATTTGTTGTCATACTTGGCTCACAAAAATATAGAGTAAGAAGACTTAAGGATTGGACGGCAAATAGAATATCATATGAAATAGCTAAGAAAAACGGAACCCTAGTTTCGGAAGGCGATGATATATGTGCAATTCTAAACTCAATGAGATCGTCAGGCGACCTTTGCTCAAAGATTATTTCTTTGGCTGTATTGGGTTCTTGGTGGAAAATAAAACTATTTCATCCTATTTTTTGGAGATATATCAGCCGAATAGCGACTCAATCAGACCTGAACAAATCGCTGTCTACTATCATAGACAAACTAGAACTCCGCTTTTTTTTTCTGAATATGATATTATTAGAGAACATGAATCAGCTGAGGATGAAACTGGCGAGGATGGAAGCTCAACAATATCAAGCCGAACTGGAATCGGAGCAAAAGCAGACTTCTTAAAGGCTTTTCCTCAGTTCACGGAGTACGACTATGACCACAAAATATCCATTGTGAAACGGACTATTATGGTTAGTGATATGTCTCGGATAAAATGGAACAAGAAAAACACAACACAAGGACAATCGACATCAAAATCATTCAAAGGAAAAAAGGCGGCAACAGGGGACTGTAGTTCGGCAAAAGCCTTCTTCAACTTCTTAAATCAGAAATAACCTATGGCTAAACTAGGTAATCTACACTATGATATAACGCTTGATGACGGACAGTTAAGAGCGGCACTACAAAGAGTAAAAGCTGAATTAAAAGGGATGGATAACCAGTTATTATCTCTTTCTCAAAATTCAGGAGGTAAACAGTTATCGAATGCCTTTGATGTAACCGGCAAGTCAATAGAGCAAGTTAAAAATCAGATGAACACGCTGGTTCAGGCTTACAACAAGCTTGATATGTCTGGTAATGCAGCCGATGCCGAAAAGGTACGACAGAGATGGCTTGAATTACAACAGGTATTAGCCAGTTATGGCGTGACTGTGAGAAATGCCACAATGGAGAGTAGGGCGTTTGCTCAAGTGCAGGCAATGGAGTCTAATACAATAGCTCAGATAACAGCTAAGATGCAAGCATTGGTTGCCGCCAGATCCAGAGAGAACGTAAATACGGCTCAAGGACAAAGAAATATATCTGCTATCAATTCTGAATATCAAAGATTAAATACAACTCTGCAAAGTTTAGGCGCAAAACAAGCTAGTTTCAATAATAATCTGTTAAGCATGGGAAATATTGCCTCTCAAATTGGCGGCAGGTTACAAAGCGCTTTTTCTCTTGCTGCTTTAGAGCAGCTTGGTAGTACCATTATAAATACCAGAGGAGAAATTCAACAGCTAGAGATAGCACTGGAGACAATGTTGGGGAGTAAAGTTAAGGCTGATAAGATGATGCAAGATATTATGGTCTTTGCTCAAGAAACACCCTTTACTTTAACTGAGGTAGCTTCTAACACCAAACAATTAATGGCCATGGGTATTGCAGCAGATGATGTCATGACCACAATGAAGGCGTTAGGAGATGTTGCTGCCGGTGTGAGTGTACCTATAAGTCGAATTGCAATAAACTATGGTCAGGTATCAGCATTGGGTAAATTACAGCAGCGAGAAATAAGGGATTTTGCAATGGCTGGTATTCCTATTGTAGAAGAATTGTCTAAGGTAATGGGTAAAACGGTCGAAGAAGTATCCGCTTTAGTATCTGCTGGACGAGTAGGGTTTCCCGAAGTGAGAGAAGCTTTTATTTCGATGTCAAGTGAAGGGGGGAAGTTTTATAACTTAATGTCTAAGCAAAACGCCAGTGTTACAGGTCAGATTTCAAAATTGAAAGACCAATTACAACTCATGTTTAATGAGATAGGTAAGGCTAATGAGGGTGTTATTTATAGCGGTATTGGAGGACTGGCTTATCTGGTTGAAAATTACGAGAAGGTAGCTAAAATACTCGCAGCTCTAGTTGTTACTTATGGTGCTTATCGAACAGCAATATATCTCGCCTCACTAGCCGAGAAACAACAATTATTGAGCGTAACATTACTAGAAAAAGCTCAAAAGCTACTTAATGCTACAATGATGAAGAATCCTATCGTAGCAGTAACAGTGGTTGTCGTTGGATTGGCAACTGCTATGTGGGCTCTAAGAGATTCTACCACTGCCGCCGAAAAGGCTCAAGCGAAATTCAATCAACAACAGTCCGATGCCGCCGATATAGAAAATCAGCGAAAAAATGAACTCGAACAATTAGTAAGGGCATTACAGGATGAAACCACGGCATCCACTGAAAAGTATAGAGTATTGGAACTTCTAAGAAAATCATATCCTAAACTGGTAGAACAATATATAGACGAAAAAGGACATGTCAGAGATTTAGTCGGATTATGGAAGTCGTATAATGAACAGGTCGCAAAAAATAGGATGCAATCAAATAGGGAACTATATGACAAAGCTCAAACAAGAGTAACTCAGGCTGAACAAAAACTAAAAGAAGCACAAAATTCCAATACATTACGGTCTCAGCGAATTAGAGATGCCCAAGAAGAACTTGATCAGGCAAGAGCCGATTTAAAGCCCTATGAGGATAAAATTCAAGCCGATAGGGTAGCCTCTTTTTTGTCGAATATAGAATCCATGACAGATTCTCAAATCCAAGCCGAAATATCTGCGAGAAAAAAAATCATAGATAGACTTAATAAGGAAAATAAAAAAATAGGTTCTACAAAAGGTGGGGTTTTAGACGGAGGATTCAATGTCGATCAATTGACCGATCAAACTAAGAGTTTGGAAGCTGAATTAGAAAAAAGAAAGGTGGTTACAAAAAGCTATACAGAATGGATAAATCAATACAATAACGAAATATCAGCCCTACAAAAGAAGAGAGTCCAAATCGAGAAGAACAACACTAAGTTAAGTGAAAAGGATCTGGCGAAGCAACTTAGCGATGTTGATGCCGAAATAAAAGACAAACAAGATAAACTAAAAGATCTGACAGGTCAGACCCAGAGACAAAGGGATGCAGCTCTCAGAAAGGCTGAAACAGCGCAGCAGAAGGCAGATCGAAAGTCTGCTAAAGAAATGCTTGAGACTGAAAAAAATACAAATAATGAATCAAAAAGAAGATTAGATCTATTAAAGCAGGTTCGGAAACAATATGAAGATTTAAATACTCAAGCAAGATCTCTTAATGATGGAACAGAGGAGGGTCTAAGAGCCTCTAATGAAATGTTATCCAAGATCCCAGATCAAATAAACTCGATATTCTCGGGTGATGAGTATAGAAGTATTATTAGTGAAGAATTATATAAAGATGAAAATTATAAAAAATATATAACTGATTTAATCAAAAATACCAGCGACGCTCGTAAAAAGGTATCTGTTGATTTATCTAAATTAAAAACAGATGTTTCGGATTCTAATGATGAGTCAATAAAAACATGGTTGAACGAATTAAAGCAATATTCATCTGACATAGATTTCGAAGCTTTTAATAAAAAGTTTCAAGAAACAATCGACCAGCAGAAAAAAGCTATTGATGCCCGAAATAAACTGTTCTCAGAAGAACCGCCAGAAGGAACAGGGTTTGCATTCAGGTTGTCTAAGATAATGACTGATGTCAGGAATGATGTTACTCAGAAAGGAAAGGAGATAACTTCGGCTTTGGTTGGAGCAACCGATGAACAGAAAGCTGCTTTGGAACAGTTAGGTCAAGCTTGGACGGATGCGTACAACGAAGAAGGTTTGCAAAAAGCTGAGAAGTTGGCTCAATCCTATTTCAACGAGTTCCTAAAAAAACAGAAGCTAGATATTGATATGGGCAGCCTAAGTTCTGCCACGATGTCGCAACTGAATAGGTTACGGGATGCACTCAAGGCTATAGAAACCGAATTTACAGGCAAGGGACTAGTTGATGCTTTTGATGCAGTAGGACTCTCCATTGAGAATCTAAAAGGATATATAGATACGACAAATCTATCTACAGTAAAGAAAAGCTTAAGTGATCTTATTTCGTTTACCCCAGAGGATGTACAGCTATCTGAGGAGCAAAAGAAGCAATTAGAGGCTATTTTGAAAATAGTGAATACTCTATATCAGAACAACAAAAAAGGGTTGTTTGATGTAAACCTTGAGAAACTGAAAAAGTTCAAGGAAATAGCTGATGAAATAGCTGGAGCATTCGGTGAAATAGGTTCTGCATTAGAGCAATTAGGTGAGGCAACAGGAAATACCGGACTATCATCACTTGCTCAGGATATGCAGTTTGCATCTGAAATGGCAGGCAATATAGGAAATGTGGTTACCGGTATAATGTCTAAAGATCCGAAGGCTATCATTCAAGGTGTTGTCGGAATAGCGACCACTCTCATAAAAGGGGAAGCGGAGTATCAGAAAGCCCGATTGGAATTTCTAAAAGAGCAACGATCATTACAGACTGATTACAATGCTTTATTAATAGAACAGATCAGACTTCAAAAGGAAGGGGCAAACGGGGTTCTTTTCGATAATTTGATAGAAAATTTCAGAGCAGCATTTAACGCCTCAGAAGCCGCTATTAAACAGCTAAATGAATTATATACAAAAGGTACTATTAAAATAAGTAGTGGTAGTGCCATTCAAGATTTAATAAAGCCTCAATATAAACCTACTGAAAATTTGGAAGAATATCTTTCTTCTATAATGGTTCAGACAGGAACTAAGAGAAAGAAATTTCTTGGAATTACAACGGGAAGTAAGGCTGTTTATGGAGATTTATTGACCGCCTATCCTGCACTTATAGATGAAACGGGAAAGCTTGATCTTGAGTATGCAAAACTAATTGTCTCTCAAAATAATTTCAAAGGTCAAGGAAAGGAAGCTCTTGAGGAGCTAATAGCTTATACAGAACAGTATGAGGAAGCAATGCAGGAAATGGACGATCAGATAAACTCTTTGTTTGGTCAAATCGGTTCTACTATTTCTGATGCTCTTATCTCTTCGTTTCAGAATGGGAAACTGTCAGCGGAGGATTTCTTTGATACCGTAAATGAAGGCATTGGTGACATGCTTGACTCTCTCGTTTCTAATTTGGTCATGTCTGCAGTATTTGGGGATATGCTTGATGAATATAAGGACGCAATAAAGGATGCTCTCTTAAGTGATGATCCTCAGGCGAATCTAACCGATTTAATGGGAAATCTTGTAGGCGATATTAAAAAGGGATATGATGATGCGGCTGCCGCTATGGATTTATATAATGATGCGAAACAAAAAGCAGGACTAGGAAGTGTAAATGATGTTGCCAGAGAAGGATTATCGGAAGGGTATGCAAAAGCCACTCAGGAATCAATAGATGTGCTTACGGGTGTTACTTATGCTGCACTGGAAAAACTATCTATAACGGCTAATAATACGAATGCCATTAATATGAATGTTTCGGCTATGAGTGCAGAGTTGCAGACTCAGACGGCAATACTGAGATCTATTGATAGCTATACTTCGAGAATACCATACATGGAGACAAGTCTTAATACAATGGTTAATCAGGGTGTCAAGATTAAGCCATAAAAAAGAGAGGGAGCGTTACTGCTCCCTTTTATTATTTCAACGAGTAAAGTCGTCCCAATCGAAATCGTTGAGCATGTTTTTAAAAACATGCTTTTTATCTTCAATCCTGAAACCAGACAATTCAAGTTGTTTTGCTATATCATGATATTTTTTTGCTTCTTTATTATATGCACCTAAAAAGTTACTTGAATCTATTCTTCTATTTGAAATTAAAAAAAGAATTCGCTCATTAAAAGATTCCTCCAAATATTTTTTTGCGTTTTCTTGGTCATCTGCCAATGCTAATAATTGTGATTTGATTACTAAATCATTAGTATTTATCTTTTTTAATATCGCTCTTACATTATCAGTCATACCCCAAATTTTGAAGAATAGTATTATCTGCAGAATGCCGAATACAATAAAAACAACAGCTAGTAAAGTTTCCATAATAAAGTTTTGTTAGTTTATTTTAATAGTCCGCCTAAAAAGTTTATGACACAAATAGCAATAAACCAAACCAACAATGTTCCCAATGATGGTAATGTTAAAGACCAAATAGCAAAAACTAAAAATAAAACACCTATTGTTATGGTTAAAATGATATTTAATCTAGGCGTTTTTATTTTAATACCATTAGCTCTATCCCTATTTATTCTGTCTTGCCTAATGGCTAAATATTGCTTATTTCTATATTGCTTATTTCTTATTTGTGAATCGTTACTATAAAAATCATAATTTTTCTTCGATGCTCTATATAAAGACCTTCCCCCATACAAACCCACTCTTAGAAATTTGCTAAAAATAGCCATTCCTTGTTTTTGTTTCTTATGCCCTACCCTATAAGCCATAAATCTCAATGTATCTAGTTTCTTTCAATCTGTGTTACTATATTTTTAAAGTCATCTTGTGTATTTAAAAAGTCATATCTGTCAGCAACTTTAATTAAATCCGCAAAATCAGGGTTGAAGGTAATATTATTATCTTCAGAAACAGGTATTTTCTAAAACATATTTTCTCTAATATTTTTGCATTTAATAAAAGATTATTCTAGGTTTGTAAAAAATAACTACTACACAAATAAAATTACATGATTATGGCAAAGTTTATAGAGATAGATAGTAAATACCGAAAAATGGCTTTAAATGTTGATAATATTATAAGTTATTATGCTATAAAAGACAATAGTATCGGTTTTAATTCTGTTATTGTATTTCGAGATAAGATTCTAGCGTTAAACTCGGCTGGGATGCTTGTTGATACGATAATGATAAATGTACTAGATACTTATGAAGAAATAAAAACGGCTATAAATAATGCTTAACCTTCGAGACAAACTTAGCATGACGGATTTTAATAAACAACATAAAGCTATGACTAACACAATAAATTCAGTTCCAAAGTTTTTCATTCCTCATTCTTCTAGCGAGACAGAAGCTAGGGATGTGTATAAAAGCATAAAAGGATTTCTGAACAGTCAAGGTAGGGTTCAACAAGACGACAAGATATACTCCGTTCAATATTGGCATAACGGGGTATTATATACCGATACTGTTGGTCAGAAATCAGGATTAGAACCTGACGAAGATGTTATAGCCATTTTTCGAGTAAGCGACAATCTATATTATATATGCACATATAGTAGAGGAGTCGCAAGGGGAGAACCTATAATGTGCAATCCAGTATTTGCTGTGCCTTTTGCTGATTAAAGATAGCCTCGATAACATTCATGCATTCCTTCTCCTGATCTATAGATTCTATAGGATAAGATAATAAATGAGTCAGAAACTTCTTTTGATTATTAGTTAATGACATTTCATTGCCCAAATGGTCTTTCAACATTGATTGATAAAGCCTAAGTAAATAGGCAGGAGGAAGATATTTATTTTCAATATATATCATAGTTTTTATTTTAAATATACCGAAAAAAATATATACTTTCAAAGCCTGAAAGAATTGAACTAACATTAATTTTATTATGAAAAATTTACTCTATATTCTATTCGCTGTTACCTTCTTTATTTCGTGCAGCAGCGATGATGATGAAACGGAGCAAATCCAGACATATACAAGTGTCACAATCGCGAATGAAAGAGATGAAATGACTGCTAAACTTTGTATCATTGGGTATAAAGATGATAATGGTAAATGGATTAAAGCAGCCTCGATCTCTGACATAAACGGAAGAACCGAATCTAAAGAGACTAAAATTGATTATGTAAAAGACCGAGAATACTATTTGTTTATTGAAGTATTTGATAATGATAAAAATTATGTAAAAACATATGTAAACGATAGTCCATATATTCTTCTGGAAAAAATAAAAAACAAATGGATAATTCCATATATATATTCATCAAGTATTATAAATAAAAATAGTACAGAGAACTATCCAAATTAAAATTTACTTATAAGCCAAGTTCCATAATCAGCCCCTGATACAATTATATCCCCAACAAATATACACATAGCCGTTTCTCCATTAGAGATATCTAAGTATGTATTTTCAGTAGCATCATCAAATAACTTCTGACCTGTTGGAGGTTGTACTCTCATAAAACCACCCTGCCATTGCTTTAACCATAGCACAGTGCCTTTGTAGGCATTGGAAGGCAACGTTACTGTTTGCTGAACTGTTGATATAGAATGAATAAAAGAGTTATTTTTTGTCAGTATTGTGTTTTTATTTGTAGTCCCTGATATTGAAATTGTGTCAAGAATTAATCCTGATGCGAATAAGTCTAAGAAATACCCGCCATATGCCGGAGCAGGATTACTGTTAGAATTTATAGCCCGTCCAATTACTCCCGCCATGAAGTTTGGAGAAATATTATCCTTAGCCATATTTCCAAACCCCAGTCCGACAACTGCACCCGCTGTCTGAATCCCTGAGCTTGCAGGAAATGCAGGTTGTCCAGCATGGTTTGCGAATATCCCATTAGCCCCAACCATTGCAACACCATTGTCGTTACGAGCTGTAACAGTTCCATTACTACTAGATATCTCGATGACTGATGATAATGACGTTTCTCCAGTAGAAGATCCAGAGCCTCCTCCACCAGTTCCAGACTCATTTGATGTTAATTTAATATATCCATTTATGCCATCAAGTAGCATGGCATAATTTGACCCATTCATGGCGGTTGACTTGATTTCTTGATCCGAAAAATAGAACCCTGCTATTAGAGCTTCTCCAAGTACTTTAAGGGATTTATTTATGGTCGCATTCGTTATCGTCAGAGTACCTTCTGACCAATCAAGAGTCTGTTCATCATCATCGGTCTGACCATTCGTTAGCCTAAACTGATTAGCTAAAAGATTCAAAAAGCTCAATCCGTCTGCACTGACTATTTTATCTACTGTTATTTGTCCCGGTAATATTTCGGTGAATCCATACATGGTACGCCATGAACGCACACCATCATATTCCGAATTAGATATACCTACCCAGAAGTGATAAAACCCGTCAATCTGCTCTATGGTAATAGGAGACTCAGAGACAACGAATTGACCCGTTGTACCACCTTTATCGCACTTCGCATATAAGTAATATCCCTTTTCGGGATCTAGAACAGACGTGCCTCCTGCTACATCCCATATCTTATAACTCCTGTTTGACTCAGGTGTAAGTTCATCTATTCCTAGTGTGAGGTGCTTTAACGCTCTTGATTGAACTGTAAATGTTCTATCAACATTGTTATATACAGGAACAGGCAAGTCAGACGGAATACTATGATCGTTTATATCAACAAACATGAACTGCAGGCTTTGTGTTCCTGCTACAAGCTGCATGGTCTGTATATATAGAGGCTGAATAAAGTTGGTAAAGAAGTCTCCTTCAGGGTCGAACATCATTTCCTGAGTCTGTTTTAAGTCAAACCACATGCGGCGAGTCTGAGCCATGTTTCCTTGATTGGTGCGGTCGATAGTGGTCTCCGTATCTCTTATATCGGATTTTATGCTAGCCCAAGTATTCACTTTTACCTCATTACTTAATTCTAATTTAGGCTTACGTGGTGTATTGACATAATCTGTGATACCTGTGATACGTATTTTCTGAGGTTCAGTAAAGAATTGAGGATCTGTAAATTCCACAAAATAACCAACATCCAAATGATCTTTCAACTGCGCCCAATTACGCTGAGCAAACAACCCATCAAGTTCGCCTGTTATTATAAATTTTTGTTTGCTTTCTTCATACAGATATGCGACTCCTTTTTTCAGTAAATTTAATTCAGCTTCGTCAATATAAGACTGAGGCATCTTCATATTGAACACAACATATTTATCACCAACAGCAGGGATAAACTCTCCTTTAGGCATCTGTATGTTTGCATCGGTAATAGGTACTAATTCGAAACGTCTCTCTGAATGGGTATATTTACTGATTTCAAATTCATGACCTGCTAACATTCCACTTTGGGGTATAATAGTCGGTGTTACTTCATCAAGCCACCAATCATTATAATTTAGTGATTCAGGAATAGAGTTATCGACAATATCATACAATGCTTTTTCGTCATTGACAGCTATAACTCCAGAGATAGTCCCTACCCTTTGCGGATAAGTATCTGTTTCCTCTAATGTACCATCTAGTATTCGTTCAGTTGCCGGTAGTCCTTTATGCTGAACATACATACCCTCTGAATCGGTTATAAATGTTTCAGCTGTGCTTGAATTGAATCCTGTCTCTCCTTCAAATTTAGAACCATCGTATTTTATTTCTCTATTTTTAGGAAATAGCAGTGTGTCATTCCCATATTCGGTAGCGTATATATTCTTATCTCCCCCGATTATAAACAGCCTGTTAATTCGGTCTGTATCTCCTATATCCCGTTTCACTCCACTCTTCAATCCGTTATTGTATCCGTATTGTAGCGATATTGGATTATCTGAGTCTCGTTCGACCTTGCCAATTGATATCTGTTTCCCGATAATGTACCATTCGGTATTGAAATCATCGGCTATTTTTTGAAGGAACTCGAAACAGTTCTCGGCAGAGTATTCAAGCAATTTTCTGTCTGCTTCAATACAAGTTCCGACAGTCCAACCTTCATCAAATTCATTCATTACTTTGACAACCATTTCCAGAGCTTCTAATGGTGTCGCTGTGATCCATCCTTTTAGTTTATACTTACTATCTCTCTTGCCGTCTGTCCCAACCGTAAAGAATTTGAAAGTTTGTGTTTTGAGTAAATATTGTTGAGATTCAAGTATGACTGTATATTCGAAATAACGAGTATGGTTTTTGATTAAGTTTTGAGGTTTGAGCAAATAGTAATATTCTCCTGAACTTGCACCGTCACGCTGAAAGTAGACATAGCTACCTATTGGTATTTCAAGATGTTCTGGAGACTCTATATAAAGAGTTAGGTTATTGTCTCCCATTATAGACTTATACCTATATGATTGGTCTGTAACCTCTCCATTGAAGATTATCTCATCTTCCGGACTAAATATAATCATGCTTTTGTAATTTGTGTTTTCGTACTGTGTGTTATCTAAATATAAGTATTTTCACAATTATTAACAAACTCTAAATATGCCTATCTTCTGTCATGATTTGACTGGCTATCAGCTTGACTTTTATTTATATTCATCTCTGAGTTTAGCCTGACTCACACAATTGACTGATTACATACTCGATATTATTGACCTAGAATTGATGCTTGTAGTCAGGCTTTCTCCTTTTGCTATGATAAATGGAAACTACGTGATAGATGGAGTAGATATTTGGTCTACTTATGGTGCGGTTATCTTAAAAGATAGCTATAACTCTCTACTGGCATACCCTGACAGAAAAGATCCAGATAGCAATGATTGGTTCGAGGAAGATGGATTAGAGGTGGATTTATCTAATCCTAAATTTGAGGCTAAGACCGTTAGCGTATCGGTGGGTATATATGCAGATAGTAAAGTTAATTTACTAAATAAAAGAAGTGGTCTTTTTGCTCTTTTGTCGGGTCAAGGATACAGATCTTTATATATAAAGTCGCTAGACAAAACTTGGCAGTTGAGATATACAGGTGCGTCATCACCATCAGCATCTAGGTTAGTTAATGGTAATCAATTTTACTTAGAACAGGAATTGACCTTTTCTATGGATAACCCATTACAAAATATCTGGGGTAGTCAGTCGACTTTCGATGTAACATTTGATTTTACATTTAGAGGCTTGTTATCCGTAAATACACCTATATCATACAAATACATTACTCACAACTTTTTCAGTATCGGTCAGGATGTAATCAATTACGGTATGGCTGTAAAGTCATTTAATGCCGATGCTCTCTTATTTGATTCCCTTAAAGATCCTCTTATAAAATCTTATTCTACAATTAACGGAAATATAATCGATGTAGGATATAAATTAAAAAGAAAGGAAAAGACTATAACTCTATCTATTATTATGGGGTCAGAGATTATCTCGGATTTATTATCAAATTACTCATTGTTCTTTCAGCACATATCTTCAAATGGATTGAAAACGATACACAATATACCGCTCAATTCGGATTTTAAAGGATATTATTCAAAACAGTCTAATTTGGAAATATATGGATTATCCTGTATCGGAGGAGGATATATTTTGGAATTTGATTTGGAATTTATCGTAACACAAGCAACTACATTATAATGGCAAAAACAATTAATGAGATAAAGAATCAATGGCAGATCATCGGTTCAGAAACACAAGAATCTGCAAATACTGCAGCAAGAGTTGGTGGCGCAGGGTACGATTTGGCGGTATATGTAGATAATATATCACAAGGTCAAGTGTCACTCGGAACAGTCGCAAATCTAACTGCATTAAATGCAATAGTCAATCCATCCAAAGGAGATCGATATATAGTATCGGATCAGATTAATCCTGCGAATAGCCTACCATACTATTATGTTTGGAGTGGATCGTCTTGGGTGAATACAGGCGAAACAATAATTAATGCAGATGCAGCTACTAAGACAGACCTCACACTTAAGACCTCTAGAACAGAGGCTTTCAATGTTTCCCAATATAATAATAAATATGACTACACAGATAATGCGTCTGCCCGTAACGCAGTACCAACAACTTTACGTGGTTTAGGGCAGCAGATTACTTATAAGTTATCCACCGGAGAGTTGATAACAGAATACTATATCGGGACAAATATAAGCGGATGGGGTACTAATTCCAATTGGAAATCGGTCGCCGATTTATTCAATGAAAGGCAAAGATCCAATACTTATCCTATATTGGGATACAGCAGCATCAATCTGTGTTCCGATACATCTACATTATCCGTATATGGACCTACTGTAAGTCTCCGAGGACTCGGTTACAATGTTGATGATCCGAATAATTCGATAAACACAGAGAATGTATTGCTGTTATTATCGGCTAATACGGTACACTCCCATTGGACGGAATCAAAAAAAACACGATGTTTGGATACAGTAAACAGGAGGATATATTTTACAGAGAATAAAGAGTGTGTAGTATATAACACAAAGACAAAGAAGATATATCTATCTTTTGATTATCCTCTGGAAAATGAAATTCAACTGGTTGAACTAAGGGATAATCAGGTATCATTCGGATATAATGCTCCTAAGCTCATAAATGATATCATCAATGACAGAATATCAATACGAAAATCCAACTATGATACTATTGAAAGGTTCTTGCAGCAGCCAAAGGATGTTGCGGTTAGTTGGGTATCGGGTCATAATCAATATAACAGCTTAGGCGTATTAACTTCTACAACCGACACAAGATTTAGAGCGAGCAATCCGATAGAGTTACCATCAGGATATACAAATAACTGGTATGTTACTACATACGGAGTATATGAGGCATCTATATCAACGATAGTATATTTTAACAAGATGATGGAGGTCATCGATACCTTACGTACGAATACCCCATTAGTTAATTATAAGATCGCACCGCCCAAAAACACAAAGTATATAGCCTTTACCGATGTAGAGATGTTAAAGGATAGCACCGGGTATCAACCGATTCCATTCAAACTGGTTCAAGCGCGGGAGTATTCCTTTAATAAGGTAATAAAAGAGCTAGGCGATTCTTTCTACAACCTGTCTAAAACAATTAATAAGTCGATACCGTCAGATGAGAGAGTGGCAAATTATTCCGTTAAAGTAGATACAGGCAGAATAACAGATAGTACTAATTTTTTCATAAAGATATTTACCGTTAACGGCTTTATTCAGATGAACTGCCCCGTACATAACTCTTCATTGGGAATGGGTATAGGTTTTTACCGTTCAGACTGGAGTTATATATCAGGAATCACTTATACCCCAAGTGCCGTGGGTAACGGAGAGCGAAAACTAATCGATTTCCCTATTGGATCTCATTATATGGTTTACTCCTATCTGAAAGATAGTGTCGCCGATTCTTTTAATGCTCCCCGATTCGACTATATACGATTTATCGGTGCATTGGCTAATGCATCCGAATCTAAAGACTCTATTTTACCCTATACGTTTGTGGATATGGGTATTGCTTTCGATGGCACTGATCCATCACAATTATTAACAGGTACTCATTCCTCATGGCCTCATGCTAATGTGGCTTATGATCGCTCTTTAGATAAATTCATTATCTTTTATGATATTAAGGCAGGGCATACTCTCATTAACAACAGGGTTGCCATGCGATTCAAAGACCCGGAAGGCAATTTCAGTAATTTATTAGTTGTCGCTGATAGGATGAGTGAGGGTATTAGTTGTAAAACCCAAGCTAGCGGAATTGCTGCTAATGGGGATTATATTTCTTTAGTTGCTCATTTTGTAAATTCAACAGGCGTACATACAGGGACAAGCGTTTATCGTTCAACAAATAAGGGCAGTACATGGACTCGTACTGATATGATAGCAAATGGGGAAATTGTAACTGCCTATAATGGCGATGTTACAGGTTTTCTAGTTTTGGAATCAGGACGTATAATCACACTGGCATGTCACCCGACAACACGCCTTACCCGTATATTATATTCTGATGATAACGGGGTTACATGGATATTTGCCACAATACCCGAATGCTACAAACACACAGAGCCTGCATGGTGTGAACTATCAGACGGCACTATTATCTGCTATATGCGTAGTACAGTCGGAGACGCAGGGTATACTTCTAAAGTTCCTGCCTATTTCACACGTAGTTATGATAGCGGTCTTACATGGGAATTACCGGTTGCTTCGAATTCCATCTTAAACATGAATGAAGCGAACGGTCAATTGATCTTTCATAAGGATTCAAAGACTGTGGAATTTATTCATCATAGCCGTTTCCCTGAAAAAGACGGATATACAAGCATATTACAATCGTGTGCAACGGAAGAAGATGCGAGCAATGACAGGATGGGCTTTCAGGTGCGTATCGGCAAACTACCTGTTCAAGGTGTTGCCGATGCTGGATATGTAGGCGCAGCAATAGCGGACAATGGAGTAATAAATGCTTTTTATTATTCTGGAAGTAATACAAATGCCAATATCTGTTATCTGATTGGTAAGAAATACTTTTTTAACACTGATCCTGTCACCCTAGATATACTATCCAAAAAAAATATAGGTAGTAGTAACTTTTGGGAACAAGGAGGAATAAATAATATAACGGTTGGTAATCCCGATACGGTTATTGCTGCATTGAATAGACTTAGGACAAAGGAACATATAAGTGTTTTTACGGGTGCAACATACCAGCTAGTTTTTAATATTTCGGGGTATTCATTGCTTATCAGAGAATATGACGAAAATAAGAACTATTTAGGAGAGCAAGGATGGGTAAACGATTCTAAGACATTCGCACCTTCGGAAAGCACTAAGTACTTTCGTTACCTGATGAAAAAGAACGATGACTCCAATATTACAATAGGAGATGTCAAAGAGGGTATGTTTTCTGTGAAACGAGTAATATAAAACAATACATGAAAATAATATACAATAAATACATTCCTATCAAAGGATATGTAGCTATTAACAGCTAATACTATGGAACTACTAAACGCAATAACTAAAACAATACAAGACTCATTATCTAAATTTCCTATGGTACTATCTACGTTCTGGGGTAGAGTAAGCAGTATACTAGTATTTATTTCGACATGGTTTATCGGATGGTTGGGAGATACGAGGGAACTATGCTTGTATCTCGTAATAAGTGCTATACTATTTGACCTAATTTGGGGTATGGCATCATCATTTAAGCGAAAAAAGTTTGCCTTGAGTATAGGGTTAACTAAAACAGCATTAAAAATAGCTGTATACTTTTCTATTTTAACTCTTGTTGCTCTAGCCGAAAAGGCAATATCGAATGATTGGCATATCATGTATCAATTGACAACGGCGGTCTTGGTCGTAGCAGAGAGTATAAGCGTATGCGGTCACATTCTTATAATCAAACCTGACACGCCTGTAATTAAAGTGCTTTGGAAATTGCTGAGAAGTGAGATTGCAAAGAAGTTAGGAGTTGAGGTTACCGATGTAGATAAGATAGCAGAACAATTAACACAAACAGATAAAAATGAAACCAAATGAATTTGTAAGTAAGTATATGGCTTACGCAAAACAAACCGAGGAAAAAACAGGTATTTCGTATCTGTTTACTTTAGCTCAGGCGGCTTTAGAAAGCGGATGGGGTGAAAGAGCAGTCGGCAATATGTTTTTCGGGGTTAAGGCTAACACAGCTACACCAATGAATAAAAAACAGTTGCTAACTACAAGAGAGGTATTAAAAACTAACTCAGCACATTTTCCTGAGATTATCAGCATTAAGCCTCGTAAGGATGGTAAGTTTGATTATGTAGTAAAGGATTGGTTCAGAAAGTACGATTCACCAGAGGAAAGCTTTACTGATCATGCTAATTTTTTTATTGAAAATAAACGATATGGAGATGCTCTAAAAGTGAAGTCTGATCCGTATAAATTTGCGGAGGAAATAGCTAAGGCAGGGTATGCAACTGACCCTAATTATGCAGGTACGTTAAAAGCAGTTATTAAAACAGTAGAACGAAATTTAACTAAATAAGCTAGCAATGATAAACATAACTACTACCGATTCTCAGATATTGATAAGTAATGATGGGTCGCCTGCGTCAGGATATCCAAAGAATAGCATTACATATACGGCTGATGTCAATAAAATATATCTACAATTAGGAAGGATCACATTGTATTCACTCCCATATCGTGACGTATCCGTAAATGGAACAACTCTGACCAGCAGTAATTACACCACTGCGATGGAAGCTCTTTTTATCTAGGGGAGCAAGACTTGCTAACAGATTTTCTAATAATCTAAATAAAATAGGAGTTAATGTTAGCTCAAGTCTTGTTAAATCATTATATGATGGGTTGAGTCCCCAAGTAAAAAAAACAGCTAAGATAATCTTGCTCCCAATTGAAGGTGATTCAGGTCATCTTTATGGCATGGATAATAAAACAGGTTCGCTTATCCCTTTTACCTTTCATCGAGGTACAATGGCTTCACTGTTTGATGTCTCAAAAAAAATGGAGATTATCAGTTCGGATATGCCTCGTATAGATTATGGGTACTATACAAATGAGCCTAAAATATTAATTGAAAAGGAAAGCACAAATCTTGTAAAATCTAACGCAACTCTAGATCAGGTAACAAGTGTTGCATACAGTGATGATTATTATCAGGGATATAAAATTGTGGCTAATTCAACGCTCAACACCCATAGAGTTAGCTATAATAACGGCGTGTCAGCCGCAGACACTCAAGTCGGCTCTGTTTTCCTTAAATATAGTGGAATAAGATATGTACAGCTTAGAATAAGGAGCGGCTCTGTTCTTCAATGGCTTATGGTTGATCTTATAGATGGGGTTATTTCTCAAAACATGGGTGGATTGACAGCCAGTATTAGTCAAAAACAGAATGGATGGTATCGGGTTGTATTTCGTGATGCAGGTTTAGCGGATGCAACATCTTACTTGATTATAGGTTTATCGGATCAGCCAACTGTATCGACACAATTATATCAATTCACAGGTAATGGTATAGATGGGATATGTTATGCCTATCCTCAGGTAGAAAAGCAGGCTAACCCAACGTCATACATTCCAATAAGTAGTAGTGCAGTTACCCGAAGTGCTGATTTATTAAGCATAGAGCTTTTAACCGATTCAAACATTGAGATTCAGACAACCTCACGCCTAATACAAGAAACAAAAGAAGCTGGAACTTGGAATATCGATCAGGATTTAAATAATGAGGGTGTAAAATATATAGCTATATACTAAAATGAAAACAAAGTATTATGAAGTCGAAAATAGATCCGATCTAGATGAGATAATTAGATTCGAGGGTGAATACTATTCATCAGAATCATTTATAATTGATGTGATAGGTATAGTAAATCTAAACACTTCTGATGATGAATCTTTGGTTGTCGAAGAAAGACTGTCTCTCTTTCTATTTAACGTTCTGTTTATAGACGAAAGTAAGTCAAGCTTATTTGATAATGCTAAAGAGATATATCCTATTACTCCTTTAAGACAATTTTATATACAAATGATATGAAAGACAATAAAATAAATTGGTGGGCTGTATTGTTTGTGGTATGCTTTATTATACTGCTCCTGTATGGCTGTAAAACTCAATCTAAATCGATTTCAGAGACTAAAATAAACAACTCTGAACAAGTATCAAACGATATAGCTACATTGCAAAATAAAGCCTTAGAAATAGCGGTACATAATGCTTTTGAGAAGGTTATCTTTGAACAGTTGAATATAAATCGGATTGACCGAAATTACGATACTTCAAAGCCGACTGATTCCGTTACAGGTAAGCCTCCCCTACTCTCTGAGTCTGAAACTAAGATAAGTAAACAGACCGAAAGCAAGCAGGTTGATAATAGTAAACTTGAACAGAAAGAGTCGGCTATCGATAGTACCATTGATAAGAGTAAAATAAAAACGACTACAAACGAGACCAATAAGTCTACATCTGAGTCGAACAAAGTAAATGAGCTGAATATATATCTTAAATGGACAGGTATAATCGCTCTGGTAATAATATTTGGGGTTATAGCTTATAAGCTATTTTTCAAGAGGAATGGGGTGCTTTAGGTCATCCCATTTTTCGTCTAGGTGTTTTATTTTCAATTTCACTTTACTTGTCGGTACTTTAAAGGTCTCGGCGGTTTCTCTGCGGAACTTTTCTACATCGTCAACGTTAATGTCAACACGTTTGGCGAATCCGTTTCCGACTATACTTAGATAGTAAATGTTATATCTTGAATTCATAGTTTAATCCAATTAGCTTTATTTGAATCAAAAACTTCTAATCCATCCTCGAAAGGAATATTTAGATAGTCGCAGTCCATTTTCAAAAGGGAGAATCTTTTTGTTATCGGTCTAATTACCTCAATACATTTCATAACCAATATATCCAACATATTTGTATTTATACACGCCACCATTTCATACTTATTGCCAGAATCTGTCAATTGATAAGTAGACCTATTGACAAAAAATGATGGAGGCTCATAGATTTTACAGATAGGCGTTGCGAATTGGTCTATGTAAATAGCTTTCTCAGTAGTCCCATCTTCAAGCATCTTTATTCGAGCCGAGGTAAATAAAGATTGGATCAATTGAGCTTCTCTTTTGCATGCCTCTAATTTATTTATCAACTCAGATGAGCCTGATAACTCATATAGTAAAGACCCTATATTATTTGATGGCATCGTTTAATATTTTTAATCCTAGCACCGGATTCTCACCCGTCAGAGCGAAGATTGTGTTCTGTAAATCGTGAAGGTATTTAATATCCTTTATGCGTTGTTGCTTGAAAATAAAACGCCAAAAATCATCAGAGTAGTATGTTTTACGTACTGTAATGTCTTTATATAGATAAAATTCTCCAGTATCTTTCTCAAACCCTGCCTTCAACAGTATTTCTTCTGTTAGGGGGATGGCTACAATCTTATCGAATGATACGAACCACGATCCACCGTTCCATGTCGTAATTATTCCCGTTGGTCGAATTTCTTCTACTTGAAGATTGAAAGTACCATTATCATTCGTATGAGATACCCAATTTCCTAATCTTATTTCATTTGCTTGTATCATAATCTGTCTTTAAAAGTTCGCAGTATTTCTTTCTTGCTTATCGGGTGCTTTCGTAAATAGCTCCGCCCACGTTTTGATTTACGCCAGACTTTATGATCTTCTATAGCACGATACAATTCTTCTAATGCTTCATTTGCTTTCATTGCTTTTCATTTAAAAGTTCGGGGTTGTCAAATATGTTGCCGATGACAGCCCATTCTTTAACTTCATCGCAGTAAAAAGAATCCACTGCTGTATAACTTTTAACTCCATTATATCCATGAGCATATGAAGCTACACCCCATGATGTCTGAAACCACATAATAACACCGATTCCGTTCTTATCTTCGATTATATCCCCCTCGTATATCTCTTTTCCGTTCTTATCGGTTAAGCCTGTGAATTGAGAGACGGTGTCGGGGTCAACTTCAAATTGTTTCCATTGAATTATGTTTGCTTGTACGATATAAGCATCACCCCCATTTTCTTCGATCAGATCACCAAATACCCATTCGGACTGATCGTTTCTTTTTCCTCTGAATTTAATCTGTCTCATTTTGTTTAGTTCGTTAATTACCATTTTCGCTTTCGTCTTTGATTACAATGTCAATCTGAGCACTCATTGCGGATTTGAGAGCTTGTAGATAGGATATAGTATTATCTATCATTTCAATTTCTTCATCCATAGCCTGACGCTCATTCCATAAATGTTCGAGCTTAGACTGCCAGTATGCTAAAACATGATCTATCTCGATTGTGTAATTTACTTCAATTCGTTTCATATCCTCTTTCTTTAATCTATTTGAGGTATAGGCATCCATTCGGTGACCTCTCCATTTGCATAATCTTCGAACTCAAAGTCGGTTTGTGTCAATATTTTGGGGACTCCATTGTCATTATAGATAAAGCCTTCAACGATCACGCTCGGGCTTTTCATTTTACACAACACTGCTTCATCTGCATCCGGCAACTCATCACTTACTTTTCTCCACTTGAATAGGGAGAGGGCGAAAGATGCGCCCTGGATGAATTTTCTCTTGCCGACTCTTTTCATTGCTCTACTCACTCTCTGGTCTTCTGAAAATATTTGGACTGATATTTCCGCTTCCCTCTCAATGAGGGTTTGAATGTCTTTGTTCATTTTTATTTGTATTTATCAGTTAAATTTCTTCCAATTCAGAATAGATTATACTCACATGATACGGCTTATGTACAATAGTATGTTCTATTTTTAAATTAGGATGATTGGCTAAAAATATACCCATGTTAATCTCGTATGAATACCTTGCATCGGGTGATATGTGTACATGCTTGACGACTCTTTTATACTCTTTTCTCATAATCAATAATTTTTTCCGTGCTTAATCGGTCGTGTTTGGTTGTACTTTAGTTTGAGAGAGACGTGTTGCCAGAGGTCGATTGAGAGCAACTTGCATAGGTATTCGATATTTAATAAAGCAAAAGATATACGCTCTGATACGGTATATTTATAATAGATTAAATCTGTACAGATAGCGAATATGTTATCTGGAAAATTCTTCTTGTCAGAAACTGTAGGACAAAGGAGTAAATCTTTTAGGTGGTCGCATCCTCTCAATCCAGCCAAGTCAAGCAGACGTATAACGGCATCGGCTAGTTCCTCCTCTATTGATCCTTTAATTGTTTCATTGTAAATAACTTCATAAGCTCTATCGGGTGTTATTTCAGGTATTAATCCTTTGTACGATCTACTTGTTTCTATACGTTTAAGAAAACGCTCTAAATTAGCTCTCTTACTTTTCCGATCTGCTTCAACGGCTTCGGATAACTCGGTTATTACTAGCATGAGTAAAGTCTCATTGCTTAGTTCCACATCGTGAAATCCTTTTGCTTTATTTGCTTCGAAAACTTCTTTCGATAGTGTATTTAAATCTGGTCTGTTCATAAATTTGTTATATTTGGATTTTAAAATAAATAGATGAGAAAAACTGTTGCACTTTTTATTTTCATATATAACCTACTCGGATTGATATCCATTTTGGGCATGTATCCAGGTGATCTTTTATATTGGAAATGGAGTGCTGCTTTATTCTTATTAACTTTTCCCATTACAATAATTAGCTTTGGTTATCGCTATTTTACATCTGAACCTATTTATCCCGTATTTATCATTCAATTTATAATGCTCGTTATTACTCTATTTATGGGAGACTCAATAGTCAGAAGGTCTAAGAAATGATCACTTTTCTATTTTGATCATAGCATACTTTTTGTTTATATCTAAGCCTTTTGATTCGATAAGGGATAACCCGCTTTCGGTGGCTGTTTTTAGCCCATACAAAACAAACTCGCCATATTGGTGATCTCTCCATCTGGGTTCGGTCATTTGTCCGATCTGCTTGCTATCGACTACCTCTTTCCATTGTTCCTCTGATAGAGGGGTTACGCCGATGAGATATTCTGCCTTATAGCTCAAATCTATCCTTACATAATTTGGGTGGAAATAAGCGAGTCTAGTATTACCGTGAATAAGTAGGATATCCGTTGCATCATTCGGCACCTCGACAGCAATTACTTTTTCTGTTAGTTGTATCATAATCTGTATAGTTTTTCCCATTTTCTATACACGTTGATTTGGTATGTATAGAAAAGGGCGGTTTGTTATTTATTTTATTAATTTTGAGGTATGGATTTTCATTATGAAATTACAATTCCCATTCATTGGATATATGGCTTGATGATTCTAGCCTTATCCTATTATTCATTTAAACTATTCAGAAAGAAGAAAAAAGATCAGGCATTGACTGTTCTTATAATAGTAATATTCTTATTTTTTATGATCTTCGTTCTTTAATTTTAGGAGTGTTTTCGATAAATGCACTGTATTTGAATTTCATTTTTCTTCTGTTATTAATTGTTTGGCTCTTATTATCGCGGCTTTCCTTTCTGTTGAACTCATATTGTAATCGAAATCAGTTTTAGCATTTTGCATTTCATCTGTAAATTGCACAATCTCCCTCAAAGCCTCCCTTAGCTTCTCGTTCTCGGCTGATCGGTCGGTGACGGCTTGGGTGTAGCCTGATAAATAGCCTTCCCTTGCAATACATCTTTCTTTAAATAAATGAGTAGTTTGCATATATAACTCATTTACATATTCTTTGGCTTTTTCTTCTATATTCATATTATTTCTATCTTTGAGTAAACTGATTATTATGGGTGAATTATTCATTAGTATTGTTTTCGACTTTTGTAAGTATATCGGATGTCAAGTCCGTTTACTTTTCTATCGTGCTGTAGGAAGCGATAAGCCGTACAAAATAATATCTCACAAATCTTATTCAATATTTAATACTCTTATTGGATTAACTGTCTTGGTGAGTGCTATTGCTGTAATAATTTACTTTATAGATAAATAATCCAATACTGCATTCAATCTACGTCAAATTGATTTTTATGAATCTTAGTAGATAATATCTTAGCCATATCTTTTCCCCCTCGTTGTATACGGCTTCGAATAGTCATTTTATTAATTCCCAAGAATCTCGACCAATCAGATATAGATTTTGTAGTTCCATTATAGGTTAGGAATAAAGTTTTTCTAGTATTATTTACTTGCTCCATTTTTGTAGCCCATCTACAATTAGAAGGTTCATAGTCACCATTTACATCAATTCTATCCAGTGAGTGTTTTGAAGTTGGTCTATCACCCATATCTTCATAAAATTTATCAAATGAATTAAGCCATCTATTGCAAACCTTGATTCCTCGACCTCCATAGTCTGAATAATGTTTCCCTTTTTGATAGTAACATCTAGCTTTCATCGCTGACCATATATTGAATATTGGAGACTTTGACTTTCCATGTTTTAGATTTACTTTATGACTGACATCTACCCTTAGACATCCGCAAGAACGAGTATTTGAATAAATTAGATTTCCTGTATTTATTTGTATTATGTTTCCACAATCACATTCACACTCCCATCTGATTAGTTTAGAAATGGGATTATCTTTATATTTGGATAAAACCTTTAATCTCCCAAATTTCATTCCGATCAGCGAGCCACTTTTTAGGTATCCTTTCTTACGCCTTTTTTTGCCACTAGGAATATTTAATTTAGATATTAGTTTTTCCATTTCACTTCGGATTAATTACATAAATGACATTCGTGCTGAATACATTAGCTATATCTGAATATCGGTATAAATTCAGATATTTGAAATCTCCTTTTGCAGAGTAATCAACCGAGAATGTCTTGTCTACCCCACCTTTATCCGAACTGATTATAAGAGCTTCTGAGCTATTTAAATTAACGGGATGATAAGTAACTCCTCTTAAAGCGTTAGAGCCATCGTAAGGCTGAATAAATACGTCCTGAGCAGATATAGACCGACTATTATTAATTAGATCATTCCCTTTGATTTTTATTTCAAATCCACCCGTTGAGAATACAGATAAGTGATCAACTTGCTTTGAGGTGACTCCATTTTCGTAGTCAGATTTAGTAACATAGTCTAAGTTGACTGTCTGCTGATTGGTGTTAACCACTAAGGTCTGTATCGAATATAATCGAATATTGAGGGATACGGACGCACTTTTCTGAGCCTGTAAGGTTAGTGCCACCAAACAAGCTATAATTAATAGCATTTGTTTCATTTTATTTTAATTAAAAAGGTAATTGATCTAGTGGTGTAGGTTCGGAAAAGAATGATGCTTCTAATTCCGACTGAGTAGGTTGGTGAAAGCTAAACTCAGACTGAACTTCTTCGAGAGTGTCTTGCCATCCGTAATTTGGATTATCAGTAAAGTCATTCAAGAATCGTTTAGATTCAATTTCGTAATATAAGCCTACTAAATGGTCGACAATACCTAAATCACGATTCTTAGCAACCTCTATAACGTTGCCATAAGTATAATAATCTTTTGCTTTTTCTTCTCCAAAAAACTCTTGCGCCCTCCGTCTAAAGTCATTATTCACTCGGTGTATAAGTACAACGTTTTCAACAGCATTTGTCAAATCTGCACTACCTGAAACATCATCTTTACGTAAAAAAGAGACCGATTTTCGAGGGTGTGCTACAAGGATAATGTGAATATTATACCTAATAGCTAATTCTTTCAACCTTAACACGGCTTTCTTCTGTTGCTCATACTTATCATTGGAGACATCAGATAAATCAAGAGCCATCACATTGTCGACAACGAATATGTCGCAACTTTCTTCTAATAATGTTTCTTCAACATCAGCAACTAACTGAGAGAAATTTGATCCGTACAGATTATTGTAAACTTTCCATTTATCAGCCATCCACTCAGATATTTTGTCTGATATCTTCTGAGGCACACGAAAGTAATTCTCGTATCTAGTAGCTTCCACAAACTGCTTACCTGCTGCTTGCTGTATCGTCCAATTCTTTGAGCGTGTAGAGTCAAGTTCTCCAGAGTATTCGACTACTCTAAATCCTTGCTGAACAGCATTCAGACAAAGCTGTTTTATCATTGAAGATTTACCCGAAGCATTAGATCCCGACACTAAGGTTAGTTCTCCTTTATTCAATCCGATAATCTTTCTGTCTAACTCTGTGAATCCTGTTGGTATCGAGACAATTTGACTTCGGTCTTTGTCTTTTATCTCAGAGAATATCAAGAACTTCTTTCCTTTGTCCTCACTTTCCTCTTGAGGCTTGTATTCAACTGTTGGTGCATTATCAGTCCTCCTATTGTAGGATATCTGCTTGCGATCAAATCTATTTGGTTCAAAATGATTTCTAAAGGACTCCCAATTGTGATGCTGACACGAATTATGAAAACACTTATACCCAATTGCACCATTGTTAAGTTTGAATATTGCTCCATCACCTTTATGGTTCGAGTCAAACGGACAATCGATTATTAGTTTAGTTCCACCACTAAAAGGTAATTCTTTCTGAACGGTGATGCCATGCTTTGAAATAAACTCGTCAATATCAAAACCACCACTTCCTTGATAGTTATTTTTCCAAGTCTTAGCTTCTTCTTTCGGATATAGATTAACAACCTTTTGAATAAAAGCCTTATCAAGCGTAATAACTTTATCAGGTGTTGATATGATTCTACTTATTCGGTGAGGTCTATCTTCTGTATTTGCCCCTTTTCGGCTAAAAGTTCCATACAGTTTAGTTATCCTAGCGGCATTATAAACAGATGTGTCTATATCGACATTCTCATCAGAGAAAAGCATATCTAATGTCTGCAGAAACTTTTTAACTAATTCGGTATTCTCGGCATTATTAGCTAAATCGACTTTGTATAGCAAATGCAGACCATTACCAGAGAAAGCACATATTGGCTTAGTAAAGCCTTGATCTCGGAGAAATTTATAAACATTATTTCCTACAATCCTTGCATTCGCTATTTCTTCGTTGGTAGCAGACACCCCACTCGATCTTTTTGGATCAATGTCGATGAGTATATAATCTCTGCCCTGAATATCTCCATCCGAAGTAGTCTTTGTCCTTGAGCCTGATTTGACAATCTTCTCACACTGATCTCGACTATAACAGGCTTCGGTAATTTCATTTAGGGTAAAGTATATATTTTCGTCATTATACGGTTTTATAGCTTCGATCAGGTTGTCAATATTTCGAAAGTAACCAGACCATGTTCTATCTCCGATAATTCTAACCTCAATGATAGGCACGAGACCTGTTTCGCTATCTATTGGCTTTAAAATATCCAAAGCCTTTCTTATCTCAATTTCATTCATTGTGTGATCTCTAAATATTTTAAAATACAATCAAGGAGTGATAGACAAGCGTCTATATGAGTACTCATGAATTCTGCATTCTTTATACCTTCGGATGAAATAAAAACACCTTGATAATTTCCGAATGCAAGTTCAACAGCACAAATGATTCCCTTTACATCTCGAATATAGTCTAACACCTCATAGACCGAAGGACAATCAAATTCTTCGCCTGAATTATACATTAAGGCACTACTTCCACGTTCAAGAATTTCCCCAATATTATTATACACATGTTGACATAGATTTTTCTCGTAATCATAATAATTATAACCTAGACTCTTTAACCTTTTAGCTTGTTCGAATGTTATTACTTTTTTCATTGTCTAATTTTTCCTTGTGGTTTAATATTATCTTCAAATAGCATAGGAGAACTAAACTCATCATTGAAGTTCTTATCATTTAGATATGTCCTAGCTTTTTTACAGTATTTTTTATCAGAGAGAGAATTGTAATAGTTATAGATATTCTCTAAAGCCTTAGTTCTTTCTGATACTGTTAGAGTTTTCCATTTCTTAAGAGCAGCAGCTTTATCCGACTTATTCAACTTTGTAATTTTATGATACTCGTCAAAGAATGATTCGAAAGAGTTATTTATATCATTGTTAACATTCTTACTTTCTTTACATTCTTGTAGTGTGTTCAGTCGTTGTTCAGTTGTTGTTCGGTCGTTGTTCAGTTGTTGTTCAATTTGCTGTTCACCTTCTTGATAATCTCCCCATTTAGTTATTGATATTAAGCGGTTTGTATTCGTCTTTTGTTGTTCAATTTGTTGTTCGATTTTCTCAAAATAGGTCAAGATTCTTTCAATTTTACTTTCGCTTATACCAGTTTCCCTTGATAATTGTTTTCTTCCAGTTGTGAACTGACCTGAATTGCAAAAAACGGGACTACCGCCAAGCAACTCCTCTCTCCCTGAGTGTGTTGCCTTTAACAGTAAATGAACCCATAAATGCACTTTCTCGGAGTCAGAAGAATAGAATGCTTTATGTACCAAGCTCCTATAAAGTTTTATCCAACCTTCATTCATATTTATTGTCTATTAGCCATTCCCCCGAAAACATCAAAATCTCCAGCAGGCTGCATTATAAAATGTCCGTTCTCGTCATAGTGAGCCTTGATATAAGCTTCTCTCTGTTCCTTAGTCCAATTGTAAGGTATCATCTTTATCGTTTTAGGTTGTTTGCAGACGATTAGAGGGATTTTCTTTACCTCTGGCTGCAATTCATCCAATAGCGTTTTCGAATTACTTACACGGACTTTTTTAAGCTTTTTATATAGAGCCTTATTCTTGCGATCAAAGGCTCTAATCTGTATCGGTTCTATATCGAATAATTGTAATTGTTCCATGTTGGTGATTTATTTCTTAGTTTCATTATACTTCTTTTCGTCTAACTCGAACCGTCCTACATCGCACTGAATAACACCTCTAATACCGTTACTACGTGGGTATTTATAAAAAGGGCAACCACTCATGTGATCGCCCAGTTCTATGCTATGTTTGCAGTATATGCAGTTCGGTTTTGCTTTTGGTTTTTCAGCTTTCTTTGCCATCAGTCATATGTATTTCCACTTGTATCCTTTGAATGTTGTATGCGGATTTAAAGCACAATGTGATACATTTGAATGACAATATCCATTTCGTTCGACTTCTCTTGTTGATGGGAATATTCTAATAATAATTCCTTCCTTGTCAATCTGAGCCACTCTTTTAGATGTTTTACCATTCACATTTTTACTAGCCCGTCGTTTTATACATGTACCATAGTTTATATTATATTTTACTGTACACCACTCAAGGTTTTCAACTCTGTTATCAGTCTTTATTTCATTTTTGTGATTGACAACAGGATAATTATTCGGATTCGGGATAAACGTCATTGCAACAAGTCTATTTATAATAAACCTTTTGTATTTTCCGTTCTTGTGAAGCTTGACTCTTTTATATCCACCTTTAATAATATCTGGAGTCTTTAATCTGATAGACTTATATTGGTGGTGACAAATAGTATATACTAGTCCATCTCTTGTAATAATATAGTTTTCGAATCCCGTCACATACCTTGCAAAATCAGATTTAATAAACTGATCTAATTCTTGTTTCGTTAACTCTGTCAATCCGTAAGCATTAAAGGCATTATTAAGCTAGTAGTAGATATATTAGTCGAAGAAGGAACGATCAATGTAGCCTTATCAGCAGTTGACATTTTAATTGCAATATCATCAGATTGTAGGTGAGAGAGAATTTCTAGTAAAAATGAGGCTTTAAAGCCAATAACTAGAGACTCCCCATCATATTCACAAGGTAACATTTCTTCAGCAGATGTAGAAAAATCAATATCCTGCGAAGACGCGATAACCCCATTACTACTAAAATCTAATTTTACAAGATTGTTGGCTGGATTGGAAAAGACAGAAACTCTTTTTAGAACTGCTAAAAGTTGATCTTTACTAACTTTAGCCACGTTTCTATTTTCTTTAGGTATTACAGACTCGTAATTAGGAAAGCGTCCTTCTACAAAACGACACGTGATAATGAAATCCAACATTTTGAATACACCAGTATTCAAATCGAACATCACCGAAATGGGTTCGTTTTTCTTTGGTAATAAACCTTGTAGAATTCTTGCGGTCTTTTGAACTAAAACGAATGAGCTTCGTTGCTGTAAATATTCTTGATTTGACTGGACTTTAATCATCTTATGTCCATCAGTAGCTACAAAAGTTAGGCTATCAGGAGTTATGTCTAACAAAACTCCATTAAGGATAGGACGTAATTCATCAGAAGCAGAAGCAAATAATGTTGCCTCTATACATGATGATAATACATCAGACTCTATTGAAAATGATAATTCGTCTTTTAATTTTCGGGGATCAGGATATTCTTTGGGATTTACTCCAATAAATAAAAATTTGCCATTCTCATAGGATATGCTTATTTCATAATTTAGAGGATTAATTTCAATTGTTATAGGTTGATTTGGAATATCCTTTAGTGCATTGGCTATTTGTTGAGCGTTAATGGCTATTTTGCCATCACCGTCAACTTCAGATATTTCTATCTCCGTTCCGACTCTTGTTTCAATATCTGTAGCGACAATCTTCAATCTTAGTCCACTTATAATGAACAAAAAATTGTCAAGGATGGGCAAGGTGTTTTTCGAATTAATCACCTTGCCTAATTTTTGCAACTTATCATATAGCTGCTTAGAATTTATAACGAATTTCATTTTAATGCGTTTTTTATTGTTTCTAATAATACTTCATCTGAAACATGATGATTGAGTTCGAATGAGTCCTGTAAACACTCTCTTAGTTTGTGTTTCGGCAAGCTAATCATAGATTCATAACCTGTTGTGATTATTTTAGAGACGTAATAGCCTCTGTCCTCAAGCTCTGATATTAATTCCGAGTCCTCCGTTTCTTCTTTATTTTCTGGATCAACAAGATTGCTCTTAAATAACTGAATTGAATCTTCTTTTACAAAACACGTTTTCTTTTCCATTTTGTTTAAATTAAAAAGCCTCCACAAAATGCAGAGGCTCGGTTTGAATTGGGTTGGTTTATTATTACGCTATTTGAAGCGTTTCAAAATAATCTATTCTACATTTTATATTATTTTCTTGTAGAACAGAAAGAATATATTCATAATGCTTTTCTTTTGTATCAAGATATATTCCATTAACGTGAAATATTTTTCTATTAGGATCATATGTTAGCCTCTTATGAACTAGTGAATGAACCCTCTTTGATACAATAAAAACACTATTTGGAAAATTATAATTCCAGTGATGTGCTTCTTTTTCATTCATATCAATACCTCTTCTTTTTAATATTCTTGAAATAGATCTACCGGACTTGTCATTCTTACTTTCATACTTATATTTGGCATATTTTACACGACCCCTTAATCGCTCTTTATCTACATAATCAGGATTTTCAATATTCTTTAGATAATTAAGCCTAACATCATTCTTTGTACAATCCTTGCATTTATTTATATGACCATCAGGCATGCCCGAATGTTTGTATAATGAAGTTATTGGAAATATCTTGAAACATTTAAAACACTTTTTATACTCCATAGGCGAATATCTCAAAATGGCATATTATCATCATCCCCACCCTGTTGCGGAGCGGACTGTTGCGGAGTCGCACTTTGACTCGGAGCTGAATTACCTCCAACGGCATCGACTTTCCATGCCCTAGCCTCAGTATACCATCGTCCATTGTATTCTCGGCTTTCTAGGTCTAATGAGACATCCACGGCTGCACCGTTTGCAACCGTTTCAACCTTATCACCCCAAAGAGACACGCACACTTTTTTAGGGTACTGTCCTTCTGTCTCGATAATAATGCTCTGTTTTTTCCACTCTCCGTTTTTTCCTGCACCTGTTTCGACAGGTAATAATTGAATTACTTTTCCTTTTAGATTCATTTTAAAATGCTATTTGTTGTTTATACTTAGCTACATCTTCTGATAAAGCCAATTCTAATTCTATAAGTCTGGCTTTAGCTAATGAAACTAAATCCGAGACTGATAACTTTTCTTTTGCCGAGATATTCAGCATGGTTCGTTTCGTAACTTCTTGAATGAGTAAAGGTTTGATTTGATTTTCAGGTCTAAATGACATGAAGTGAAGTTTTTTGATCCCTATAGTTAGAAAATAATCAATCACTTGCCAAACATACTGCTCAACCATGCTAATAGGATTCTGAATGTACTTCATATGAGTAATTCGGCTTGGGCATTTTATTTCAATTCCTTGCTTTCTATTATCAAACAATCCGTCTGGAGATATACCATAAATTCCAGATTTATCCTCTACCCATCCAACCTGCTCGATTTGCACCCCCTTAATTCGCTCAAATTCGGAACGAGCTAGAGGTTCGTACATATTGCCACGTTCCATATCATGAGAGGTAAATGTTTCCTCGAACTCAAACTCCTCAAATCTGGCTGAAAGTAATTCGGTGTAGTATGGATTTTCTCGGATTGGCTTAGTTCGATTAGTCATAATCTTTTCTAAACTAGATCCTCCGACTTTGCCATACTTTATTTCATACCATTCAGGCGATTGTTGCAGAATTTCATCGTATACTTTCACTTGAGCGTACCTTTTAATTCATCCTTAACCGAAATAACCTTCAAATCTTTGGAGTGCTTCAGAGAAGCGTAAACAGACTTGAGTTCATCAAGAGTCTTACATTGTTTCAACTTGGCACATTCCGCTTCGATTTCTTTTGTAAAATCGGGTAATCTAGGCTGTGTTGGACTTACCCGTAAGCACCAATCCTTAATACCTTCTGGTGTTCTATCCATCTCTTTTGTCAAAGTGACTCTGAAATCCTTTATCGTTTCAGGATAGTTGTTTTTTGCCATTCTGCAGATACGCTTTCGATTCGTTGAGTTGAGAATCATAGGTAATTGAAAAAATGGATTTTGTTCAAATACTGCAACCCAAGCATCTTGTTTTTTCCCGTTTATTTCCTCATTCACCCGATATTCGATGTATTTGATAGTAACATCAATATTTTCTCCATTAGGTAGAGCTTCTACCCCAATATGGCTTATTTTACCGCCATATCTCCAATGCTTTAAAGCTTCTTCTGCCATCTTTTATCTATTTAAAAATCAAACAATCCCTTTTCTCGTGGTTTACACCATTTCAAAAACTTCTTAATCCCCACCGATGTGAACCATATCTCATTCCAATAGTCCGAGTCCGAGGATATTGGTTTATAGTCCTCACAATAATCTTCGGCAGCACTGAAAATCTTGTGTTGTAACAGTCCATCTTGAATAAAAGCAGCCAATTCTAACAAACCATTTCGACCAAAATAAATGACCTCTAATTGATCTATATTCTCGGCTGTCTTTGGAATGAACTGCTTTGCAAGTCTTAGAGCTTCATCCTCGGGGGTATCTCTAATTACTTCTTCCTGTTCTTCCATATCAATACTTATCTTTATATTTCCTCCTCAAATTCCGTCTCTGATATCGGGTATATGTCCCAAAACCGTAAATCTCTCGCCATTTGTTTAGTAATCTCATCATCCATTCTACCATTAATAATTGCTGTTTCTAATCGGTTATACATTAAATCTGAATAATTACAACAAGGACACTCAAACTTTTTACGTCCTAATACTTTCGGTTTTTCTATCATGCCAACACCGCAGAACGGGCAAGTCGGTACAGTCGTATCATCTTTCATATTTTTGTTATTATTGTGTAAAAAGAAAAAGGCAGAGAGTAATTCCCTGCCCTGATTAAATACTAAATAAGCAAACTAGTCTCTCGACTTTTCAAAAGCCTTTAGAAACGGATTATAGACCGTTTGACAGGTAATCAAGCAATCCTCATTCATTTCAAGAGTTGTGTGATTTTTTGTGACTAGAGACGATTTACCTTCTACTAAGAAAGTCTCATTCACCTGATCTAAATTCACTACTTTGTTTGCATCATGCACAAAATGCCCTTCAACCGATGAAGGGGCTACATTCACTTTTTTTACTGTTCCCATTTTGTTATTTATTAATATTCGTATTGCATTAGTTTGAAATAAGAGTCTCCATCTATATGTATTAGATCAGATATATCAGACTCTGATAAAGTCCTTAATATTTCTTTGCCTTTCTTCGTAAATACCGTAGAAAATCGCTCTCCCTGTCTTTGAATATATTTTATTTCAGACGATAGTTTTCGTGGCACTCTGTATAATGAAGCTATGGCATCTTTAGCATTGTTATTTAGTGGATCAACAGCCAAGAAGAACATTCTGTCTGTTGACGGACAATAGCACCGAACAAAAGCTAAATTGATGCTATTAATCTGTCCTTTAAATAAGGTATAAACTCCAATATTCATTCCTTTAGTAGTTCCTACCAAGTAAACTTCGTTTTTTCTATCTGTGTAAGAGTCGATCTCTTTTAAATTGGATGAGATAAACCTAAATAAAGCCTCGTTTCCATGCCGTTCCTCTATAAAGGATAATGCAGCAGCTTTTATTTCTTCATTTTTCTCAGTTACAAAATCATCAAATGAATATTCATTTTGAGATAGTTTATCAAATAATGAATATTGGATGTTTACTCCGTGGATATAATAATATTCGCTTTTATCTCGAAATACAACGGAAGGTTTAGAGACAGAATGTAGTCTTCCTCTCTCATCCCGGCTTATTGAAATTGGAGGCTGAACCGCAAATACCAAATCCTCATATTCATAAGCCTGAAAAACTCCCGATTTTATAATTTTCTTGTATTGTTTAAATTTAAAATTATCGAGTACGTTTATCTTCTCGAAGAAATCATAGAAAGAGACCCATCCATAATTAGATAAGTCGATATAAGAGGAATATTCACTGACAGAAGCCCAGACAGAATCCCTGACAGAATCCCCGACAGAAGCCCCGACAGAAGCCCAGACAGAATCCCTGACAGAAGCCCAGACAGAATCCCTGACAGAAGCCCTGACAGAAGCCCAGACAGAAGCCCCGACAGAATCCCCGACAGAAGCCCAGACAGAAGCCCAGACAGAATCCCTGACAGAATCCCTGACAGAATCCCTGACAGAAGCCCAGACAGAAGCCCCGACAGAAGCCCAGACAGAAGCCCCGACAGAATCCCCGACAGAAGCCCCGACAGAAGCCCAGACAGAAGCCCAGACAGAATCCCTGACAGAAGCCCTGACAGAAGCCCAGACAGAAGCCCTGACAGAAGCCCCGACAGAAGCCCAGACAGAATCCCCGACAGAATCCCCGACAGAAGCCCAGACAGAATCCCAGACAGAATCCCTGACAGAAGCCCCGACAGAATCCCAGACAGAATCCCCGACATGTTTTTTATCCTTTAAAATTGCAATAGCCAACAAGCAACTCAACCAACTGTCACAATAAATAACTTTAGGGGTAGGCTTATTAAGTAAATCATTATATAGCCATTTTATACCATCCTCAAACATAGGTTTGTCTATTCCTTTTTGACTTTTTACGTTATCAAAGAATAGATTAATCCATTCGTCTCTAGTTTGAAGCATTATAGCTTCTTGTTCTTTTGTTAATTTTTCCAGCATAATTATTTAGTTTTAAATTATAATCAAATAAAAAAAGCGTACTCGTCCATCTCGGATTTGCACGCTTGGCATTCGTAAATTAATTTGCTCCCGAATAGCCGATCAAGGCACATCGGGTTTGGGTTGATTGTTACATCTGTTCGTTTTGATAATCCAATAGGATCTTTGCAGCATCCGGTTTTAACAGACCTAGAGTATCTAATTTACTCACAAATTGAGAAGCAAATAGTAAATCATACCTATCTTTCATTTGCTCAGCCCTCTTATCTGCGATACTTTTTGCAATGTCTTCTAGTTTCAATTTTCTATTATAAGACGTATCCATATAGACCTTTTGAATGTATTCGAATAGAGTAACAGGCTCACTAGAATAACCAAATTTGACCTTATCTTCTTTTATAATGCGATCAACCTGTTTTTCGATAATCTCATCAAGCTTCTCGGCTACACGTTTCTTTAATAATTCATGAGCGTTGGACCTCATTTCGGCTATCTCGTTTCGGAAATTAGTATAAGATACCTGCTTGACGATAGCCTGCTTTATTTCTTCTTTTAATTCGAATTGATCCTCAATGCCATATTCCCCTTGATGTGCATCTTCAATAAAATCGTTAACCAAGTCTTCTAAATCGATTGTAATCTTCATATCTGTAATTTTTAATTAAACAATTTGTTCTCCGACAAACACCCAAGTTTATTACACAGAATCGTACTGATCGGAGATTGTATTTTGTATTTTACACACCCAATAGCCTCACGAAGTGCTTCGATGGTGCTAGAACCTATTCCTTTTAGCATTCTATTCCGACTTCCTCAAATCGGCATCCCTTAACTGCTAAGTCTCGGTTTTAAACTCTACCTAATAAGGTACTCGTTTAGGAAATCAATATGTCAAAGAACTTGCGTTTTACACCCAGAACCTCACAAATAAGGACAAGAAGGGTGCGCTCAACGACTTGCGAAGAGTTTTAATCTTTTATTATCAATACGTTATATTATTTTAGAGTAAGTAGCCTGTACCTAGTATCAGTGCGGTTATAATCAGCACAAAGCCAATCATTGAAAGTTTGAGTTGCTTATTAAAGCGTTTATCTGCTCTGCTCATAGCGGTCGAGTTTATTAAGTAACCGAACAGATATGGATAGATTAATTAGGACAAAGCCGTAATAAAAGAGTGTAGTCAGGATCGGGGCAGTTATTTCAGCCATTAGTAGAACTAAGCTGATCAGGAAGTATATGATTTTTACTGTTTTCATCTTGGTCGGGTTTAAATTTTCTATTATAATATCTTTGTCTGTCTTTTTCTTCTTCGTAATAATCTTGGTCGGGTCGCTCAGGTTCGGGTTCAAAATATTTATTCCATAAAAAGTCGTCATCGGTCATTATCTTTTTATTCCAGATTTCTTTGATTCTTTTCTAATCCAAGCGTCAACAGCAGATCGTTCATAAATAATACGCCCCATAAGATCAATCGAGGGTAATTTACCGTTTTGTCTAGCTTTTCTAATCTTGTCTCTACCCAGTGATACATAAACCATTAGTTCTTTTTCATTGAGCCAAGTCTTTAAAGAGATATCACAGGTCGGCTTTACTTTGTCATCTAAATTCATAATGCAACAGCTTTAATAATTAGTAAATTATCTTCCTTTCGACTTTGTGTTTTGAATTTCTTTCCAAACTTTTTAATTTTCCCATAATAATTAGCTGTACTCTGTGCTGATTTTACTTGGCTAAAACAGGGTAATCTAAAAAAAGCTGTATCACCAATTTCTATATCCTGCAAATGATCTACTGTTACAGAATCAACTATTTTTGGTATAACTTTTATCATGACTCTGTAATAAATTTAGGTTGGTGTTTTTGAGTCCATTTGCGACGTAAATAATTAAGTAATGAATTATAGTTACTAATAAATCCGTCTGTAATTAATTTAGTGATATCTGTTTGTAGTTCGTCGAGTTGTTTTATTTTACCTTCTTCGGCATGCTTATTTCGAATTTCCTTTTCGTGAGTACCATAAACAATATGGTTATTTGCCATTGATATTTCTTTTATAGCTTTGGCTTGCTCTCCTTTCGGAACTATTTTGCAAATCGCTGATGCCATTTCTTTATATGAATCACCTGCATCGTTGCGGTATTGAATGAGCTGATCGTATACAAATTTGATAACTTTTACTTCGAATCGAGGATTAATCCACATGGCAAACTTTATAAATAGGTAAGGGTGCATCCAAACTTGATCTTTCGTTTTGCCTTTTCTAGTCATCCGACCTTTAGATGATTTAATTGGCTGATAATCTGACATTGCAGAAATCTCTGCATTGGCTAGAAGTTCTTCTTGAAGGGCTATTAGGAACTCCTTTGTACCCTTCGAATCGGTAAAGTCAGGTAGGTTTTTTCTTGAATTTCCTTTAGTTGTATTCCACGCACCTAATAGTAGATTAGCATCGAAATATCCATCGCTTGTCCTCTGAATGACATCGAACTCGCCCATTTTGCGTATTAAATTTTGATTCGTTTTCATATTATTTATTGATTTATTTGTTACTTTAGAAAAATTTAAACTTTTATTACCATGATTAAATTGACTGAAATCAACCCAATTAAGGAAACCCGAACCGTTTATATTCACCCTAGTACTATTACTCATTTCTCTGAAAGGAAGTCCGATACATACACGTCAATATTCTTTATAGGATGGAGTAGTATTACTGTTCAATAATCTATTGATCAGGTATTCGAATTAATTAAGTAACGATTCGGCTTGCGATTTTAAATCCCAAAAATATATAATCAATTGAGTGAGGTTTATATGCTTCCCAAGAGCCTTTACATACTGTCTTGAAGACCGTTATACCGAATATTTTGTAAGTAGTTTTCATATTATTTATTAGCTTTACGTTTATTAATTTAAATTTGATATTATGAGTAAGTTTATTGAAATTACGTTTGAGGGAAATAAATTCTTGATAAACACCTCTGTAATTCTAGAGGTTGGTATTGATATAGCTTCTAAATCCAAGTCACATATACATTTTATAAAAGACTATAAGGTGAGTAATAAAACGAGTATCATTGTTGATCAGTCATACGATGAAATTAAATCTGCACTAATGCCTGTTGATTAATCATCAAATAGCATTGCTCTTGGATCAGAGTCAAGAGCAGGGTAATCAGGATCTTTAAGGATATTATCAGGGTTGATGTTGTATTTAACCCAATTGTAGTTATCTAAAGGAGACCCAAGAGACCCAGTTACTAGGACACACGTTTTTCTAAGTTCTAGATCTCCATGCGATTCAGCTTTCAATAACCAGTTGTATAGTTGGATGGGTAAGTCTCGCTCTGTTTTAAGACACCAAAGTCTTAACGCTTGCTTTTTAGTATCGGAAAGTTCAAATTTTGCTGTAATTATTGTATTCATATTTTATTATTTTAAATGTTATTGTTATGAAACAGAAAATTGTAAGTGGATTAGTTGAATATTTTTTAGGAGAGAAGGATATCACTGTTTATTTCGAAAAACACCTCAGAGACGGCTGGACTATCAGTTCCGTATCTACAACCTATGTCTTTAATGTCAGACAAAAATTAGATGCGGAGGATGGTGTTACAACCAGTGACAAATCAATATTGTATACCCTTCTCTTAGAGAAAGAATAATTATAAGGTATCTGGTGAGTCTGGATATATGTAATCAACACCATCAAACAGGTGTCCAGGCTCATTGTGATTGTTTCGTAGATGCGTCTCATAGTCTTGTAATTCATTCCATGACCCTTGTAATGCGTCAATAAATAAATCAAACCCTTTCTTCGTTTTAATCTTAGACGCAATCGAAAAAGCTAAATTCTTAATTCGGTGAATTTCTAATGGATTTTCTCTTTCTTTCATAATTTAATTATTTTAACAGTTATTACTTTTAGAAAGAGGTATAAAGCCGTACATTTGCAGTGCTAAAGAAAATGTAAAACTGAGTACGCTTACTCGGCGGCTTTTTTATACCCTTTTCTTTTGTTTTTTTTGATAATCCAAAGGTATGTAATTGCAAACGTAATTACAATTTTTTATATAACTATTTGATGTAATTACATTAATTTAGAATAATTCTAAATAACTAGAATATGGAAACAACTATAAATGAAAGAATTGAAAAAATTGTAAATACATTTTATAATGGAAACGTAAAATATCTATGCAGAGACTCTGGGGTCTCAGAATCTTCTATGAAATCAATTATTGGAGGGAGAATGAGTAAACCGGGCAGTGAAATGCTTGACAAAATATACATGGGAGTCAGACAATTTGATATTAGTCCAGAATGGTTGGCATTTGGTATAGGGTCAATGCTTAAATCAAACAGGAATGAAGCTATAATTACAACAAACTTACAAACTAATCAAATCCCACTAGTGAGTCAATATGCTTATGCAGGCTATCTATGTGGTTTTGCAGATGAAGAATATATGGAAACACTGCCAACTATTCCTTGGGATGTAGATAATGAGACAAAAGGCACATATATAGGTTTTGAGGTACGGGGTGACAGCATGGATGATCGCTCATACGAATCCATTTTAGAGGGTGATGTATTATATTGTCGGAGATTAAAAGAAGATTTATGGCAATATAAATTACACTTCAACGATTGGGATTTTGTACTAGTACATAGGACTGATGGCATCTTAGTAAAAAGAATAATAGATCACAACATAAAAACAGGAGATATTACTATTCATTCCTTGAATCCACTGTATGAGGATAGAGTGATAAATATTCAAGAGATCGCCCAAATATTCAATGTGGTTGAAGTGAAAAGAAAAAGGAGAAGATAATATAATATGTTTACAAACTGTTTACAGTAATCTCTAAAAAACTTTAAAATAAACATATTCGGCAAGACTTAAAATCTTGTGACCATTAGGTTGTGCGGGTTCAAGTCCCGCTCCGAGTACAGAGTAAAACGCTAATCATTGATTTATCAATCGGTTAGCGTTTTTTCATTCAAAGACATCAAAGATACAGTCACTAAACAAAACAACACCATTTTTTTTAACGTTAGCAACGTTAACATCTCCAGGACAATGCATCTACAAACATAAGAAACATCAACCAACAAATTTTACATTTAAACAAGATAAAAGAATTCGATTAAATATCCAGTTAATACTTTTGGGCAAATACAAAAAACAGGAACTAATAGTGACAATAATTAGACTAATCACATCTAATCAAGACCCAATTGACATATTTTTCTTAAAAATCGGACCAAAAGCATTTTTTTTAATAAATTTTACATACTTTTGCGCAGAGTTAATGAAATAAAAAAGAGTTAAAAAAGAAGTTAATTTAAAGGAAGATTGTTTTATGAAGGAAAAAATCGTACTATTTATTCTGTCCTATTTCTTAATGATAGGATATGCTTCGGCACAAACGACTGCGATTTCGGGTAAGGTATTGGATGTAAACAAAGAGCCTGTTATTGGTGCAATTGTAGTGGTAAAGGGGACAACTGTAGGTACAAATACAGATATTGACGGATCATTCAAACTGAATATCCCTCAAGGTAAAGACGTATTAACCTTTTCTTTAGTAGGCTACAAAACAGTCGAGCTTAAGGCTAAGAACCAAATGGTAATTACTTTGGAAGATGATACTAAAGCTTTAGACGAGGTTATGGTTATTGCTTATGGTACAGCTAAAAGGTCATCATTTACAGGATCTGCTTCCTTGATACAATCTCAGGCAATAGGTTCTCGTCCTATTACCAGTGCTTTATCAGCAATTGAAGGTAATGCACCGGGAGTACAGGTTACTGCTGCTACAGGACAACCAGGAGAATCTGCCGCATTACGTATTAGAGGATTCGGCTCGGTTAATGCCTCTAATGCTCCATTATATGTTGTTGATGGTGCAGTTTATAATGGGAGTATTGCAAATATCAATCCAAGTGATATTGAATCTATGACTATTCTTAAAGATGCAGCTTCTACAGCATTGTATGGATCAAGTGCTGGTAATGGTGTTGTATTGATTACTACCAAAAGAGCATTAGCAAATTCTAATGTTACTTTAAGCATTAAACAAGGATGGTCTTCAAGAGCATATAAAGATTATTCAAGAGTAGGAGTATCGGAATATTATCCACTTCAATGGGAAATGTTGAAAAACACATATGTTACTGCAGGTAAGACTCAGGAAGAAGCTGCTTCACTGGCATCAGCGAATATAGTAAGCACATTGAAATATAATCCATATTCAGGTATAGCTGATGCTGATGTTGTAGGTACAGATGGTCGATTAAATCCTGGAGCATCTGCTTTGAAATGGGGCGATGACCTTGATTGGGATGATGCAGCTTACGGCACTGGATATCGTCAAGAGTACACTATAGGATATGGCTCTAAAACAGAAAAGAGTGACACCTACTCTTCTGTTTCATATTTGGATGATAAAGGTTATATGTTAAAGACTGGTTATTTAAGATATTCAGCTCGTTTAAATCATAATATTAATCCCGTAAATTGGTTTAAATCAGGTATAAATTTAGCTTATACACGATCTTCTGCAACATATTCGACATCTACAGCTGATGATTCGAGTGCTTCCGGTAACTTAACCCGTTTTATCAGAAACATGGCTCCTATATATCCGGTACATAAACACGATAAAACAACTGGGGCATATCTTGATAGCAATGGCAATGTAACTACTAATAAAAATGAGTATGTGTATGACTACAATGGTGGTAGATTATCTAGTGCTGGACGTGATGCTATTGCTGAAACAGAAATGAACTCGAGAAAATATGATAGAAACAGTCTTGTAGGACGTACATATGTAACAATATCTCCAATCAAAGGATTAGATATTACTGCCAACTATGCTTTAGAATCTAATGATTATAGATCAAAAGTATATGAAAATCCATATGTTGGAGATGGTCAAGCAGGACCGGGTCGTTTGGCTCTAACTTCAAGTAGAACTATTACTCAAACATTAAATCAATTAGTTAATTATAAGAAGTCAATTCAGCATCATAATTTCGAAGCCTTATTAGGACATGAGTCATATAAATATGTATATGAATATATGTATGGAATGAAAGTGTCTCAGATATTTGAAGATGTATTCGATTTTGAAAATTTCACATCAGTTAATAATTTAACATCATATACCGATACTTATAATAAAGAAGGGTATTTTGGTCGTTTGAATTACGATTATGATAATAAATATTATGGATCGTTCTCTTACAGACGCGATGGCACATCGCGTTTCTCCAAGGATAACAGATGGGGTAACTTCTGGTCATATGGTGCATCATGGAGAATCTCCCAAGAAGACTTTATGAAAGGATTAACTTGGGTAGATAATTTGAAATTGAGAGCTTCATACGGAGAAACAGGGGTAGACCAAATATTGAATGCAGATAGCGAAGATGATTATTACCCATACCAAACACTATATGGTTTGGGTGAAAATAATGGAAACGAAGCTGGTGTATATTTTACAACTTTGGCTAATAAAGATCTAAAATGGGAAACTCAGATTTCAAAAGACATTGCTCTTGAATTTGGTTTGTTTGGTAAATTGAATGGTTCGATAGAATACTTTATTAAAGACTCAAAAGATCTGCTTTTCGATGTATCTAAGGCTACATCTAATGGTATTAGCTCGATAGTTCAAAATATTGGTAAAGTTCGTAATACAGGTGTTGAGATTGATTTAAATTATTTGGCATTTCAGAATAAAGACTGGAAGGTAAATATTGGTGCTAATGCTACATATATCAAAAATGAGATTATTAGAATGCCAGATGTAAATAAAAATGGTTTGATATCAGGCTCTAAAAAACTTATAGAAGGAAGATCAATCTATGAATTTTGGTTAAGACAATGGTATGGTGTTGATTCTCAAAACGGAAATGGGTTATACCTACTGGATACTGATGCTTACAACAAAGAAGATGGAACTTTAACTGCAGCTATCGAAAAAACTGTGCAGGAGATTAATGGAGTGCAGGTTACAAGTTCTTATTCATATGCAAAATTTGATTATAGCGGAAGATCTATTCCTAAATGGTATGGAGGTTTTAACTTCACCGTAGACTATAAAAATTTCACTCTAGGTACTGTATTCTCTTATCAATTGGGAGGTAAGGCTCTTGATATAGTATATGCTAACTTAATGAGTACATCTGGTTACGGATTGTCAATGAGTACAGACGTATTGAAAGCGTGGAAAACCGAAGGTGATGTTACATCTGTACCTCGTTTAGACAATACTTCAACATACAATACCAGTATTGGTCAAAGTTATTCAAGCCGCTGGTTGACAAGTACTGATTATTTGAATCTACGTTCTGTAAATTTATCATACTCAGTTCCTAGAAGTTTGTTAAGTAAAATTCAGTTAAGTGAAGCACGTTTCAGTATAAATGCAGAAAACTTGTTTATGATTAAAGCTCGTCAAGGATTCAATCCTCAGATGAATTATTCAGGTATCTCATATAACGTATACATGCCTGCTAAAACAATTACATTGGGTCTTAACTTATCTTTTTAAAAGAATATAATTATGAAATATAGATATATTAAAAGCACAAAAGTTACTTTTTTAGCATTTGCTTCATTATTCTTGTTAGGGAGCTGCTCTGAGAGTTATTTAGATACCACACCTTCATCGTCAATCTCTGAAGAGGTTGTAGGAAGTACCCTTGATGGGCTTTATATTGCCTTGAATGGTATCCACCGTAAAATGATTTCCCAAGACTTAGAAACTCAAGCTCTAGGTGCAGAGCCCGGATTTATAGTGGCTCGTGAGGCTCATGGTGATGATATGACATGGGATACCCAAGTAGCGCACCAAACAAATCTTACATGGGCTATAAATACTAATGATAATATAGTATATAACTCGGGGGTTTGGAAAACTTATTACCAATTTATCTTAAATGCAAATAAGATATTAGAAAAACTAGAACTGAATTTCCCTAATTCAACAGAAGCATTAGCTCTGCATATCAAAGGAGAATGTCTTGCGATCAGAGGTTGGGCTCATTTCCAATTGGTCCAGTATTACGCTAAAAGATATGATGCAACTACTCAAAATACTCAATTAGGAGTACCATATCGCGAATCTTCGGAAGTTGTAAATATGGCTCGTAATACCGTAGAAGAAGTATATACAAAGATTAATAGCGACCTAGAAGAAGCATCTACATTACTTGCAGATTATGAACCAAATGATATAAATCACTATAGCCCAACTGTAGTATATGGTTTGAGAGCAAGAGTAGCATTAGCTCAACAAAATTATCCTAAAGCAGCTGAGTATGCAGCAGAAGCTATTACTTTAGCTAAAGCTGATGGTCATTCAGTAATGACTCAAGCAATGTTAACTAATGGTTTTGCTGATATTACGACTACTACCAGTGAAGCATTGTATGCAGCAATGACCTTAGATGATCAAACAGTATATTTTTATTCATTCTATGCTTACATGTCATGGAACTTCAATGCAGGAGCTATACGTACAGGTATTAAATGTATCAGCCAAAGTACATACGATTTGATGTCGCCTACAGACTTGCGTCGTCAATGGTGGGATCCAACAGGTACTTCAGCTGTACCTACAACAGCTTACAATAAACGTGCATATCAAAACAGAAAATTCAGAGCTCGTTCTACAGCCAATGCAGTTGGGGACTTTGCATTCATGCGTATATCAGAGCTTTACTTGATTGCTGCCGAAGCTTATGCCCGCTCAGGAAATACCACTTCTGCTAAAGAGTACTTTAAGACATTAATGGATCAGAGAGATCCGGAATACAAAGACAGCGGTAAAACTGGAGATGCTTTTGCCGAAGAGGTAATGAATAGCCGTAGAATTGAACTTTGGGGAGAAGGATTCCGTTGGTTCGATTTGAAACGCTTGAATTTACCATGCAAACGTACAGGATCGAACTTCAATATTGCATTTTGCGGTTTCTTGGAAAAAGATCAATCCGCTGATGGTTGGTATTATGAAATACCTAAAGCTGAAACCGATTATAACGAATTAATGGTGAAGAACTATTGATATTATTGTCAGGACAAGTATAGATAACAAGATTACCATAGAATAACCTTCTATGGTAATTCTTTTTTCAAACAATATCAAGAAAGGTAAAAAGAGAATAAAGAAATACATTAATAGTTATCTTTTAATAACTTTGGTTACTATACAAACCCATAGCATAAACTACTTATCTAATTAAAAAAATACACTTATGAAACGTCTTTATTTTTTAGCAATTTTACTTGGCTACCTTGGAGGAGTTGCAGCCCAAGAGAATTTAACGTATCAAAAACCGCCAAAAGAGATTCTGGAATTGGCAGACTATGAACGTGTACCGGCATTACTAATGGATAGCAAAAAACAGAATATTCTTTTTCGGTATCGGAATACATATAAGACTCTATCCGAATTATCGACCGAAGAGATGAAGCTGGCAGGGTTAAGACTCGATCCTCTGAAGAATATTTCAAGTACGGTAATTTATAATACCAATCTAAAATACAAACATGGACGTATGGCGGCACTTCAACAAGTTCAAGGCCTGCCGACGGATGCCCAATTAGCATATTTCTCATTTTCACCCGATGAGTCAAAAGTTGCATTTACAAATACATCAGATAAAGGCATTGAACTGTGGTGCTTTGATTTTTCGACGGGGAAAGCCTTTAAACTAACCGAAGGCATACTCAACGCCAATATGGGGAGTCCCTTTACTTGGCTAAAGGATGGTCTGGGATTTCTTATCAAAGTATTACCGACAGACAGGAAGGGATTGATCAATACCAAAGAAACTATCCCTAGCGGTCCGACTGTATCTGTAAGTGAAGCCGGATCTAAAGCACAAAATCGCACTTATCAGGATTTGTTGAAAAACAAGAATGACGAAGACAACTTCGAAACATTAGTTTATTCAGAGTTGTATAAATTAGATCTGAATGGACAAAAAACACTATGGAAAGCCAAGGATCTTTATGTTGATGAGTCTATTTCTCCGGATGGAAGTTATATCATGCTTACAACATTGCATCGTCCGTATTCTTACCTTGTGCCGTTTTCGCGGTTTCCGATGAAAAGCACAATATATAATCTGGATGGATCTCTAGTTAAAGAAATCAATGATAAACCATTAGTTGAAGAATTACCAAAAGGGTTTATGGCTGTACAACAAGGCAGAAGAAACATAACCTGGCGAAAAGACAAACCTTCGACTATATATTGGGTAGAAGCTTTAGACAACGGAGACCCGGCAGTAAAAGCCGATTATAGAGATGAAGTATTTACTCTAGATGCTCCTTTTTCGGGAGAGCCTAAAAGTGTAGTGAAAACAATCAACCGCTATGCCGGAATTATATGGGGAAATGATAATACTGCTGTCTTGTATGACAGATGGTGGAATACACGTAACGTTAAAACATATGTATTCGACCCAAGTGGTACTAAAGAAGCCTCTGTCATTTTTGATCGCAGTTCGGAAGATACATATGGAGATCCGGGAGATTTTGATACTCAACGCAACCTCTATGGAGAATACACTCTTTCTATAAATGCAGGAAAAGCATATTTGGTCGGAAAAGGATTTACAGCTAAAGGACAATTTCCTTTTATCGATGAAATAGATCTTAATACTAAAAAGACCAAACGTATATTCCAGTCAGGTTATACTGATAAAAAGCTAGAGATAAGTTCTATTATCGATAGCAAAACAGGGGAGATTCTGGTAAGCCTCGAATCGCCGACTGAATACCCGAACTATTATATATTGAATACAAAAAAACGAATAGCGCCTATAGCCCTTACTCATTTCGAAAACCCTTTCAAAGCAATAAGCGGAGTACACAAACAAGTAATTAAATACAAACGAGCCGATGGCGTAGATTTATCTGCAACATTATACCTGCCTGCCGGATATGATCTGAATAAAAAAGATAAGCTGCCTATGATAATGTGGGCATATCCTACTGAATATAAAGACAAAGATAATGCCGGACAAAACACGACTAATCCAAATGAGTTTATATACCCTTCATACGGATCGCCTATTTATTGGGTCACCAGAGGATATGCAATCTTGGACGATGCTGCTTTTCCTATTATCGGAGAAGGGAATGAAGAGCCAAATGATACTTACATCAAACAATTAGTTGCCAATGCAAAAGCAGCCATCGATGCTGTGGACAGCTTGGGTTATATAGATCGGCGAAAAGTTGCTGTCGGGGGTCATTCATATGGTGCTTTTATGACTGCCAACTTATTGACTCATTCTGATCTTTTTGCTGCAGGTATAGCTCGCAGCGGAGCTTATAACAGAACATTGACTCCATTTGGATTTCAGTCTGAAGAACGCAACTATTGGGAGGCAACAGATGTATATAATGCAATGTCTCCTTTTATGCATGCCGATAAGATGAAAACCCCCATATTATTAATTCATGGAGGAAACGATAATAATTCGGGTACATTTACGCTACAGAGTGAACGCTATTTTGCGGCATTAAAAGGGTTGGGAGCTCCGGCTCGGTTAGTCATATTACCTCTTGAAAGTCATGGATATGCCGCTAAAGAATCGATCCTACATACTCTTTGGGAACAAGATCAATGGCTCGAAAAATATGTAAAAAACAGAAAATAAAGGTTCTGATCTTATTGCTATTTCATTAATAGCCGCCTCAAGAAAAAACGCTGACAATATCTGTCAGCGTTTTTCATTATACTGATTTATATAAAAAATAATACTTTCAATAAGCATCAAGACTGGCTCAAGAAAAAAATAGTTCCTATTTATCCGTTTTTTAAAAGTTTTGGCTAACTTGCAACTTCTAGATTTTTACAATTATGGACTTATATGACATACATACGCACGATTCGGTCACGGGCGGGGCTGATGATGATGGCGTCCCGAGGCAAAGATTACATTATATATTAAATGTATATCCACTTGGATTTGAATACGCTAAAGATAGTGAACAATACCCATGGTTTTCGTGCGGAGTACATCCATGGTACTCAGAAGACGCAGATCCACAAATCAAATTTCTACAAGAAATAGCCAACGATCCACGGATTGTAGCTATCGGAGAAGCAGGTCTGGATAAACTCAAAGGTCCTGACTTAAACACTCAGAAAGAAGTTTTCATCCAACAAGTAGAACTTGCCGAGAAACTTCAAAAACCCCTTATTATACATTGTGTTAAAGCGTGGGACGACTTATTGCACATAAAAAAGACAATAAAACCCCATCAGCCATGGATTGCACATGGCTACAGAGGAAAACCCGAACTTACCAGACAATTGGTATCTCATGGCTTCTATTTTTCCATTGGAGAGAAATTTAACGCCGAGGCTCTACAGGAAATTCCGATAGACAGGCTTTTCTGTGAAACAGATGTTTCCGATACTCCTTTAATTCAAATATATAAAAACGTTGCCGATTGCTTACACATTGCGGTAGAAACATTAGCAGTACATATAGAGGAAAATGTTATACAAACTTTCAATCTTCCTGCAACAAGACAGAAACACCCGCAAGCAATACAAGTAGAATAAAACAGAATAAGCTTTAATGAACGAGGATACAATAATAGAAATAAACGGGGGAATCCCCCGTTTGCAAAATCTTGCATTCAAGACACCTATCAATTGGAAAATCAAAGCCGGTGAAAATTGGGCTATTATCGGTGCAAACGGTGCTGGTAAAACATTACTGATAGATATACTCACCTCTAAACATGCACTTAAATCGGGAGAAATCAAAACTCTCAGAAATGAAAGCTCCAACAAATTAGTCAAGAGTGTTGCTTTCAGTGACATATATAGCCTTGTCGACATACAAAACAGCTATTACCAACAACGATGGAACGCAGGAGATGAACATGAAGTACCATTCGTTAAAGAGCTCTTCTCGAAAGGAGATCCTCAATGGGTAGAAACGCTTGTTCGCTCTTTCGGCATAGAAGATCTGATAGAAAAACCGATCAATTTGCTTTCAAGCGGCGAACTACGTAAAACCCTCATCATACGATCTTTATTAAACAGACCACGCCTACTTATTCTGGATAATCCGTTTATCGGACTGGATAAAAAGTCCAGAAGAATACTTAATGACGTACTGGAAAGGTTATCAAAACTGGAAAGCATTCAGATAGGGCTCGTTTTGTCCGACCCGAAAGACTTGCCTGAATGTATAACCCATATTCTTCCAATAAAAAAGATGACTCTGTTACCGATAATGAATCCGGATGATTTCAGAAACAATCTTGAATTTCAATCCGGATTATTCAGATCTGAAATAACAGACTTAATCAACGAAGCTAAATATAACATCGATAACACTGATTTCGAAAAAGCACTAAATCTAACAGACATACTTGTCAGATATGGATCACGCACAATATTAAAAGATCTGAACTGGGAGGTAAAAAGAGGCGAAAAATGGGCTTTACTTGGTGAAAACGGAGCAGGAAAATCGACCTTATTAAGTTTGATATCAGGAGATAATCCTCAGGCTTATGCAAATAACATAACCTTATTTGACAGAAAACGCGGATCCGGAGAAAGCATTTGGGACATAAAAAAAAGAATCGGATATGTATCTCCGGAAATGCACTTGTATTATCTCAAGAATGTGAAATGCCTTGATGTAGTCGGCTCCGGATTCTTCGACACAATAGGCCTATACCGGAAGTGTAACGAAGAACAAGAAGCGGTTGCTCTCGAATGGATGAAATCCTTTGGCATAGACCATATAAAAGACACATCTTTCCTAAATATATCAACGGGCGAGCAGCGGCTTATATTGTTAGCCAGAGTATTTGTCAAAAACCCTGATCTTTTAATTCTTGACGAACCTCTTCATGGACTTGATGCAAACAACAAGAAACACATAAAATCAATTATAGAACAATTCTGCACTGAAGAAAAATCATTGATATACGTGACTCATTACGAAGACGAAATACCTGATGTAGTTACTCAAAGGCTTGTATTAACAAAAAGAATCGATTAGATCCGGATAAATTACTCAATTGCGGAATCATTGCCCTATTGGCCATCCATGACAAATCGAGCAAAAAGGACTGAATACCCTTTAACTACAATTCACGAAAAAAGCCATAAACCTTTTCGTTTTTTTATGTAAGTTTGCGCCGATGAAAAGATTCGCTTTTATATTAGCTATTATATATATAAGTGTACTTAATGCAAGTGCACAAACCCCTCGTTTTATCTTTGACAATGACAGTCTTATGCAGCAGATCGAGCCCAAGCAGCAATCCCGCCCTCGACCTGTAATACCAAGCGACTCTTTAGCAAGAGCAAACATGGCTGACTCTTTGAGCAAAGTCCCGCCTGCTATCCCCGCATGGAATATCGATGAAAGATTTGGCGAACGTATACCTATACCAATGGATACAATGTTCACTAATTTTCATAACGAAACGCTGGTTGAAGGATCTGATGTAGCAATGACATATCTGGGTAATATAGGGTCTCCTGCTCAATCGAGAATATTCTTCGACAGGGATGAAACATCTCAGTTCAATTTCCTCGATGCTTTCAGCTATATGTATAAGCGACCCGGAAATCAGAGGTTTATAGACACCAAACGTCCATACTCAAATATCTTCTACCAATCAGGAGGAAGTAGTATAAGTAAAGAAGAACGCTTTTCGGGAGAGATGGCTATCAGTTTGAATAAAAAACTCAGTTTCGGATTCAATATCGATTACCTCTATGCCCGTGGATACTATGCATCTCTTGCTAATAAACAAAACAACTACGACATCTGGGCAAGCTATAGGACTGATAACTATCAAATGCATGCCTTTATCGCAAATAATAATTACACTAACTCAGAAAACGGAGGTCTCGCCGATGATGGATATCTTTCGGGTAATGTTGGAGGTAAACAGGTTAATACTAATAAAACACAGGAATTCTTAACCGCTCTGGATGAAACATGGAACAAGATGCGGGGGAGACATATTTTCTTAACCAACAAATACAGTGTAGGATACAGAAAAGACGATGATGATGAAACCTTCGTTCCGGTAGCAAGCATCATATTGACGAATAACTATACCGATCAACAACGCCACTTTCTATCCAATTCTAACGGAATAGATTCTCTGTACAACTATGTCGTAGATCCTGAATTAGAATTAGACAATGGGTCTATCAGCGACAGAATGTCTTACTGGTCTTTCAAGAACACATTGGCTATAGCATTAAATGAAGGGTTCAGACCTTGGGTAAAATTCGGATTAAAAGCGTTTATCGAACAAGATATGCGGAAATACCAAGTTCCAGGAGACAAATATCCGGCTTATAGCAGTCAGCAATTTTCGCAAAACTCCACTACAATAGGGGGAGTACTATCCAAAGACAAAGGAAACCTCTTGCGCTACAACCTTTCGGCGGCCTTCGGCGTACTAGGATACAACATAGGAGAATCCAGACTAACAGCAGATATTTCGTCACGAATCAACATTAAAGGTAAAGATGCCATAATAAAAGCCGAAGCGTATATAAAGAATCTAAAACCGACCTTCTTTGAGAATCATTACAGATCGAAATTGTATAACTATGACAACGATTTCAGTGATATAAGAAGAATATATATAGGAGGTGAAATCATTATTCCCCAAACCCAAACCCGAATAAAAGGAGGTGTCGAGAATCTGCAAAACTATATTTACTATTCTTACACATCTGCGACAACACCTGCATCCACAATAAGAAATAATACTACAGATATCCTACAAGCTGATAAAAATATTCAGGTAGTATCATTGAGTTTAGATCAGAATCTAAAATTCAAAGCCTTACATTGGGATAATCAGGTAGTATTCCAGACCAGTTCAAACGAAGATGTACTACCCCTACCGAAAATAAATATATACAGTAACCTGTATCTGAACTTAAAGTTAGCTAAAGTATTAGGCATACAGCTAGGTGTCGACGCCAGGTATTTCACAGAATACTATGGCCCCGGATACGATCCTGTTTTGCTTCAGTTTCAAAACCAAACAGAAACTAAAGTCGGTAACTTTCCTCTTATCAACGCCTATGCGAATTTTCATTTGAAGAAAACCCGCATATTTGTAATGATGTATAATATAGGTAAAGACTTTAGTAATTCGAGATACTTCTCTGCAGCCCATTATCCAGTCAACCCTATGATTTTCAAAATGGGCTTATCATGGAATTTCACAGATTAACTTAATCGGATTATAATATGAAGAGCAAATATATCAGACTGACAATAATAGCCGTCTTAATTATTGGTATAGGCACGTCTCTTTATAAGCTTATGGCTGACAGAAAAATCCCGGACTACCCCGAGATAGCAAAATCCGGAGTACTTCGGATAGTTACAAATATGGATCCGGTAGGATATTACCCATCATCCGATACCATAGCCGGATACAATCACGATATATTAGCTGCCATTGAAAAATATTCAAACCTCAAGTTTGAGATATCTTTGGAAAACAGCCTTGACAAATGCTTCGAAGGCCTCGAATCGGGTAAATACGATTTGGTTGCAAGAAACATTCCGATCAATACAAACCTGAGAAGTCAATACAAATTCACATCAACTATATTATACAACAAACTGGTACTAATTCAACGAAAGGCTGAATATAACGACGGGATGGAGCCTATTAAGAATCATTTGGATCTGGCTAATAAAACGTTTCACATACCAGTCAATTCACCTTATAAAGTCCGAATAAACAATTTAGCCCACGAAATCGGGGACAGCATATTCATCGCCGAAGACAGCCTGTACGAAGTCAACCAATTAGCCATGATGGTAGCTTCTAAAGATATAGACTATACTGTATGCGATATAAAAACGGCTGAGAAGCTGGCTTCTCAGATCCCTGAGATCGATATCAATACAGACATCGGATTTACACACCTCGAAGGCTGGGCTGTCAGAGAACAGTCGCCAATCCTTCTGGATTCTCTAAACAACTGGATAACAAGATTAAAAAACTCTCCAGAATATCTTATTATTCAAAAGCGGTATTTTCCGTAATTAAAGTCTCAGACTTATCTATTGCTTTAGTAAGTAAAACAACCAAATTCTGTTATAGACTAAAAGTATATTCCTAAATACTTGCTGTTACTTAAAAACAAGAAAAAAGAATAAAAATGCAAAGTTGACTTTGCAATAAGATAAAAAACAATTACCTTCGTGTGAATTAAGGTTCTGTGCCTTTTTGGGCATAAGAAGAACAGGTAGTTATTGCCTTGGAATATGTCATTAAGTACTTGCTATTAATAAATTAATGGATCTGTGGAGTCTTTTTTTAGAACACATAAATATTTAGTTGAACACCTCGGAAACCCGGTAGAAAGACGTCTGATGGACGAAATAGACTGGAATCACCGTTTGATTGCAATCAAAGGTACTAGGGGTGTGGGAAAAACTACGTTTTTATTGCAGTTTGCGAAAAAACACTGTGACTTAGATAAACGGGATTGCCTGTATATCAACATGAACAATTTCTCGTTTACATGCAGAGGATTATATGAGTTTGCCGAAGAATTTTTCTTCAAAGGTGGTAAAATTCTACTTATCGATCAGGTATTCAAATACCCCAACTGGGCAGCCGAACTGAGAACCTGTCATGAAAAGTTTCCAGCATTGAAAATCATTTTCACATGCTCTACAGTCATGAAACTTGACGAAAACCCTGACCTGTCGGGAATAGTAAAACATTATAATTTAAGAGGATTCTCGTTCCGTGAATTCCTTAATATCATTACAGACAATAACCTCGAACCAATCTCGCTTGAAGATATTATCACAAATCATAAGGCGATAGCAACAGAAATATGTAATAAAGTAAAACCTTTGGCATATTTCAGAGACTATATACATCATGGTTATTATCCGTTTTTTCTAGAGAAAAGAAATTTCTCGGAAAACCTGTTGAAGACAATCAATATGATGCTTGAGATAGATGTTCTCTCAATCAAACAAATAGAACAATCGTACCTGCCTAAACTCAGAAAGCTACTATATCTTCTGTCTATAACAGCTCCGGGGAAACCCAATATCAGCCAGCTAAGTGTCGATTGTGAAATTTCCAGAGCGACAGTAACCAATTATCTGGATTATCTGAAAAGTGCCCGATTAATCAACTTACTGTATAGAGAAGGCGAAGAGTTTCCCAAAAAGCCTGATTTGGTTTATATGCACAATACAAACCTGATCTTCGCAATGAAACCGGGAGTGGCAGATGATCACGCATTACGTGAAACTTTTTTCTACAACCAACTGCATCACAACAACTCTCGTTTGAAGAAAGGAAGCAAAGCTGGTGTATTTATAGTTGAAGATGAAGATAAAAAGTTTGTTTTCAAAGTGGATGATTCGAAACCCAAGAACAATAAAAAAACGGATTTGTACACAACAGCCGAAATGATGGAGATAGGTGAAAATAATACTATCCCTCTGTGGTTGTTCGGGTTCTTATATTAAGGTCGCCGACCTTACCATTATAATTCGTCAGGTATATAGGCACGAAAAATGATTGTGCCAATTGAAGAAAGGCTAAAAAATATAGTTCAATAAAGAAATGAGTATTTTGCACTGAGGATAATTGATTAATAAACATAATCCTGCACTTAGAGCCAAAGACTCAGGTTTAAACAGTTTAAGTAAACAACTAAATAATCAACTATTACAGAGTATGGCAAAAGAAAAAAAATTTTTAACCTGTGATGGTAACCAAGCTGCTGCACACATATCATATATGTTCAGTGAAGTAGCTTCGATTTATCCTATCACACCCTCATCAACTATGGCTGAGTACGTTGATGAATGGGCTGCCGCCGGCCGAAAAAATATTTTCGGAGAATTGCTCAGAGTACAAGAAATGCAGTCTGAAGCAGGTGCTGCAGGAGCTTTACACGGATCGCTTCAGGCAGGAGCATTAACCACTACTTATACGGCATCACAAGGTCTTTTGTTGATGATTCCTAATATGTACAAGATTGCAGGAGAGCTGTTGCCTTCTGTATTTCATGTATCAGCCCGTGCACTTGCGGCTCAGGCTCTATCAATATTCGGAGACCATCAAGACGTTATGGCTGCACGCCAGACAGGTTTTGCGATGTTCTTCTCAGGTTCTGTACAAGAAGTAATGGATCTTTCAGCTGTTCCTCATTTGGCAACACTCGAAGCTCGTATTCCTTTTATGAATATTTTTGACGGATTCCGTACTTCTCACGAAATACAGAAAGTCGAATTGATGGATCAGGAAGACCTAATTCCTCTTATTGATCAAAAAGCTCTTAAAGAATTCAGAGAGAGAGCTCTTAATCCAGAAAAACCGGTAACAAGAGGTACTGCTCAGAATGATGATATTTACTTCCAATCTCGTGAAGCATCTAATAAATATTATGATGCTGTACCTGAGATTGTTGAAAAATATCTGACTGAAATAGCAAAAATCACAGGACGTAAATATGGTTTATTTGATTACTACGGAGCAGAAGATGCAGAAAGAGTAATTATCGCTATGGGTTCTGTTACAGAAGCCATTAAAGAAACTGTTGACTTCCTTAACGAAAAAGGTGAAAAAGTTGGTCTTGTTGCAGTTCACTTATACCGTCCGTTCAAGGCTGAAGCATTCATGGCTGCTGTTCCTAAAACAGCTAAAAGAATCGCAGTTCTTGACCGTACTAAAGAACCTGGAGCTCTAGGACAACCTCTTTATTTAGATGTTAAAGACTGTTTCTACGGAAAAGAAGATGCTCCGACTATTGTCGGTGGTATTTATGGTTTGTCTTCAAAAGACACCACTCCTTCTCAAATTATGTCTGTATACGAAAATCTTGCGATGAATCTTCCTAAGAATGATTTCACAATCGGTATCGTAGACGACGTTACTTTCAAATCACTTCCATTGAAAGATGAAGTTTCTGTAGATGATTCAAACTACGAAGCAAAATTCTATGGATTAGGATCTGACGGTACAGTAGGAGCAAATAAAAATACTGTAAAAATCATCGGTGAAAATACCAACAAATATTGTCAGGCATACTTTGCTTATGACTCTAAAAAATCAGGAGGTTTCACATCATCTCACCTTCGTTTTGGTGATCACCCAATCCGTTCTACCTATTTGGTTAACACACCAAACTTCGTAGCATGCCACGTTCCTGCTTATCTACATCTTTATGATGTAACTAAAGGGTTGAAGAAAAACGGAACTTTCCTTCTTAACTCTGTATGGAGTAAGGAAGATGTAGGCAACTATTTACCTGATAATGTAAAAAAATATCTTGCTGTTAACAACATCAATTTCTATATCATCAATGCAACTAAAATTGCGACAGAAATTGGTCTTGGAGGACGTACAAATACAATTCTTCAATCTGCATTCTTCAAGATTTCTAATGTAATTCCCTACGAATTAGCAGTAGAACAAATGAAGAAATTCATCGTTAAGTCTTATGGACGTAAAGGTGAAGATGTAATCAATAAGAACTATGCGGCAGTTGACAGAGGTATCGAAATTGAAAAAGTAGAAGTACCTGCAGAATGGGCAAACATCACAGTAGGTAAACCTACAGATGATGATGCTCCTGATTTCATCAAACAAGTTGTTCGTCCTGTTAATGCTCAAAAAGGATATGATATTCCGGTATCGGCATTCGTTGGTCGCGAGGACGGAACTTGGGACAATGGTACTACATTCTACGAAAAACGTGGTGTAGCTGCATTCGTTCCTGTATGGCACATGGAAAACTGTATCCAATGTAATCAATGTGCTTATGTTTGTCCTCACGCTACAATCCGTCCATTCGTACTGGATGCAAACGAACAAGCAAAAGCTCCTGAAAGTGCATCATTGTTGAAAGCTCAGGGAAAACAATTCGATGGAATGGGATTCCGTATACAGGTTGACGTTCTTGACTGTCTTGGTTGCGGTAACTGTGCTGATATCTGTCCTGGTAAAAAAGGACAAAGTGCTCTTGAAATGGTTGAAATCGGAGGTCAATATCCGGAACAAAACAACTGGGACTTTATGGTTGCAAATGTAACCAGCAAAGCTCACTTAGTGGATGTTAAACAAAATGTGAAAAATTCACAATTTGCAACTCCATTATTCGAGTTCTCAGGTGCATGTTCGGGTTGTGGAGAAACTCCTTACGTAAAACTTGTTACTCAACTTTACGGTGACCGAATGTTGATTGCCAATGCTACAGGATGTTCTTCAATCTATGGAGGTTCTGCACCTGCAACACCTTATACAACTAACGAAGAAGGCAAAGGTCCGGCTTGGGCTAACTCTTTGTTCGAAGACAATGCTGAGTTTGGTCTTGGATTCGCTCTTGCAAACATTACAATGCGAGATAGAATCGAGAAATTAATGAAACAAGCAATCGCTTTGGAAGGTACTTCTGCTTCAACTAAAGAACTATTCCAATCATGGATTGATAACAAATCAGAAGCTGATAAAACAAAAGAACTTTATAAAGAAATCCTTCCGGTAATCGAAGCCGGTACACAAGAAGGATGTGCTATATGTAAAGAATTGGTTGAGCTGAAACAATATATAGTAAAACGTTCTATCTGGATCTTTGGCGGTGACGGATGGGCTTATGATATAGGTTTCGGTGGTGTCGATCACGTATTAGCTTCGGGCGAAGACGTAAATATCCTGGTTCTGGATACTGAGGTTTATTCTAATACAGGAGGTCAGTCTTCTAAATCTACTCCGGTAGCGGCTGTTGCTAAATTTGCTGCTGCAGGTAAGAAAGTACGTAAGAAAGACCTAGGTATGATTGCTACAACTTACGGTTATGTATATGTAGCTCAAGTAGCAATGGGTGCTAATCAGATGCAATGTCTGAAGGCATTCAAAGAAGCCGAAGAATACAAAGGACCATCATTGATTATCGCTTATTCTCCATGTATCAGCCACGGTTTACGTAAAGGTATGGGACATGCGCAAGATGAAGAAAAATTCGCAGTAGAATGCGGATACTGGCATCTATGGCGTTACAATCCAATGTTGGAAGAAGAAGGTAAGAACCCATTCACAATGGATAGCAAAGATCCTGACTGGACCAAGTTCCAATCATTCTTAGGTAATGAAGTTCGTTATACAGCTTTGCAGAAATCTAATCCAGGTGAAGCAAGTGAATTGTATGAAGCAGCTCAGAATAATGCTATGTGGCGCTGGAAAAGCTACAAACGCTTAGCTGCAGGAACATTCGAACCGACTGATGAAACAAAGAATCTTCCTGAAGCATAAAGATCGCAAAAATCTTATTCTATAAAAAATAAAAGCTATCCAAATGGATAGCTTTTATTTTTAGTCTATGCTTGGACCCTATAAAGTTTGCTTAGCTTTGATAACGGTTACTTCTAAGACTCTTGTAAGAAAAGAGAATTTTTCTTTCATCATATCAAATTCTTCTCCCGAGCTCAGATAACGAGCAGTACCTGTTACAAGAAAACCTGTTCCTTGATAGTCTTTATATCCCAATACCTCTTTCGAGCCTAAAGTAAGCTTTATTTGATGGTTCACGTCTATGTTCTTCTGTGTTTTTCGTAACCCATATGCCGGAATTAGTATTCTCTCATCATCTGTCACTACAAGGTATGAGTTCCATGTATTTGCAACATGAGCATCATCTGCAGTCCATGATACAATAGCAACTACACCTTCATGTTGAAGGACTTCGTGAAATTTGTCGGATAGCTTAACTGATTTTTCCATCTTATATATGTTTTGTTCTGATCACAAAACTATCAATTTATAAGATTAGAAATCTTAAGCTGGTTTAAGAAAGCTTTCAGATCATAAATTTTTCTTCCGAAGTTCACTTAAATATTCAGGTGTTAACCCCAAAAAAGAGGCTAGCATATATTGAGGAACTCTTTGTATGAAATCCGGAAAAGCCCCTTTAAAATGCAAGTACATATCTTCTTTTGACATCTCAAAAATCAATTTCAAACGAAATTGAGATGCTGCTAAAGCTCTTTGATACATCTGCCTAAAGTAACGCTCCAATATTGGATATTCCATCAAAAGCTTTTCATAGTTTAAACTACTGATTGCCAATATTTCGGAGTCTTCTACTGCCTGAATACAATAATCAGATGGAGACTGATTCATCAATCCTGAATAATCTGTTATCCACCAATTTTCTAACGCAAACTGAGTAATCTGTTCAGACCCGTTATCCCGATAAAAGTACATTCTAAGACATCCTCTATTCACAAAATAGTAGTACTTGCAAACCTCCCCCTGTTCCAATAAGGAAGTCTTCTTCCTGATCTTTCTAACCTCAAAATATTTATAGAGATCGATACTTACCTCAGTCAAACCGAGATAATGGCTGATATGTTTGATTAGCTTATCCATTCAAATACAGAATATCCAATTATTTATCTCACAAGCCACCTATCCTCAATATAAGAAAGAAGGGCGGAAACGATCCAGCTTCCACCCTTCTTGTTGTTATAAAGAAATTTCTTAATTTTCTTATTTCACGCGTTGTACGCGTTTGTAACCATAAACAGCTTTTGAACCAAGTTCTTCTTCGATACGAAGTAGTTGGTTGTATTTAGCCATACGGTCTGAACGGCTCAACGAACCTGTTTTGATTTGTCCTGAGTTAGTAGCAACTGCGATGTCAGCAATAGTAGCATCTTCAGTTTCACCCGAACGGTGAGAAGTTACGCTAGTATAACCTGCACGGTGAGCCATTTCGATAGCATCCAAAGTTTCAGTTAAAGAACCGATTTGGTTTACTTTGATAAGGATAGAGTTAGCACAACCTAGTTCGATACCTTTTTTCAAGAAATCAACGTTAGTTACGAACAAGTCGTCACCTACTAATTGAATTTTATCGCCAAGTTTGTCTGTAAGTTGTTTCCAACCATCCCAGTCATTTTCATCCATACCATCTTCGATAGAATCGATTGGATATTTAGCTACAAGGCTTGCAAGGAATTCTACTTGTTCTGCAGAAGTACGTTTAGCTCCGTTTGCTCCTTCAAATTTAGAGTAGTCATATACTTTAGCTGTCTTATCGAAGAATTCAGAAGAAGCACAGTCAAGACCGATTGTTACATCTTTTCCAGGTTCGTAACCAGCAGCTTTGATAGCTTTAAGGATAGAATCCAAAGCATCTTCTGTTCCGTTCAATGTTGGAGCAAAACCACCTTCATCACCTACTGCAGTACTTAAACCTCTGCTTTTGAATTCTTTTGCCAATGCATGGAATACTTCAGCACCGCAACGCAAACCTTCTTTGAATGAAGCAGCACCTACCGGACGAATCATAAATTCCTGAAATGCAATAGGAGCATCAGAGTGAGATCCACCATTGATGATGTTCATCATAGGTACGGGAAGTGTATATGTGTTGGTTCCTCCGATATAACGATACAATGGAATATCAAGTGCATTAGCAGCAGCTTTTGCTACAGCCAAAGATACACCCAAAACAGCATTAGCACCTAATTTAGATTTTGTAGGAGTACCATCAAGAGCGATCATTTTCAAGTCGATACCTCTTTGATCTAAAGCGCAGTCACCAATCAAGGCAGGAGCGATAACATTGTTTACGTTATCTACTGCTTTAGTTACACCTTTTCCTAAATATCTTTTTTTGTCTCCATCGCGAAGTTCAAGAGCTTCATGCTCACCTGTAGATGCTCCTGAAGGAACAGCTGCACGGCCAAAAGCGCCACATTCTAAAGTTACATCAACTTCGATAGTAGGATTACCTCTTGAATCCAAAATTTCACGACCGAAAATACGTTCGATTTTCATGCTTGGTTTATTTTTAGTTAAATGATATAATATGATACTTTCTTTCTGACTTTAGTGTAACAAAAATACTTCTTTTTTTTGGTTATAAAAATAGTTTTGCCTTTGTATTCCAATTTTAAGTATACATGTCCTTCTATTCAAATAAACCGAGGTATTTAATGATATATTTTCATGTAATAATAGGCTCAAGTTGTTATACTTGACAAAGCTACAAATAGGTATGTGACCATATTTTACTCTGTAAAAAGTACAGCCTATTACAAATTCAAACAAATACTTGGATATATTCCACGATAAAAGTAAGTTCAGAATTTATTCAGTAAATCTCATTTAAACGATTCCAATAGTATAGATAAATTAGATGTAAAGAGACGGACTGATATGGCCATTAAAATAATGCCAAAAAATTTACGCATCACATATACTCCTCCGACACCCATCAAACGCTTTACAAATGATAAATTCTTCAGTACAAAGAAGACGATAACCATATTCAGGAGGAGAGCCAGAATAATGTTAGTGACAAAGAATTCGGCTCGCATAGACAGCAATGCAGTAAATGTTCCGGGTCCCGCAAGCAAAGGAAAGACTATAGGAACCAATGTTGTCGATCCTCCGGGAGCATCATTCCTAAACACTTCTATCCCGAAGATCATTTCAACCGAGATAATAAAGATAACCAAAGCACCGGCTATCGCAAAAGAAGAAACATCCACATTAAATAACTGAAGCACCCAATCACCGACAAACAAAAATGCTGTCATTATAGCGAAAGCATATATCGATGCCTGAAAAGGATTCACATCTTCTCCATTCTTCTGAAAATTAAGAAAAAGGGGCACAGATCCCAAAACATCTATCAATGCGAATAATACTACAAATGCACTCAGTATCTGGGTTAAATCGAAATTCATATTATAAGGTATTTTTCACCTCAAAGGTAGAAAAAAATATTTTTTATTCTAGTCGAACAGGACTACAAAAACAACAGAGAGATACATCGTTGCACCTCTCTGTCGTATATTGGATATTATAAAAATCTCTCAACTTTAATTTGTTGTATAATAAGTTATCCCAAATGCATTTTGCATAACTGCTACAGCATACTTTTGATCAGAAGTCGTGTACTTTGGATACCTCAACCAGATGTATAATGTTTTACCCGTTGCTGTTTCTGACATCTGCTTCGGATTTAATCTTCTAAGAGATGTCAGATCCACAGCTATATCTTTCGATTTCACAGCTGTATCTGTACTTTCAGATGTTGGAGTTGTCTTTAACAATCTCACATCCAACACAATTGCGTCTTCAGGTAAAGTCAGACCTAAATTTGTAGGTAGTGTCTGATCATTTTTATCATAATACAATTCGATGCCTCTGATCTCCTGATCTTTTCTGATATTAGCAGAAACCGAAACCAACCATCTGTTAGAGAAAGTCTCTGCACTGTTCCCATATTTGCTTGTAAATCCGGTAAAAGCAGTACTTGCACTCGGAGTATTATCACCTACCGACCCTTCTGTTACAGATACCTGATTTGCAACTTTAAAAACACCACTCGAAGCATCTATAGTTGCATATTCAGCTTTAATAGTTGTAGAGTTTATAAAATCATTCAAATTAGCTTTATATGACACAAGCACCACATCTCCTGCAGAATAACTGGTTATATCTCCTCCTGTGATATTAACTCCTCTCGCCATAGTTGCAGCAGTAACTGACACACCACTCTCCGAAACAACTTTAATTACACCAAATTCATTTTGTGATGTTATCGACTGCTCACCTCCATCTCCCAGACACGACGATAAAGACAATCCTAAAATAGCGGCTGAAAATAAGCCCAGACATGTTTTTCTCATAATTTTTATATGGTTTTATATTTTAATATTAAGTAACAACAAGTATTTAATGATCATTTTTAGATAGTAAGATACTCGGGCTGTTATGCTTACTCTAAAACAAAAGAGACTATGACCTTAAAATCCAAATTTTACACCCAAATTCAAGTTTAACAGCCACTTTTTATCCGAATAAATAGTTTCATATTCATTCTTGGCATCAATATAATATGCCCCGCCTACATTTGTATATACCGACATATTTCCATAGATAGGATAGCTGATGCCAACAGAAGAAGTCAATGACATCTGCACGTTTTTTTGCGAGATATTTTTCTTATCAGAAACCGACGATTGAGATATGCCGCCACTTCGGTTTAACCGCCCGTAAATATCTTTCTGTATTGCTCCACCGGCTGATATATATAAGCGCAACCTGTTCCATTCGGCAATATTATAGTTAAGAGTCAACGGTATACCTAAATAGTGAAAATATTGCGCATTGTTACGGCTATAAGAAGATGCAGACTTCGATTTTATTTTAGACGACAGATAAGCATAGTTTATCCCGCTTTCGATAGACAGCCTGTCTGTTATCCTTTTGTTTATAGATAAACCAAAAGTTATCGGCTGATTATGTTCCAGCTTTACGGTTTCAGATCTGAGACTAAATTGTTGGTCAGCATTAGCCATCGCCACTACCGTACGTTTATATCCATCGGCTTTAGAGAAAGCTCCTCCTCCATTAACCCCCAAAGCTAAACCTTTGTGAGAAGAACTTACCGATTCTGCCTCAGCATTATCAGCCAGTAATTTTTCAGTTTTGAGCCCTTCTGCTGCAAAAGCATCTATTTGTCTTTGTAGATCAGCATCAGTTTCTTCAGACTTCTTTTCCTCCTGCTTCTTTATGGGAGCCGATGCAGCGAGCATTTCTTTTTTTTCAGGTTGAGAAGAATTTGGAGAAGAAAGAGCTGGTTTAACCAATTCTTCTTTTTTTACATCTTCAGCACCAATAACTCCTGTATTATTATCTTTTTCCGTATTATCACTATGAGCAAATAATATTTCAGAAGATCTTTTCCCCGACTGATTTCTTGTTGAATGGCTATCTTTTTCTATAGACGGAAGAACAGAATCCCCAACCTGAGACTCTGGAACTGCGGGCTCCGGCTCCGGCATAGGTTGTACTATTGCTACATGGTTTGTCAGAGCCTCTTCACCACCTTTTGGCAAGAATAAGAATAAACCAAAAGCTACAACAGCGGCTGCGGCCGCAGTACTCCATCCTGCAATTTTGTATATCAGTTTACGTGTATTAGGCTTACGCTCCTGAGCGATAAGACCAGACTCGATCCTCTCCCACATAAATGCAGGAGGATCCTGCTCAACGCCTTTCAGCTTTGAAGCAAAAACCTTTTTTATATGATCTTTATCTGGAACCATTATTGCTTAAAATATTCTTTTATTTTTTCTTGTAACAGAGCCCTGGCTCTTATATATTGTGAGCGTGATGTACCTTCGGCAATGCCTAGCATTTCGCTTATTTCTTTATGTGAGTAATCTTCTATTGCATATAAATTAAATACCGATCTGTATCCTTGCGGTAATTCCTGAACCATCTTCAATAATTCATCTTCAGTAATTCCATCGATATCTCCTTCTGCTTCATCTATAATATCAAGATCCGACACATTTTCGATATCATCACTGTACATTTTCTTTGTTTTATCTTTCCGGATATTCTCTAATGCAAGATTTACAAAGATTCTTTTCATCCAGCCTTCGAATGAACCTTTGTTTTCGAACGAGTTGATATTCATAAATACTTTGATAAATCCGTCTTGCAATAAATCCTGAGCAGCTTCCTTTTCAGATGCATAACGCAGACATATACCATACATCACCCTCGCATACTTTTCGTATACAAGCTGTTGCGATTTTCGGTCTTGTCTTTTGCATCCTTCTATTAGTTGCAACTCTTCCATTCAGATTTAACATTCAATTATAAGATGAATATATTTACAAAATGTTGCATTTGAAGCGTTCATTTTGCACTTATTAACATTCTTCGCGATTAAAGGAACTCTTCGGGCAGATTCACGAAATAAAGATGTTTCGTTGCCCGCGTTATCGCAGTATACAACCACCGGTAAAAATTTACACCTAAATGTTCTTCTGTTATATATCCTATATCCAGAAATACATTTTTCCATTCCCCTCCCTGAGCCTTATGGCATGTTATCGCATAACCGTATTTTACCTGAACCGCATTATAGAAAGGATCTGTTTTCATCTTTTGCATTTTAGCGGCATTAGATCTTATATCGGAATAATCTTCAAGAATATTATAAAACAGTTCACCGTTCTTTTCTTTCGACAGCCCTGTGGTTTCGGAATGCAAGGTATCTAATAAAATCTTCAACTCCAACTCTATATCATAATCGGGATGCTTTACCAGTACATCGGCAAATCTGAAACCATATAATTCCAGGGTTTTACGTACCCGTAATATCTCTACCAATTCTCCGTTTGCCAGAAAATCAACCTGATCGATATTCTCTGTCCAAAAGTAATTATTTTTTGTAATCATCAACATATCTCCTGTCGACAATTCTTCTTCCCTGTACAGTATGCGGTTACGGATACCATCATTATAAATATTCGAACGTTTATTAGAACGGGTGATCACCATACAGTCGTCTATTCCGTCGCGATCGTACATGGCGTTAATTGTATCAATCAGTTCGTCTCCTCCGACATTTTTTATATCCGGAAAATCATTCAGCTTAATCTTAGGAAATAATCCTGTGGTTTCATTCAACAGCGCATTTCTAATTTCCGTAGCATTATATAATATACCTGACCCTTCGCCCTGACGTACAATCTGAGTCATCGTAGTACTGAAGACATCCAATCCGTATCCCTTAAGAGTATCTATCTGCAAAGCCGGACTTACTTTCTGCATTACGGGAGGAAGCTGTGCCTCATCTCCGATCAATAACAAACGACAATTTTCCCCACCATATACATATTGGATCAAATCGTCCAAAACTCGACCCGACCCGAAAATATAAGAATCGATACCGTCATTACTCAGCATCGAAGCCTCATCCACTATAAACAGCGTATCCTTATACAGATTATCCATAGGAACGAAATCCGTCGCCTGATCGGAGAATCGCTTCTGTCTGTATATTTTTTTATGAACAGTATAAGCTGGATGATCAGCATAGGCTCCGAACACTTTAGCAGCACGTCCCGTAGGGGCTAACAAAACGGTTTTCTGTTTCAGTTCGGTCATTGTTTTTACCAAAGCCCCGATTAGAGATGATTTTCCGGTTCCGGCATAACCTTTTAATAAAAACAAACCGTCGGATTGAGGTTGAAATAAAAAATTCGTAATCAATTCCAATGCTTCTGCCTGTTGCGAAGTTGGTTCGAATTGAAAATTTTCAATTATTTGTTTTAAAAAGAATTTATTTAAAGACATCTCAAAATCAGTTATCAGTCTGCAATTTTCGACTAAAAAGGTGACAAAAGTTACAGCAAGATTGCACATTTTCTATTGTTACTTTTATATCTCTGTACCCTAAAGAGGGTTAGCTGCCACCTGAAAAAGCCATTCAGAGGTTTGTGGCTATTCGCCCCAAAAAGGTAACAAAAGTTACAAGATTAATGAGCAATTGTGAGCAATCATTATTAATTATTCATTCTCAATTACCTAAAAAGGTGACAAAGGTTACGCCAAAATTACATTTTTTCAGATGATACCTTTTTCCTTTTCTATAATTTTTACAGTTATTTAAAGAACTCTTTTACCATAGATAAAAAGAAAAAAAGGATCTCTGTCTCTAGATAAAAACAGAAAAAGGTCTCCGACCTTAAAATCACAATAATTAAGCTATAAGAATATGATATAGAATTTCTTTTTCTAAATTTGTATAATTTCGATGAATCTTTATAATTAGCAGATGTAAGTAACAGTAGGTATTTAATGTCGTATTTTAACGCGACAACACACTATTAACCTTACACTTGAATAGATAATAAAAGGGTCTGAGACCTTAATTGAACGATATACATATGTTTTTACCCGATACAATAGACTTCGCTCAATCTGAGAAATATGCGCTGTCACTCAGGATAAAACCTGACGGATGGTCGTTTTCGATACATGAGCCCGAAATAGGCGGAGAATATTGTTATCGAGAAGTATCTTTTTCGAAAGACTCCGACATATTAAATAACATCCAAAGGATGATATTTGACTTTAACTTCCTGTCTCAGCCTTTCAAACAAACAAATGTAGTATTTGTATCAACCGAATACGAAGTGGTTCCGCAATATTTATTCGAGAAGAAAAAGAAATCGGAGCTTTATAATATTTCACACTCAAAAAAAGCCGACCGGATACTGATAGGTGCGGAAAAAACTCAAAACAACCTCTTGCTATACAGTGTCGACAATGAAATATATCAATTCTTGTCCCGCAGTTTATATAACCCTCAGTTTTGGCATCATACGGATCTCTTACTTGGATACACAGACCGTAAAAACCGTGTTGCCGAAAAAGGAGCTAAGATGTACCTGAATTTTCATGGACGGTTTCTTGATATTGTATGTTTTGATAGTCTGGGACATTTTTTACACGCGATATCATATCACAACGAACCTGTTCAGAATATAGTGTATCATATATTAAACTTATGGGATAAATGCGACTTCGATCAGAACAAGGACTTTATGTACTTTATAGAATCCGAGTCTCCGGTATCGCAGCAAATACACCCTCTTCTTCGCGACTATATAAGTCGGATTGAATCATTGGGATTACCCAGCGAAGTCGAATTCTTAGGGGAAGATGGGCGTAAAACACCCTTAGATCTATTAATCTTATCAACAAAATGAGAATTATCAGCGGAAGATATAAAGGACGGAGAATCGAAGTTCCGTCTAGTTTCAAAGCAAGACCGACAACCGATTTTGCAAAAGAAAATCTATTCAATATACTTAATAACTGGATAGACTGGGACGGTCTGTCGGCTTTAGACTTATTCGGAGGAACAGGAAGTATCAGTTTCGAGTTGGTATCGAGAGGCTGCTCCAAAGTAATCAGCATCGAAAAATCACCCATGCATTACGGATTTATTGAAAAGACGAAAAAACTGCTGGATGCAAAAGAATTATGTTCATATAAAATGGATGTATTTAAATACATCAGCATCTGCAAAGAACAATTCGATTTTATATTCGCTGATCCCCCCTATGATTTAGAATTTTTACCGGAAGTACCAAAACTTATTTTCGAGAAAGACATGCTCAAAGATGGAGGTACTTTCATTATGGAACACTCCAAGTCCAACGATTTTTCAGCACTTCCCTATTTTTACGAAAGAAGGGTTTATGGCAGTGTTAACTTCAGCATTTTCAGAAAAGACAGTGAAGAATGATCTCGGTATGTATTCCCGTATATAATACCTATGTCAACCTGCTAGTCCGAACACTATATAAACAAGCATCAGCCGGATCCGATCCTTTTGAGATAATTTTGCTTGACGACGACTCTACCGATATTGAGACTAAACAGGAGAACGAAAAATTAGAAAGAATTCCTAATGTCAGAATATTCGAAAACGAACAAAACAAAGGACTGTCCGCTACCAGAAATAAGCTGGCTGAATTAGCCCGCTATCCATATCTTCTGTTCATAGACAGCGATGCTGAGATCGTGCGAGAAGATTATTGGCAGACGTATATTTCTTTTTGCACATCCAATTCGGTATGTTTCGGAGGGTGCGTTTATTCAGACTCTCTTCCTCAAACAGAGTTTATTTTGCGTTGGAAGTTCGGAAAACAGAGGGAAGAAGGTGTTGGAAAATATTTTTCGTGCTTCAATTTTCTTATTCCGAAGGACATATTCTGTAAATACCCTTTTTCAGAAAAGCTGAACAGTTATGGATATGAAGATTCTCTTTTTGGTATTACTTTACAGCATAACAATGCAGACATAAAGTTTATCGACAATCCGCTTCTCCATACCGGACTCGATATATCCTATACGTATCTGGAAAAGGTAGAATCGAGTATCCGCAATCTCATTACAATAGAACCGTTGCTGAAAGAAATAAAGAAAGAAAAGAGAATCAGACTTTTGAAGCTATATTATTCGATACAATATTTATCTTATCCGATAGCTTTATTATTCAGATTATTAAAAAAAGTTTTACTTCTCAATCTGAGAGGAAATAACCCCTCACTCAAGATATTGGATTTTTATAAACTGGGTTATCTTTGTAATCTGAAAACAAAGAAAGAACTTCTGAACCAATGCTGATAGCCAGACAAAAAAAGAAAGAAAACATAGCCGAATACCTCCTCTATATGTGGCAGGTCGAAGATATAATAAGGGCTAATAACCTAGACATTGACCTCATCAAACAAAATGTAATAGAAAAGTTTGATCTGACGGATGATATTAAGCTCGAAATGACCGATTGGTACGAAAGCCTCATCGAAATGATGAAATATGAAAATGTAAAAGAAAGCGGGCATTTACAAATCAATAAGAATATCATAATAGACCTGACCGATTTACATTTAAGGTTATTAAAAGCTCCTACCGAACCGGAGTACAAAGCGGTATATTATAAAACACTGCCGTTTATCGTTGAACTCCGATCCAAAACCGAAGATAAAAGCATACCGGAACTAGAGACCTGCTTTTCGGCTCTGTACGGCTTTCTACTGTTACGTTTGCAGCAGAAAGAAATATCAGGAGAGACTCAGGCCGCTATAGCCCAGATAAGCAGTTTTCTTCGACTGCTGTCCGGAAAATACAAAAAAGAAAAAGATGGAGAACTTGATCTCGAATAAAGATCAGTGACCTTATCCAATAAAAGAAAAAAGAATCACAACTTATAAAAATAGCAGACAATGGCATTTTTTTCAGGAAACAAACAGGCAGACGATCAGGATGAAACCGCAAGAAATACATTTATATTCCAACTATATCCTAAAAATGTCTTGGTAACAGGTGCAAACGGACAATTAGGAAGTGAGTTGAGACGGGCTACAGCCGATCATAATGATATACTCAATTTTATATTTACCGATGTTGCCGAACTTGATATTACAGACATTCAAGCGGTTGATGAATTTGTAAAAAACAATAAGATCAGATATATAATCAATTGTGCAGCTTACACTGCTGTAGATAAAGCCGAAGATGATACTGAACTTTGCTATAAAATAAATAAGGATGCAGTAAGAAATCTCGGTATAGCGGCAGCTAACAATCAGGCAAAAGTGATCCATGTATCTACCGACTACGTCTTTGACGGTACAGGTTCCCATCCTTATACCGAAAGTGATCAGGTATGCCCAAAGTCGGTCTATGGCAAATCGAAACAAGAAGGTGAGAGCGCTCTGCTGGAAGCATGTGCCGACTCTATCATCATTCGTACTGCATGGCTTTATTCTATTTTCGGGAATAACTTTGTCAAAACCATGATAAAACTTGGCAAAGAGAGAGAATCATTGAATGTTGTTGCCGACCAAACCGGAACACCTACTAATGCTGCCGATCTGGCAAAAGCAATCGTTAAGATACTTGATTACTCCGAAGCAAACTCTCACTTTAAAGCGGGAATTTATCATTACTCAAATGAGGGAATAACTACATGGTACGATTTTACCAAAGCAATTCATCACGATGCAGGCATTACAACCTGCAAAGTCAACCCGATAAGTACTGATCAATATCCTACCAGAGCCAGCCGTCCTCAATATAGCGTTTTAGATAAATCGAGAATTAAAGCAGCATTCGGGATACAAATACCTCAATGGGAAGATAGTCTGAGGGTTTGCATTGCAGAGTTGAGTAAATAGCAAGTTTTTTTTCGAAGTAAACGCCCCATATTAATATTGATAACAAGCATATTACAAACCAATTATTAAAGCAAAAGAGCGAAATTCGCTTTTCATATTTGGAAAATCCAAAATAATATTCTACTTTTGTATCGCTTTAGAAAAAGCACGAGTTTGTCTCATGGTGTAATGGTAGCACTGCAGTTTTTGGTTCTGCCTGTCTAGGTTCGAATCCTGGTGAGACAACTAATAAAAAAAAGCAATCGAAAATTCGATTGCTTTTTTTATTTTGCAAACATACTCCAATCACAAAAAAACAAATTGATATAAATATAAATAATGATCGCAATTATTATAAATAAAATAAAGATAGACCTGTTTCTATACAATAAGTTTCTTCTTTTAAAATAGAAATAAATTAACAAGCCTAATGTAAGCAAAGTCATTATAATAACAGTATCTACAAATACATCATATGTATCATAAACTATTAGATCATAAAGACTAAAATTGATCGCATAAAGGATAAGCATAATCCCTGTAAATTGAAAGGCTAGCGCTCCTAATATTTTCTTCTTAAAGAAAAGTAAGGATGACAATATCAGTAAATTTCCATTTACAAGATTTGACACATATGTAGACACCAAAATCCTATATGAATCTGGACTGATATAATAAATAATATAAATATAACCTTCAATAGCCTGATAGCTTAAGAAAACTCCAATAACAAACAATATTGAAGCAATTATTTTTTCTGAAAGAGTAAAAGGTGTTTTCATCTAATTGATTTTTATATAACGTATACTTGCAAAATAATATTCTCTTTTCCAAATATATAATAATAAATCGAAGAACACTTTAACCCTCAAATAAACCTTAATCAATAATCTTATACCCCTTCCACCCGTAATGAGCACAAAATATAAAACAGATCAAAGGCACAATATATGCTATCTGATATATACTCTCAAAATGATGCATAATATAAGCCGTTACCTGAGGCAAACAAGCATTTCCTACAATTGCCATCACTAAGAAAGCGGAACCACTTTTCGTATTATTGCCCAAATCTTTGATAGCCAATGAAAATTGAGTCGGATACATAATAGACATAAAAAATGACACACCCAACATCGCATATAACCCGATAAAACCTCCGTAAACACTTATAATCAGACACAATACCACATTTACGACAGAATATGTAAGCAACATATTCTGAGGTTTAAAACGTCCCATCAATAATGTACCAATCCAACGACCGAGCAAAAAGGCCAGCATATAAAAGCCGAAAAACGTCGTAGCTACACTCTCCGTCATACCTGCATAATTACAACAATACACAAGAAAGAGACTGTTGATAGCCGTTTGACCTCCATTGTAAAAAAATTGAGCGATGACTCCTTTTCTCAGGTGGGTTCTTTTCAAGACTGAGAAGTCGATCAATTTACCAGGATCCTTACTATCCCTGCTTGTTTCTTCCTCTTTCATTTTAGGAAAGTGTACGAATATAAACACTACAGCCAGAATAATTAGCAACGCAGCCAAGAGTATATAAGGCAGCTTCATAGAGGCTGTCTCCGCCTGAATATAGCCGTCCCATCCTCCGGGATAATCAAACGGAATATTGTCTCTTGTATAATTATGTCCGCTTAAAACAAACTTGCTGAGAAACATAGCCGAAATAAAAGCACCCAATCCATTAAAAGATTGAGCGAGATTCAATCTGCGGGAAGATGTCTCCGGATTTCCTAACGCCGTAACATAAGGGTTAGCTGCTGTTTCCAGAAAACACATACCGACAGCTATAATGAAGAATATAGCAAGATAAGCCCAGTATTGATTTATTTGTGATGCCGGAAAGAAAAGCATTCCTCCGAAAGCCGCTAAAAGAAGACCGAATATAATGCCTGATTTGTAGCTGAACCGTTTCATAAACATAGCTATCGGAATCGGAAATATCAGATAAGCAAGCCAATATGCAGTTTCAGTAAAAGATGCTTCAAAAGTATTCAGTTCACAAGTCTTCATCAGTTGCCTGATCATTGTGGGCAAGAGGTTACTGCTTATAGCCCAGATAAAAAACAAACTGAAAATCAACGATAAAGAAAGGAGGTAATTTTTGTGATTATTTTTCATAGAACAGATTTTAAGGTCTCTGACCTTTTTATTGACTTTGTAAGTATAAAAACAACAGATAGTTATCAATTTAATCCGTCATTAAATACTTTCTATTGCTTAAAATTTAGATCTCAGAGCATTTAATTGAGGCATCAGTAAACAAGCTTACTGTCTTTTTTACTCTGACATATTTTTTATGTATGGAAGATTAATAAGTTCTGCAAACCGATAAAATCTTTTTGCATTTAAGCCTAAAAATAACGATTTTTCGCCATCTTCTAGCAAACTAGATTTAGAAATAAAATCATAAGACATACGATAAGTTATTGCAGTAATGGTACGGGGATAATCTGATCCCCACATAAGCTTTTCGATACCAACCAAAGAAGCAGCTTCCTTTATCGCGTATACAGCTTTATTGTACGGATAAAATTCGTGGTGAAACAACCAGGTAATTCCTCCGGATTCAATCATTACATTCTCTTCCCGAGCCAATTTTATCTGCTCCTGCCAATGAGGTGTAGTAACCATCCCGAAATGCCCAATAGCTATACGAAGATGGGGACATTCTGCTATAACCTCTTTCATCTCCTGAACCTGAGAATCTCCGTCCGCAAGATCTATCGACAGAATAATATCTTTACTTTCCATTAACTTAAAAACCCGCATCATTTCATCGCATGTAAGCCATGTCCTCTTTTTGGGAGTGATAAGACGTGCCGCCGGTATTTTTATAGCTTTGAACCCCAAACCGATCAAAGACTTTGCATGCTCGAAGAAACCATCCTTCCGGGCATCAATCAATCCGCAGCAAAGAAATCTATGGGGATATTTTTGCTGCACCTGCAACAGATAGTCATTCTGATCTCCGTCAATGTACTCCTGAGTAACAACAGCAGCAGACACTTGTGCATAATCCATGTTGGAAAGAAATATCTCAGCCGTATTCTGTCCATCTGTTATAAATGGAGGCAGCATTTGACGTATTTCACCCATAAACATCGATTTTCCGTTATTCAAAGCATGTATCTTATGACCATCCACAATGGCTTCCTGCTTTAGCCAAAGGTGGCTGTGAGCATCTATTATCGTGAACTCCATACACTTAAAATTGAATGAGTATTCTGAATACGTTTCCTGGATTTTCCGCCCAATATTCTAATGCTTGCCGGGCTTCTTCGGGTTGATATATCCCTGAGATTAATTTATCCTTAGGACAGATACCTTGTTTCAGATATTTGATAACCGCCCTGAAATCTTCGGGCATTGCATTGCGGGAACCTCTAATATCCAATTCCTTAGACACAAACAACTTGGTTTCAAACTCGATATCGCTTTTCGCATATCCTATACATACAATCCGGCTGGTAAACGCTGCTTCATTGATAGCTGTCTGATAGGTATATGGAGATCCTACAGCCTCTATAATGACATCCGGTCCTTGATTCTGTGTTATACTTTGTAATTTTTGATGAATATCTTCGGTTTTTGTATTAATGGTATGCTTAACACCAAGTTCTTTAGCCAAGCTAAGCTTTGTATCGTCAATATCCGCGGCTATAACCTCTGCCCCCCTCAGTACAGAACGGATAATGGCTCCGATGCCAATCATTCCGCATCCAATAACCAATACTCTGTCCAGATCCGAGACCTCTCCCCTATCAACGGCATGAAATCCTACGCTCATGGGTTCGACTAAAGCAAAATCTTTCGGAGTAAGTTCATCATCTACAATCACTTTTGACCATGGTACTGCCACATATTTACACATGGCTCCATCACGCTGCACACCGAATGTTTCGTTAAACTGGCAGGCATTCGGACGCCCATTTCTGCAAGACGGGCAATGTCCGCAGTTGGTATATGGATTGATGGTACACGATGCTCCTTTTCTATAAATATCCGGAACCCCCGGAGCAATATCAGCTATAACCGCACCAATCTCATGACCGGGTATCACAGGAAGTTTAACCATGGGGTTCTTTCCTAAAAAGGTGTTTAAATCAGAACCGCAAAAACCAACATATTTAATCTCAACGAGAATTTCTCCCGATTTTAAACTAGGCTGCTCTTTTTCAACAACATCAATCTCGTGTTCTTTAGGTATTATTATTGTTTTCATATTTTCAGGAAGGTTAAGTTCTGGTTTATTTTTATTGAGTTATTTAACTGTTCACCCATGAATCCCTAAAGCGGGGAGCCAGTATCTTCTGAACATCTTCTAATAAATTCTTATCAAGGGCGGCCTTTTCCCACTCCAGATTTTGAATGACAGCTTCAGGTCTGGCACTACTGAATAATGTAGTAGCTATTCTCGGGTTTGATGTTGAATATTTTATAGCAAGCTGTTCTATTGGAGTTTCGCGGCTTCTGCAATATCGAGCAGCTTTATGGCATAGATTTTTCAACTGCTGTGGGGCTGGATGCCAGTCCGGAGCTCCTCTTTCGGTTAATAGCCCCATTGAGAACGGCGACGCATTGATAACTCCGATTCCTTTTTCTTCAAAATAATCAAGATAATCCAACAAGCTATCGTCATTTAAGCAATAATGGCAAAAGCTTAACAATACATCTATTGTATGAGGTGCAGTATGTTCGATTACATACTTAAAATGATTCAGATTTAAATTGGTTATCCCTACATACCCCACCATTTTCTTCTCCTGCAATTCTTTCAATGCAGGCAGCGTTTCATTACAAACCTGATCCAGATCAGCAAATTCAATGTCATGCACATTTATTATATCCAAATAGTCTACATGGAGACGTTCCATACTTTCATAAACGCTTTCCTTGACTCTCTGTGCCGAATAGTCCCACGTATTAATGCCATTACTCCCGTATCTGCCGACCTTAGATGACAGATAATATTTATTGCGGTCTATATCTTTTAAAGCTTTGCCTAATATGATTTCTGCCTTCAAATGCCCATAATAAGGAGATACATCTATAAAGTTTATGCCTTGTTCTATTACCGTATGTACTGTTTGTATAGCTTTGCTTTCATCCACAGGATGAAATACTCCACCCAAAGAAGACGCCCCAAAACTGATGTTTGATACTTTGAGGTCTGTATTTCCTAATTTTCTGTATTCCATATTATTTTTTCTATTCTAAACATGAGTCTTTTATTATTTTGTTGCAGTTAAGGTTCTCTTGCTTTTTTGTTTTTTCAGGAATAAACGCTAAAACGATTAACTTGAAAATATAAAAAATACACCACCTGCTAATAAGCAAATGGATTATTTATATAAAACAAATTCACAAGGGAAACAAACAGTCTGTGTCTCCTGAGTCTCTAATTTTGAATTGATTAAATCCATAAGAATATCTATCGACTTTTTCCCCATTTCGGGTAAAGGCTGAAGAATATGCGATACAGGCTTATCTATAAAATCAAAAATTTCGCTATAGTCAAAACTGGTTAATCGTAATTTTTTCAAAACCGAAGGATCTTTCTTCTGTAAATATTTTATCGCAGCTGCACAGATTGAGTCTGTTGCAAAAAAGATACTGTCAATGTCTTTTTCCAGCACCTTATCGATTGTCTTTATAATATCCTTCTCTAAATTCGAATACCTAACTTTCTTTATAAGATTCACATCAAGCATCTTAGCATTTTTCATAGCTTCTGTATATCCTTCCAGACGCTGGGTAAAGTGCTGCATAGAATTCTGATATGTAATGAAAGCTGTCTTTCTACATCCTTGAGACAAAATAAATTCAGCAGCCTTATATGCCGAATTAAAGTTGTCAATAATCACATAATTATTTGTAATATCCGGATAATACCGATCCAATAATACCACAGGAATATTAGTTTTATTCAGGTCTCGAATAGCATCGCTTCCATATTCGGTAGGGATAATGATAAAACCATCCACCTGCCTGTTTTTCAGTGTATTTATCATCGTCTGCATTTTCTCCGTATCCTCGTTGGTATTAGTTATGAAAACCGTATATCCATATTTCTGAGCCTGCTCTTGTATATGAAAGGCCAATTTTCCGAAAAAAGGATTTGAAATGTCCGCCACAATAAGCCCGATAGTTTGGGATTTGCCCATACGTAGACTACGAGCCAGACTATTAGGCTCATAATTTAATTCTTTCGCTTTTATCCTTATTTTCTCCGCCAGCTCTTTTCCTACACGTCCTTCTTTTTCTTTTCCGTTCAGAACAAGCGAAACGGTTGCATTAGAGACACCTAACGTTTGGGCAATCATTTTTATTGATACTCGGGACATTCTTTATTCGTTTATTAAGGATTATATTACAAATATACGCAAAATTAAACGTTTAAGCACAAAATAAGACACTAAACTCTGAACCTATCTGCAAAAATTACAGCACAGAAATATGCAACTAAACGTTAATTTATTTCCGTGCCTAATTTACAAAATAAGTAACATTAAATATTTAATGACATATAAAAAACTATCTTCTAATGTCTTTGTACTTACAAAATCAATAAATGACCTGAGACCTTAATTAATCTCAATAATATCAGAGAACCGCTCTTTCGGATACATATTCAGATAAGTTATTTTACCTTTTTCATAATTACACTCAACAGTTGTATTCTTCGACAGATGAAGTTTAAATGACACATCAATATCCTGAGGCCACGATGGCAATAGAATAATCTTCGAATCAGCAGTTTCCTGTACTAGCATTTCTTGCAATGCAATCATTCCGCTCCCACCCCAGTTGTGGTCGGGCGTCCAATCATATCCTGGGCCCCAAAATGCAGGAAAACGATGATCACCATCTTTTAGTTTGGCTTTAACTAAAGTCCAGGCATCTTCGGTCAATCCCAGCCGGGCTGCCCATATAGCATCCTGCTTCCACCCGATATGGCTTCTGAAACGGATAGCATCCTTATCGTATTTCCACGTATTAAGAGCAACTTCCATATTTTTATTACCAATACCATAAATGCCCCATGGATACACAGGATACAATTGAGGAGTTTCCACATTATTAACACGTTCCCACAATTTCGCAGGAGCTATCAGCGTTTTACCATCCACTGAGTGTTGTGGTAATTCAGGAATCCGGTTTCTTAGTTCCGTAAAATATTTAATATCATTGCTATCCTTCAATATTGTCTCACATCTCAACAAAGATGACGTTACTGTTTGTAAAGCAGCTATAGTTGACGATGCATTGTAAGCCATTTTATATGTCTCACAAGCCGATCCCGGATACAGAACCAATTTACCGTCTCCGTCCAACGATTTACGTCCCCGCTCTTTTGCCAGATACTGATAATGTTCGTCAAAGAATACAAGGCAACTTTTGATCAGAGGTAGATATTCATCGATATTGACTCCTGTATAGGTGTGATATTGCAAAATCATATAACAAAATTCCAGAACAGTATCCCACTGATATTCAAGCCAAGCATTGTACTCCAAACCTTTATCAAACTGCTCGGGGCGTTTCCATCCATATTCACTCGGATTGGGCAAGCCGCAGTTTTCTAACTGCTCGGTAAAGCAAGCTCCATGATGCCCCCAATAAACTTTGCTACGAAGTTCAGCCACAGGTAGCAGATTCTTGTAAAAATCGAATTGAGAGCGAAGCATATCACCATCACCATTTTTTAGCATCGGAAAATATACCAACCTTTGATTTTGAGCTGTAAATGTGCCTCCTCCCCATTTTCTGAAATCGGGTGTAAAGGCAAATGTACTATCTACTGATTCGGGATCGAATGTAAACAGCCCTCCATTGAATTTAGTCGGATATTTACCATAAGCATTACATGCCAGCATGTAACGAAATAAGTGATAATTCTTCACTACTTGAAATGCATCTTTATCCTGATTAGAAGGTGAGATGTAGACATAACTTCGTTGCCAGAAGGATTTCCACCATGCTATATTTTTATTCTTGTCTGACAAAACAGGTTTATACAGATTATTCTTCCATTGTTCGACATCCTCTGCCTGTTCGATATTTAAGGCAATAGAAACATTGATACTACGCATCGGTCGGGAATTGCTTAATATCCAACTCTGATAATCGGTGTGACCATAGATACCTTCCCCCCGATTTATAATATCAAAGCCTTTAGCTTGAATATATCCACCGGATATAAGATTCTTTATCGGATTATATATATCGGACATATATGCCGACAGACCCTGCTGTTTTACAGTCTCATCGACTACAGTGTAACTCTTGTTCCGATGGTAAAACAATATCCGCCCCTTATCAAAGGACACAGAATCTTTCAACGTCTTCAGGTCTGTGGGTGCCGCCCATTTATAGGAATTCTGGTTACTTTCCTGCTTTCTCAATAGTCGGTCTTTGTATCTCCAATTCTCGTAATGTATCTCTGCTGTTATATTTTTATTATTCTCTATATCGACATGAATAACGGGATTAAAGATATCCACCCATATACGAACCGTAGTCTTCTCTCCTTTATTCTCTCCGCTTATTTTTATGCAACCCTCATCCAGAACCAAATTCTGACTGAATTTATCATCTCCAAAAGGATTTGAAGATAAACGTATCCTAACACGTCCTTGCTTCAATAGAGTATTATTTTCATCAAAAGCTCCACTGCGGGACATATAAAACAGGATATCGCCATCCTCCACCCAGACATTCAAGCCGATATCTCCACCCCCACAGGGCATACTTTCGGATGAATTGTTGCTTTGAGTGTTCCACACTACATTATACGTATTTACATCCGCTGCTCTAAAGCAGAGAGAACTCAAAAAGAGAATGTATATCAATGATAACCTTTTACTCATCCCAATCATCAGTTCTGAATGAAGATACAGGAAGTCCCTCAGTACCAAACAAGTCTGCTTTCACATAATCTCTAAAACCATACCTGACGGCAACAGGCTGAAGCACCTTGTCGGAAGACACCTCTACTTTGCTTCTGTTGAATCTAGCTTTTGCCGGATAAAATTTCCGGTCTGATCCGGCTATCTCGAATTCCTTCATTTCCTTTCCGAATGATGTCATCCACATCGGTGCATTGGCAAAACTGAGAATAGCCACAGAATCTTTGATCTCCATACCTTCGAAACTTGGGCTTTCGAAAGCAAAACCCATTTTGTTGTAAGCTTTAGCCAAAGCCATCATCGCCAAACGTTCGCCTCCGGTCTGTTTGTCCTGTGGGTGAATATTATATTCTTCGCCTATATCCATCAATACAACCATACCCGAATTGGGTATATTACGGGATACCTTCAATTGGGCTTCTCTCAGATAGGCAGCATTAAAATCTCCATGCGCTTCGGGCGGATTGTCATAAGGTGCAATCTGGCAAAAATAAAACGGAAAATCACCCTGTCCCCATGAAGATCTCAACTCCTTTACGAATTTCTCGAATAATGGAACGTATTGTTTCGGACGATCGTAATTAGACTCGCCCTGGTACATAATACTGCCTTTAATAGTGTACCCTTTGATCGGATTTATCATACCGTTGTACAATGTAGTAGCTGTACGATTAGGTACTTTAATATCGGCTTCGGCTTTCGGGATACTTATTTCAGGGAAGCCGATGAGCCATTCTTTTGCCATCCAGCTTTCTATCCATGTACCACCCCATGACGACAATACAAGTCCGACCGGTACGTCAAGCATTTCGTTCAGAAGACGACCAAAATAATAGCCGGTTGCACTAAACTCACGTACCGTTTCGGGAGAAGCCTCAGTCCATGTACCAATCACATCATCAGTCCGATTCAAAAGAGATGTTCTTTTTACTGTAAACAAACGAATCTTCTTGTTCGCAGACTTCAGTATATCAGCATTACTGTTTTTCACAGGTTGTCCTTTAAAACCTTTCATAGGCATTTCCATATTCGATTGCCCAAGACAAAGCCACACCTCACCTATCAGTATATTATTGAAGGTGACACTGTTTTGTTCATCACTGATTGCGATCGAATAAGCGCGGTTATCGGCTTCCAGTGTTTTGACATATACAAACCACCTGCCGTCCTTATCAACTTTTGTATAATAAGGTTCGTTAGTCCACGATGGCCTTACTTCTACTGTGCTGTTTTTCTCTCCCCAACCCCAAATTTTGACTTCCGAGTTTTGTTGAAACATCATATTATCACTAAAAATCGCAGGCAATTTAATTCCTGCATGAGCTTGTAGTATATAAATAGCAACAATAATAAATAATATGACCTTTTTCATTTACTTATATTTTTTTGTAAACACACTAACCTGAATATTACAGATTGCATATAACCTTTTCTATATCAACCTTACGAATAACTTCTTTGCCGTCAACCAATATATAGAAACCTTTACCTCGTTTGTAGCGATCGCCGTTTTTGTCCCAAACAATGGTGATTATGCGATTGTGATACAATATATTATCCAAGCAGAACCAATTCCATTTATCTTTCGGTAACAGCGGATTTACTTCCAAGACATTGTCAGCTCGAGGACGTAACCCGATCAGTCCCGAAATAATTAAATCATTAAAAGTAGAGTGATTATAATAACGACTGCGCTCTTCATCACCTTTCAGCCAATAACCGGTCTTTTCATCAAGATATTCACCGACATACGGTTTTCCCCTATAATACTGACTCTGAACGTATGTTTCCATTTCTTTAAAATAAATACTGTCGTTCAATACATCCTTTTGGGAATAGTTGTTCAGTACATTAGCCATTGCCGTCAAAGTTTGCGAAGAAGCGAAAGGCCATACTGCCCCATCCCATTCACAACGACAACATCCATGCGAACGAAACAAAGGATGACGACGCTCAGCTGTGGTTAATCCGAAAGGGGCACAAAAACCTTTAGTATCTGTTACTTGTTTCCAAGCAGCACTAAAATTTTCTTTATCAGATGGAAGACCAAAGTACCATGGAATATAACCAATAGCTTCTCTAACCAAAGCAAACTCGCCGGGTTTACGTAATGTTTCGAAAAAAACACTGTCTTTATTCCACAATTGACTCTCTACCAAATCTTTTATCTGAACTGCCTTATTTGCATATTTATCTGCATTGTCTTTATCACCTTTGAGTTTGGCAATTTCCGCAAGCGCTTTAGCATTTCCATACATGTATGAATTAATAGTAGGACGAGCATATTTCTTTCTCCGTCCTCCGCTGATTTGTTCTTCCATGCCGTCTTTTACGTCTTCCTGCCAATACAATCCGCTGGGTAATAAATGATCGTCCCATTGCGTAAACTCCCATTGAAGATCGGGATACATATCGGTCAGATAAGCTTTGTCTCCATCTACCATATATTTGTTATATAGAGCATTGGCTGTCCAACTACTGAAATTTCGCAATTTTTTCATCGGCTGACCTTCATTGCCTCTAAACCACGTATGAATATACTGATTCACGTACTTCTGATCGTGCAACCACCGTCCTTCATACACATGATGACCGATAGCACAGGCTATCATATTGTACTTATCTGCATAAGGACGATCGACCATAAATTCGGTTATCGCATATCCAACCGGAGTATCTTTGATATGTTTTCGGTACGACCACCAACGGTAGTAATAAATTTCTTCGAAGTTTTTTTGCGGACAATCGAACAACGGTATATTAGCTTTCATCCAATCCCACGACTGAGCGTTCGGTATGGCTTGTACGACATTTTCGTCCTCCATTGCATTGAAATAATCCACATACGGTTTGTAATTATCACTAACTAAAATAGCGGCTGTATTTCCTAAATCTTTGGTATGCAAACCCGATATATAATATGCTGCCATTGATTCATCTACATCCGCATCGGACATATCAGTAAATCTATCGGCAGGAGTTTCCGGTGTTGGATCTTGCGGTAAATCTCCTGTACGGAACACGACTCTTTTGATCGATTCAACAGGATTAAAGAATAACTTAGTAGAAATATCTTTTCCGTTTAATTTCATTGTCAGACTACGGGTAGGTGTCGATAATGATATATCAAAATCATATTGAGTTCCGGCAACATACGGAGACAATGTACCATATCGTGCCCCATTTTTTATTCGCAGTATTCCATCAGCATCAAAACTAATTCGTGTACATGCCTCACCTTTTGCATTCTGAAACTCTATCTGTAAACTGCCTTTATCGTTTTGCTCTGGAATAACCGAAAATGAAGCATTCAGAAGTTTAGCTTCGGGTATAACTCTTTCGGCTTTGGCATAATCGTGCTTATCCCAATCTTTAAGAGCCAACCAACGTTTACCATCGGCACGCTTTTCTATTTTTGCAGGAGCCCAAAGCGGACTGTATATATTCCACACATTCAACTCTTTACCCTCTGGCATATTATTGAATATTTCATCTGCATGACTCATTGCCTGATCTGTAATAGGCACAGGTACTTTTGACACCCATATATCTTCTTTATTCAAACTATATGTTACCCACATATTACCATCGGGTGGAGTGCCGTTATTATCCTGTATACCTCTGATATACTGAGGGCCTCTCGATTTATAATTGCCTCCGTAACGCATGGGTGTCAGGTCTCCATGCACTAAATACAATGTGGTGTATTCCAACCCGTCGTCACTGGTCGATACTGCCATTGGCCAACGAAATTCCGATGGATTGTATACCGTAGCATACTTACCGTCAGATGTTTTCTGTCCCCATATTTTTGCATTACTATTCACAAAACCCGGTGCTCGGTAAGCATTCTCAGGCCAAGTTTTACCACCATCATTACTTATAGCAGTCAATGCATGTTTCCACAGGCCAACAGTACGTCCGTCATTCAATTTATAATAACTAAATGCTTTATAAGGCTTCTTTAAAGGTATAATAGGATCGTTACGATCAGCCTCTTCCACCCATTGCATCATATACAACGGATTAGCTAACAGTTCGTCGCAAGCCTGAACAAAACCTTTATCTTTTGATTTCTTATAGAACGGATAGTCTGTATTCTTTTCATTAAAAGAATGGTTGTAACGAATGAAATGAATAGGGTCAAAAGACCCGTCTTTTTTAATCTCTCTGATTACTCTGCCTATGCCGTTTCCATCATTCGGATCGTCTTTCATATCCAAGCATACTCCGTACGAAGTCATTGCTAAAAGACGTCCTGTTGATGAAGTAAAAAAAGCTACTCTAAAATGTGTTATCGCATATAAATCTTTTGCAGGAGTTCCTTTTCCGTCCTTCGAATATCCGTCGGGCACTTTGTATTTAGGAAAAATAACTTCCGGCCTCGACCAATTATAACCATCTTTCGAGGTTTGTAACATAGCCTCTCCGGGAGGCATGTGCTCTCCAACAGGTGCATTGAGGTATTGAAGATAAAACTGTCCGTTCCAATATGCCAACATCGGAGCATGATTGTATGTATAACCCAAGCCGTCGGTCTTATCAGGGTGCAGGCGACTTGCTCTCATTGTCTGAATATTATGCGTTCCTACAGCCGGACTCAATTGTCCGTGATGGTAGTCTACATTCGATAAAGTAGAGCCTGTATAATGTACTCCGTCTGTATTTGTTTGCGCAAATGCGGATATAGACAACCCGAACAGACAAAGGCTTAGTATCTGCTTATTTATTCTATATAAATTCATATTTACAGTATAAGAAACTTATTTTTTCAACAGATCATTTACTATCTTCTCGTCAGCCATAAATATAGTTCCATGCTTGTGTCCTTCGGGGATAGAAATCTTATCGTTGATATTTGTAAATGTTTTGAAATCTTTTGTCGAAACAGCCTCGTAAGTTTTTTTCTGATACGAATCAAAGTAGATCAACCATTCGTCACCCACCTTCACTACTGATGGTCCTTCGGTAAAATTATCAGTAAATGTTTTCGGCGAAAGATCGGTATAAGGTCCTATCGCAGATTTAGCAAAAGCAACTCTCATATTTCTTTCGGGACGAGTATTGTCTTTCAGTACCATTACATAATCAGAATCGGCACGCTTAAGTAATACTGCATCGATAGAACTAAACCCCGGATCGTATATAACTTCTGCGTTCGTGAAATCTTTAAAATCTTTGGTTTTAGTATAATATAGGCGATGATTATTATATTCATCTTCGATTCCTTTTTCAAACTTGAACGGAATAGTAGATGCCCAAACTATAATAAAATCATCGGCAGCATCATCGTAAAATATTTCGGGAGCCCATACATTTACAGTAGTGGTATCGAAAGCCATTACAGGGATAAACTCTTGTTTGCTCCAGTTTTTAAGATCTTTCGAAGAAGAATATCCAAAACCAAAATCGCCTTTCCAACTGCATGTCCATACCAAATGATATATTTCGTCTTTACCTCGTGCAATACTAGGGTCTCTCATTATCTTTTGTGTACCCACTTCAGGTTTAAGAAAAATTCCGGGAATGCTATCCCATTTATAACCATCGTAACTATACAGTAGGCGCAATCCTTCGGTAGCAGGTTCGTGAAAAGATGTAAACATATATACCTGAGTAGGTTCTATACTTTTCTTTTCGGAACTACACGCTCCAAAACTTACTACCATTAGAAGTATCAACCAAAGATTCGTTATTGTTTTCATAGAGTATTTCTGATTCAATTTTTTATTGCTTTACCAGCCAAACTATGTTTTGAGAAACATCGAGGTTAAAAAACCCTCCACCTTTCAGTTTTCGTTTTATATCTTTCACTTCACCGGTTTTACTATTTATCTGATAAACTGCATACGTACCCTTTTCAGAAGACAGGTCTACTGTTACCGATTGTTTTTCGGTATAAATAATATAACCGATATTAGAATTACCTAATACATATTGCCCATCTTTAGTCTGATTTTCAACCACATCCATTTTTGATACAGCCTGTAAAAAACGAGTATCGGAAATAACAGGTAAACAAGCCAAAGACCCTTGCGCCATAAATGAAGCCCACGCATTTTCAGGATACTGTACAGCATAGTACATTACCGCTTTTTCGGGAAAACGTTGACGATATTCTCTTACTGAACGGTAAACCGATTCGAACGAAACCTTTCCGACTTTCTCTAGACGGGCATGCTGACGTGGAGCCAAATTTTGACCACCTTTGGGTTCGTAAGTAGTACCATCGGCTCGATGCTGCCAATAACGAATATCTATTATATTAACATATTTAGCCCGTGCTTGATCTGCCAGAATAGCATCCTGCACATCCTTAGTTGTACTTAATGCAATCAATGGCTTTTCGCCTGTTTCTTTTTCCCACTCGGCTATTACGTCCAACCAGAATTCGACAAAATGTAACGGACCTGTATATTCGGCACTGATTAATTGTATTACGCTATTGTTTCCTTTAAAATTATCTAAGCACTGACGGATAAATTTTTGGTGTAATTCTCTACGAACAGGATGTGCTATATCATAAAATTGTTCGGCAAAAAATATTCTTTTATCTCCGGCATAAGGCACAGGTTCGGGAAAACCTGTATTGTTTATATTATTTGCCGGACGCCAGGGGCTATCAGCCCAATGTGCTCCTGCTTCAATTATATTGTGCTGAAAGTAGTTTTGATGCAGCAATACCAAACCTTTCTGATCGGCAAGGTCTGCAAATTTTTTAAGTCTATTCCAATAAAAATCGTTGTATTTAGTGAGATCGTATTTACTTAATCCATCATAAGCTGTACCTTGTCCGCTACGGGCAAAAGGTTGCTCATAAAAAGGAGGCCATACATCTCCATTGATGCGGCGTATGCGCTCATGGTCGTCTCTTCGTCTTTCATACCATAAACCATAATTATGATCTATCGCTACTATATGCATATCATGCATCCATTTAGCTACAGAATCGATATCATCTGTCAGTCCTGTACCAACTCTACTGGGTACATATCGGGTTAGATGTGGCAATGCCGTTTTTGCCAGATAAATAGGCTGTACACTTCCGTTCCACCAACTGATATCGTGTTTTCCTCCTGTTTGAACCAAATCTCCTCTGACTAACCAGCCATTTTTAACTTCAAGGGCTGGCTTATTCATTTCTACAGGCTGTTTCTTCTTATCTTGTTTAAAGATCTTAGCACTAGCAACATTGACCAAAATTGTATTTTTATTATTCAGAGAATCAATCCATTCCGATAACGTCAATGCAGGCGAATAAGCTTGTTTAGTTAATTCCATTGCCACTTCTACTTTCGGAGAACTGGATGCTTCCCCCTCAAAAGGCATCAATCCTGTATCTTCTGTACTATCGGGAAAACGATCTTTCTTTTGAGCATAATATAGGCTTCGGGGATTAATATTATTATTACTATCTTGCCAATATCCATCTCCCGAAAATTCAGACCATGATCCAAATGCCCAATTCTGAGCTGTGGGCGGGCTGAAGCATTCGATTAATGAAGCTGAACACTGCCAAAATACACTATTAGCAGCTGTCCATCCCGATCCTTGACGTTCCTGCATATGATTTTTATAGCTTAGAGCTTGTCCTTCAACATTAACTATATCAAAAAGAATACCTGATGCCCAACGGTCGATTGCGCCGCTAAAACTATGAGGCAGAAAAGAATGACATTGAACAAATGCATTAGGACCGGCAGCACAATATCCAACTGCAAAATCGTGATATCCGTCTTCAGCATATAATCTCTGAAAAAGGCATTGCTGACCGGCTGTAAAAAATGAAGTACGTCTCTCTCCTCCTATTTCTGAAACAGGAGCTAAAGATTTACAATTTTCAACAGTTACCTGTTTTACCGAATTATCAACATAAACGGCAGAACCTGCAAAATGGAAAAAGTTTACATTTCTTACCCATCCATCCTGAAGATTCTCCATAGTAATTGCTGTCCACGAGTGAGCCTCGTCTTTCAGATTATTTTTATCAAATTCGGATATGCATGTCAAGTTTTCGACACCGATATTTGATATACGCCCATTCCAGATATAAGGAATAAGCATGCCACCTCCGTATGATTTGTCTAAAGCTGTTGTTATGGGAGCATCAAAAGTTACTTTTGTGCCCTCGACAGAAACGATTATTCTATCCCAATAAATATCTGTAGCAGAAGGCTTCCAGCCTAAAGAGGTTATTCCTCCTCCAAAATGTTTCGTCCCGATTTTATCTATCCAACTTTGTTCCGATGGCCGCTGAATATATATTTTATCTCCTTTTTGTAGTTTTGAAGTGTTAGTGATATTTACAGAAAATGCATTCACCGGAACATAACCATCTATTATTTCGTGAGTTTCTCCCATTTTACGATCATCAGTTCCGTAAAGTCTAATAAGCGTACGCCTGTCTTTTCCGGTTGCAACGAGTCTGGTTTTGCCAACTCCACATCCGCGAAGCACTACTCCCGATGTTGTTATCTTCAACGATGATTTGATTGCATAATCTCCCGTAGATAATAATACAATCCCTCTCAATCCATTCTGATTCAGTGGTAAAGAACTTACATAATCGATTGCATCTTGAATAATAGAAGTTGCATCGTCTGCAACACTAGGCACAACTATAGTCGGAGAAGTATTAGGAATAGCTTTTTCGCCAGCCATATAACCCGCATACGAAAAATCGGGAATTCTATTACCTAAACTATCCCGAGTGTAAACAAGCTTATCCGATTTGTAAATCAATGGAGATTGAGCGCATACAAAACCGAAACAAGCTGATAATAATACAATAAATACAATCTTTTTCATAATATCCTTTCTTCTCAAAGACTTTTCCCCTGAGCTTTCAATCTTTCTTCCCAGCCTTTTCGTTCTGCCTGAACATCATAGCCTTGTTTAGACAAATAATTGTTTATTCGCCCCTTATATTTCCCGAACCATCCATGCTTGTCTTTCGATGAAGATGCACAAACAGCATGTTCGCGGGCTTCTACCAGCCATGCGTATATCTGTTGTTTTTCGAAGTCTTTCAATGATGGAATCATATCTAAATACGAATCGTAGGTTACTTTTACGACTCCGTATGTCAACCCGTCTTTAACTGCTGTTATCTGTTTTTCGTCCAGATAAGGAGATAAATTGCCTATAAACATACAATATTGATTATAAAGATCAGCATTTCTTTCATTTTCGATAGCCGTAACCTTTAGTTCCTTCGCAGTTTTATCTGTGATCTGTTTTGTTTGTTTTTTAGCATCTTCGGCACGATCATTTATACGGCCGACATTCTTATATTGATCCACAACAGCACCTACAACTTTATTATATACCGATTTATCGGTAAGGTTCAACACATCTACAATTTTTTCTGACCTTTGAGTCAAAACCTTTATATATTCGGAATCGTTATCCTGAGCCCAAATTATCGCAAAACTAAATACGAGTATAATGAATAAGCCAAATCGAGTCATAATTTTTCTTTTTTTGATAAAATGGAGAGGGGTTATCGCTTTTTCTTATTAGATACATGAAAAACTCTAAACCACATCAAAATCTTTACGATAACCCCTATATCTTCCATTAATATAATTAAAAAACCAGCATGTTAATGTTACTTGTATGACACCTTAGTTCATCAGACTCTTTCTTTTTGCCAATGTATCATAATTATTCTTTGGATCCTTCCAGTTTACTTTCTTAGTTGGATCTATTCCATTAATATATTTTTCGATATTAGTATAACCATCGCCACTCAAATCACCATTAGCATCTAAAGGATCATTCGGATTTAATCCGTATTTGATCTCCCATGCATCGGGTATACCATCATTATCCGAATCTTTGTATGGTTTACCTTTGTATTCCGGATATCCTCCTACTTGTTTAATATCGGTAATAATACCCGATTTATAAGAATCTTTTGGTAAACGACGATATTCGAATTGGTAAAAATCTTCAGGATTTAAGTTCTTGTCATAATACACTTTTCCTGTTTTTACTTGTTCTATAACACGTTGGTCTACAATATCACGTTTGGGGAATGTTGCACCTACATTATCCATCACAAAATCGTATGCTTCATTAGCTGACATTATAGGAAATGGATTATCTATAGGAAACGGTTTATCCCATTTCATATTTTCGGTATAGCCGTCTGTATTAGCCTGTTCCTGAACTTGAATACCTCCAGCCCAGTTATTTTCACTAATCTCAGGATATCCCTCTACAACATTACCATTTGCATATACACGACCAAAAACAAAATACCCTAATTTGCTACGACCGGCTTCGGGTTTCAAAATACGGTGTCCGACCGGAGTATTTTTAGGAGTCAACGGACCGGGCTTATAATAGTTATTTATTATATTGTAGAGAGCTGTATAATCGCCTCCATCAACTGAACGATGCACCCAATTATAAATTACGTTATTTACAAAATTGAAAACACCATTCCACCCGATAGACGGATTACGTCCTGCATTATTAGCCCAAAGGTTGCGCATAAATGTACAATTTTCGCCACCCAAAGTACTGCCGAAGGAATGATTGTAAGTATCTAATGCCTGAGACGAGATTGTATTCTGAATAGTAACGTTAACCGTAGGTAATTTTAGATCTTTCGAGCCATCTTCAGGATTGAACATATGACGATAAAACGATATATTTTCATCTAATCCCCAGCTTGTAGAACAGTGGTCGATCATTATATTTCCCACAGGATTACCTCCAAAGCTATCATCACGGCGTCCTACCCACGTTTCGCCTCTACGGAAACGCATATGACGGACAACAACATCGTGAGTATTAGCCCATATAGTTTCACCGGCAATACAAACGCCATCGCCAGGAGCTGTTTGTCCCGCAATAGTGATATAAGGAGCACGTATGATCAAGGGAGATTTCAGATGTATTATACCTGCTACATTAAAAACAATGATACGTGCACCGCCCTGTTCGCAAGCATCTCTTAATGATCCCGGACCACTATCAGCTAAACTTGTTACAGTTATAACCTTACCACCGCGTCCGCCAAAACTGTATGCACCTCCACCTTCTGCTCCCGGAAAAGCGGGAATCTCAGCCTGAGGTAAATCCGTTGGTCGTGCAGCCCAAGGAATATAGGGTCTGCCTTCCTTTGCCTGTTGATCAATTATTGGTTTAGCTATTGCAAAAGCTGAATCAGAACGAGCATATGCTGCTTTAATCAACTCAGTCTCCTGTTTTTTTACTTCCGGTGTAATTTTAGGATACTGCGCCGATACAGTATTTGTAAGAGCCAGAGCAAGAAATGCAGTGCTCGCAATCACTATTTTTTTCATTCAGAAATTATATTTAGGTTTCTTTATTCAAATCATAAAACCACTTATGTATTTCAAATCTCCCGAGAATTACTATAAAACAACTATAAGAATTCATGCTCGAATAATTCTCGGGAGATTTTTATTTATATTATTTTCTTGCATCGAACGTACCTGCTCCGCCAGTATAGTCTAACCAGCCTAAACTTTGAGGCAACCATGTGTTCATCGTTAAGACATCAGAAGGTAAACCAGACAAATAATAATTCTGTCGCCATGTGATATATGCCTGTTTATTATTCAAATTATCTACTGGTGTTTCTGTTTCTTTAAATTCAAAATTAGTTTTCCAAAAATTCGCTAATGAATTCATATCTGCTTGCAAATTAGTAGAAGTATTTATATCTATCGGGGTAAATGCATCAACATTACTTTTCAGAGGATCGGTACTTGAAAATCCAGAGCCTTTTACTTGCAGATATTTTCCGATGCGATATTTTCCATTTAATGGTTCAAGTCCCAATGCAGCACATGTATTATTACCTGATGCAGCATCATCGTTAAACAACATCCAACGCCAAAGATCCCAGAAACGTTTACCTTCATAAGCCAATTCGATCTGACGCTCACGAAGACAAGCCTTGATTGCTTCGTTCTTATTAGCAATAGAACCTACACCATAAGTTCCATCACCGGCAGGAATTCCTACACGTGCACGTACAAGACCAATAGTCTTAACAGCATTTGTGGCATCACCTGTAGCAGCATAACATTCTGCTAAATTCAACAATAATTCAGCATAACGATATTCATAAATATCAGTACCATCAGCTTTATAAGTATCTGTACTTATTTCTTTCGGGTCAGCCATTTTTCGCACAATCGCCGGGCTGCTGCCTCCAATATTACCTGCATAATAATGTTTATTTTTATCATCACTCCAACGATAATTCCAAACTACAGCATTAGCATCAGCATCATAGCCCCATTTCATTCCCGAGAATGCAAATGTGTAGTAGAAACGTGGATCACGATTTTTGAAAAACAGAAACTCATCATATCCATTAGCTGCCGTTGCTTCTTTTCCATCTGCCATAGGGAAAATTTCTAACATACCCATCGGAACCTGATAACCGGATCCACTACCACCCATTGTTTTCAAGCGAATAGCTTTTTGCCAACCACTATGTTCATCTGTATTAGATGTTGTATTAGACATCATTTTGACCATAATGACTTCTTTGTTCCATTTATTATCAAAATTATAGAACATTTCATCCCACATTTTGCCATTTGTACCATATAAGCCATATCCTTGAGCATCCAAAAAGGCTTTTGCATCTTGAGTAGCCTTCAGGGCATCTTTCCAACGTTGATTTCCTGTGTTATCCCAATCTGAATTAAAAATTGGACTGGCATATACTAGCAATGCTCGACTTTTGTATGCAAGTGCAGCTTCTTTCGTTAATCGTCCATATTGAGCATCACCCCATTCTGCACGAGTAGGAAGCAAAGCGTAAGCTGAATCAAGATCGGCAACAATCTGCGCAAAACATTCTTCTATGCTTGAACGGTTAAAAGTTTTTGCTCCTTCGTAATCAGTAGCGTCTAAAACTTTATTAACTATAGGAACACCACCATATACACGTACTAAATCAAACAGTTGAAGCCCTCTTAGAAAATAAGCCTGACCTTTTGCCTGCTTAGCTACACTTGGGGTCAATGTCGAACCATACATTGCAACACCTTCCAACACTTCGTTACAATTACGGATACGTGTGTACGGATTATTGGATAGAGATGTTGAAAGCTTAGAGCCAAAATAAGTATCAGCTTCCGAAGATTGTTTCAAATCTTTATTGGCATTGAATTTATCGCTTATACCCCATTTCTCTTCGGTATATGTTGTCATGTCTGTATAATTTCCTAATAACCCATAGGATTGAGGAGGGGTCATGCCACTTACTCTGAATGAATTATAATATATATTCTGTATGAATTTGTCTATATTGACATCATTACCGAATGTTTTTTCAGGAGGATATTTATCATAAGGAGACATATCCTTCAAAAATTGGTCGCTACAACCTGAAAAGGATAAGCCTAAAACCAATATAGTATTAACAATAACTATTATCTTTTTCATAATTCTTCTTTTTTATTTTTAAAATGTAACATTTACGCCCAATGACCAAGTTCTTAATGTAGGATAAAGCGTTGTAGTCTTATCATACATATTGCGATATTTATCGGGGTAAGGATTGTATAAATCCCACAAATTATTTCCAGTTACACTTAGTTTCGCAGCCTCTACTTTTAATGGAGTCAGCCATCTTTTTGGTAATGTATACCCTATACTCAAATTACGAATGTAGCAACGGAACGTGCTTACTGCCCAGAAATCGGAAGGAGCATCTACTGAACCGCCTAATCTGTTCTCCATACCAATATTAGGATACTTACCATTTGGATTAGATACTTCATCAAACATATCTTTCCAAAATACATCCGGAGCCCATACCATATTCTGATTAGATGAAGTATTGATTGCAGATACATCGATCTGACGGCTGCCACCCCATGAAGTACCGATCATCATATTGAATGATATACCTTTCCATTCAGCACCTAATTTCGTTGTAAATCCGTATGTTTTATTATCTTTAGCTAATTTAGCATAATCTTTTTCTTTATCAATCTGACCATCAGGACCTTTCTGTACTCCATCATCCCCCAAATCGCTACCTAAATCCTGATATGCTAACATACCTGGTCGCAAATCACTTTTATTGGTCGATCCTAAATATTTAACTTGTCCACCGTTTGCATTTTCAGTCAAATAGTTCCAGTAATTATCTATATCCTGTTGGTTACGTAACAGACCATCACCTGAGCTAGTACCTTTCCAAACATTAAAACCCCATTCAGGCATATATTTTGTTCCCCCGTTTCGTAGAGTATTTTTGGCTGGTAAATCCAATGGTATCTCCGGCCATTCTTTCACTTTATTTCCGCTGAAACCAAAATTTACACCTATGTTATAGTTTACTTTTCCAATGTTGTCGCGCCAATTGATAGAAAACTCACTACCCCATGCATCTATTACTCCTAAATTTTTTTCTGAAATTGCACCACCTGCAAAAATTGGAGTACCAACAATATTTCCTATATATTGATTCAATACATCTGAATTTTTTTCATAATAAAAATCCATCGTTGAAGTCAATCGATTTCTCAAGAATCGAAGATCTAGTCCCAAGTTATATTTATTAGTAGTATCCCAATGAGCATTGGGGTTAGCCGTAGGACTTCCTTTTATACCAGAAGTTGCTATACCACTATTGCTACCAAAGCCATACCCTTTTGTTCCATCCATTTCGTACAACGACATCCATCGCCAAGCCTTTATATTATCCTTACCTGTTTTACCCCATGAAAAACGTAGTTTCGTGTAATCCAACCATTTTGGAGCTACATTCTTGAAAAATTCCTCTTCGGATGCAACCCAACCGATAGATGCTCCGGGAAAAAATCCCCAATAATTTGCAGGCGAAAATTTGGTTGAAGCATCAGTACGGAACAAAAATTGGAATAAATATTTATCTGCATAATTATATGATAAACGACCAAAATAAGATAACGACCCTTGCTCATACTTATATGTAATAGAATTACCTACGTCCATAGTTCCGGCACCTGGAGATGTTCCTAAATATGCATCCGGATCGGGATTACTGTATATCATTTGCTTTTTAGATTGGAAAGCCTTCATTCGCTCCATACCAACCATACCTTCAAAACTATGAACACCAATTTTTTTATCATAATTAATAAAAAAGTTCATCTGCTCATTTTTAGATATCACGTCGGTATATACAACACGAGAACGTCCTGAAAACTTATCAAACTTATAGTCTGACACAGATGGATGTTCACTAAAAAAACGACTACCCGGATCTAATCTATTAGTGGCGTTAAGGTAGGCTAATGCATAAGGCATCATTACCTGCTCACCATCATCAGCATCACGTTTCAAAGCATAAGATCCTCTTAAAGTCAATCCTTTTATATATGGAACAGCATAAGTTAACGAAAAATTTGCATCATAAGCAAATGAGCTCGATTTAGAAAATGCACCGTTTGAATCAGACATCGCAAAATAATTCCAACTTCCAATCTGGTCGTTAGACTTTGCATTTCCTGATGCTGAATAACTGTTGAGTAAAGGCGATGTATAATAACGATTACCATCATCCAATGTTATTTCCCAAGGAATATAATTGGGCATATGCGATAATAAAAGGTATTCACCAGATTCACCGGGTTGTACCTTATCATATCCATTAATAGATCCACTACTTTTTCCAAAACTTTTCAGAACATCTTGTTGAGTTGCGGCTAGAGTTGCCGAGAATTTCAAATCTGAGGTTAACTTAACATCAACACCCGATCGGAAATTCCACCGATTATAATCTTGCTTTCCAAGATTAGCTCCTTGTGTAAAATAAGAAGCTCCCGCAAAATAAGTAGCTTTATCACTACCTCCGCTAACGTTTACTGAGTTGGTTACAGTTGATGCAGATGACCAAGCTTTATCAAGCCAATCATAATTTAAATTGTCCATTGTCGCCAACTCAGCATCGCTATATAGCTTATTCTCCCATCCGGCAGCAGTATTATCCACTTTGCCATTTGCGACATTAAATGAATTGGCAAAACGACCATAATCCGAACCTGTCAATACTTTAGGATGTCCTACAGCATCATTGAATCCAAATTTCCCTGAATAGCTGATTTTCGGAGCTCCGATTTTTCCTCGTTTCGTTTTCACGATAATTGCTCCTTGAGAAGCTCGCGAACCATATATAGCTGCTGCTGCATCTCTAAGCACTGAGATCGTCTCTATTTCTGAAGGATCTAATGCATTAAATGTAGATAAAGATGCTTGTCCTGTATTAGGATCGATCTGCATTACATCATCAATTATAATCAAAGGAGTATCAGAATTACCATCTTTCGAAAAACCAAACTGCTGACGAATTGAAAGTGTTGCACCTTCTCCTGGACGACCATCTCCTCCACTGACATTAAGTCCGGGAATCTGACCAGCTAATGCCGCACCTAGATTAGAAACCGGAAGATTCTCAAATTCTTTCGGGGTTATCACAGCAATAGAAGCAGTTACATCTTTCACTTTCTGGGTTCCATACCCTACAACTACCACTTCATCCAAAATTTTAGTATCTTCTTGTAAAGTAATATTAATTTTAGATCGATTTTTAATTTGAACATTCTGAGATAAATATCCAATAAATGAGACCTTCAGGATACCTTGAGGTGAGGCATTTACTCTGTAAAAACCATCAATATCTGTTATTACTCCGGTTTTTTCACCATCAACAATAACAGAAGCTCCAATCACGGCTTCTCCTTGCTCGTCGAGCACATTTCCTGATACAGATATAGTCGATTGACCATAAGCACACACGGATACAATCAAGCCTATCAGAAAAGTAAAAAATCTACCGCTAAATCGTTTAACTATTTTAGCCGTAAAAAAGGTTTTAAATAAATCTGTGTTTATCATGGGTTATTTAATAAGTGAATAAAAAATTCCTTGGTTAAGTTGAGCGTTTCTCTTGTATATGACACTTTATATATTTAAATGAAATTATTTTTCAGAATTATTCATATTATCAATTAAGGAATGTCGACAAAAATATAAAAAACGAAATCTTAAGTAAAACGTTTAGGCATGTTTTATAACATAAGAAATAAAAGGATCAATTATCTAAAAAAATATATTCCTTTGTACACTTATAGGACATCAACTTTAAAGAATACATACAGACAAACACTCAATATAAAGACCTATAAAACAACAATAACCTTCTTTTTTATTTTAAAATTACTTTTCACTAAAAGGAAAAACAGTCAGAATTGATCTGCAAAAATATATACAATATGATAAAACGATTAACTTTATTTACTGTTTCTTTTTTTCTGATGAGTATTTGTCCATGCTTTTCCGGGCAAATAGAATACCAACCTAAAATATCGGTAGGTGGGTTTTATGATTTAAAGAACTCTGATCGAAAAGTATTTAATTTCAATGTAGGATGGAGATTTCATAAAGGAGACATCCCGAATGCTGAGACAACCGAATTCAATGATTCTAATTGGAATATAGTATCTACTCCTCATACCGTGCAACTAATGCCGGCGGAAGCCAGCGGAAGCCGTAATTACCAAGGAGTGGCATGGTATAGAAAACATTTCACGGTAAATAAGGACTTAAACAACAAGCTTATAAACATATACTTCGAAGCAGCAATGGGTAAATCAACCGTGTACCTCAACGGCAAAGAAATACTCGCACACCTCGGGGGATATCTTCCTTTCAGTATAGAACTTACTCAACTTGGAATCAAGGCCGGAGACGAATGTTTAATTGCTGTTAAGACTGATAATTCAGACGATAAAAACTTTCCTCCAGGAAAAAAACAAACAACGCTTGATTTTACATACCATGGGGGAATTTATCGGGATGTATGGATGATCGCAACATCTAAGACTTTTATCACTGATCCGAACAAGACGAACAAAGTTGCCGGAGGCGGCATCTTTGTCCAATTTGGAGATATATCCAAAACAAAAGCTGAATTGATAATCAATACAGACATCCATAATGCAGATACTAAAGGGAAGACCATTATAATACACCAAAAACTGGTAGACAAAAATGGACAAGCAGTAGCTGTATCTCAAGGGAAGCTATCATTAAAAGCGGATGAGTCTAAAAATAATGCTCAAAAATTATTAGTAAAACATCCACTTCTGTGGCATCCCGACTCCCCGAATTTATATAGTATTGAAACTCTGATTACTGATTCAAAAGGGAATGCTATAGACGGAGTAACAACACGAACAGGGATAAGAAAAATCGAATTCCGAGGAAAAGACGGATTATGGCTTAACGGAGAACCCTGCGATAAACTTATTGGAGGAAACCGCCATCAGGATTATGCATATGTAGGTAATGCCGTACCCAATAGTCAACACTGGCGTGACGCAAAGAAACTCAGGGAAGCCGGATGCCGTATCATACGGGTTGCGCACTACCCTCAGGATCCTTCTTTTATGGATGCCTGCGATGAACTGGGCATGTTTGTCATTGTAGCGACTCCCGGATGGCAATACTGGAACAAAGACCCTCAGTTTGCCGAGTTGGTATATGATGATATTCGCAATATGATCCGCCGAGATCGCAATCACCCGTCTGTATTGATGTGGGAACCTATACTTAATGAGACCAGATTTCCGCTCGAATTTTCACTAAAGGCCCAGCAAATTACACACCAGGAAATGCCGGGATCATCATGTGCTGCTGATAATCATTCAGCAGGTGTTGCCGAAAACTACGAGGTCGTTTACGGATGGCCAAAAGATACAGGCAGCTATAAACAATGTATTTTTACACGTGAATTCGGGGAGAATGTGGACGACTGGTATGCTCATAACACAAACAACAGAGCATCACGCAGTTGGGGAGAAACTCCTCTCTTAATACAGTCTCTCCAGTTGGCAAAAGCATATAATGAAATGTACCCCGCCAGCCGTCAATTTATAGGTGGAGCATTATGGCATCCATTTGACCATCAGAGAGGATATCACCCCGACCCATATTGGGGAGGTATAATGGATGCGTTCAGACAACCGAAGTATTCATATTATATGTTCAAAAGCCAGGTTCCTGCCACATTCAGTAATCCTCTATTAGAAACAGGTCCTATGCTATTTATTGCTCATGAGATATCTCCTTTTTCAAGCAGTGATGTGACTATATTTACAAATTGTGACGAAGTTCGTCTTATCGTTTACGAAAAGGACACTCTTATACAGAAAGTTCCTCGTACAAATCCGGGAATGCCGAATCCTCCGGTAACATTCAAAAATGTATATGATTTTAACCAAATGCGTGTACTCCCTTATGTTGAGAAAAAATGGCAGCAAGTGTCATTTATCGCAGAAGGGCTGATAAATGGCAAGGTGGTATGCAGAGAAAAGAAAATGCCGTCGAGACGATCTGCAAAACTCCGCCTTTCAATTGACAATTCCGGGCAACATCTGACTGCTAATGGGTCTGATTTTATACCTGTAATATGTGAAGTAACCGACGACGATGGAAACGTAAGACGACTCGCCAAAGAACAGATACTTTTCTCGGTAGAAGGGGAAGGCGAAATCATCGGGGATGCAATTATAGGTGCTAATCCGCGTACGGTAGAATTCGGTTCGGCACCCGTATTGATCAGATCAACCACGACTGCCGGAAAAATTAAAGTAAAGGCAAGAGTTTTGTTTGAAGGAGAGCATGCTCCGACTCCTGCCGTAATAGAATTCGAAAGTATACCATCAGATTTTCAGCTTATTTATAATGAAAAACCCAGAACAGTAAACAAAAGCTCTTATAGCTTTGACTATCAACGCCAGCTATCAGAAGAAGATAAGCAAAAAGCTTTAAATGAAGTGGAGCTTCAACAGACTGAATTCGGCGAAAAGAATCAATAAAGTCTCAGATATTTTATTGAGATTAATACAGCTCGATATGTTTTACAACATATCGAGCTATTTTTGCTAAAACGTTTAATCTGATATTTTTGTATAATCTTAAATTTACCTGCTCCATGAAAAAAATCTACATTATATTACTATCGCTTATTTCATTATCTGCTCAGGCTAAGGATATAAATATATCCGAATACGGAGGCAACGGTGATGGAAAAACCAGCAATACAGGCATTATAAAAAGAGCCATAGACGAGTTGTCATCAAAAGGTGGTGGAACATTAAGTTTCACACAAGGAACTTTCGTTACAGGACCTATCGTACTGAAAAGCAATATCACTCTGCTAATAGATGCAAGTGCAACCATCAAGTTTTCGGATGATTTTTCGGAATATATTCCCTTTGTTGAAATGAGATACGAAGGTGTAGTCATGAAAAGTTTTTGCCCGATGATTTATGCCTATGAACAGGAAAATATCGCCATCAAAGGTGAAGGCACAATAGACGGTAACGGCAAAAAGTGGTGGTATGGTACTTTCACCGTAGAAGGAGCTCACAAAGATGAACAATTCAAAAAAGAATTGAATGGGTATCAAGAGCTTTGGAATAAGGAGAATCCGAACCTCACCATCGAAGACCAATCAGATTGGAAACGGACTCTCGGTAAAAGGTTTTTCCGCCCTCCATTGATGCAGCCATACAAATGCAAAGGATTTAAGGTACAAGGGGTAAAAATTATAAATTCACCATTCTGGACTATCAATCCTGAGTTTTGCGAAAACGTATTAATAGATGGCATAACAATAAATAACCCTGATGCACCTAATACTGACGGGATAAATCCCTCATCCTGCAAAAATGTAATTATATCCAATAGTTTCATTACTGTGGGTGATGACTGTATTACTCTCAAATCCGGACGCGACTTACAAGGGCGTCAATATTCGACTCCTTGCGAAAATATCACTATCACTAATTGTGTCATGAGAGCCGGTCACGGTGGAGTTGTAATCGGTAGCGAAATGTCGGGAGATGTTCGTAAAGTATCTATCAGTAACTGTATTTTTGATGGAACAGACCGGGGAATCCGTATAAAATCGACTCGGGGACGTGGAGGTATTGTTGAAGAAATAAGAGTCAGCAATATTGTCATGAAAGATATCAAGAAGGAAGCAATTACAATCAATCTGTTTTATTCAAATGTTCCACAGGAAAGCTTTTCGGAGAGGACTCCCATTTTTAGAAATATACACATATCAGGACTTACAGGCAGTAAAGTAAATACAGCCTGCACGATACTCGGTATTGAAGAATCACCAATTAGCAATATCACATTATCTGATATCAATATAGATGCTGAAACAGGAATTCAGATTGATAAGGCCAAAGATATCACCCTAACCAATATAAAGATAGGGACACAATTGGGTGCTACATACAAAATCAGTTCAACTGAAAATCTTTATGTAAATAATATATCGACAGCCAACCCAATCGCTACAAAACCTGTTGTAGAACTGACTGATGTGAAAGATGCCTTTATTCAAGGCTGTTTTCCCCTAAAGGGCAGTAAATCATTTGTATCTGTCGATGGAACTGAAACTAACAACATTATCTTATCCAATAATTCATTTATAAGATTAACGACTGCAGTTGAAAAGGGAAACCTGTTAAAGAAGTCTGCAGCCATTATAGAATAATAAGCAATGAAACTAAAAGCGTGCATATATATTTTCGTATCTTTTATTTGTATCTCCGGTCTATTTTCGCAGACACAAAACGCAGACAGCCTTTACTCTCGTCCATTGATTGAAGTTTTGAATAATATAGAACACCAATTCGGTATTAAAATCAAATACGATCAAAAGATGATAGATGGGAAAGTTCTCACTTATGCAGATTGGAGAATCAAACCGTGGAGCGTAACAGAAACTCTGAAAGCCGTACTTGCTCCTTTTGATTATATATACACGATGGATAACGGAAAGTATAAAATCAAATCATTCGAATACGCCCGAACAACTACGGAGGAAGGTAAGCAATTTCTCGATTATCTTAATTTGCTCTATCCAAATAAAACAGATTGGGAACAACGAAAGGCTCAACTAAAAGCCTGCCTGCCTTCAGCACTTGGGCTATCTCCAATGCCGACCAAACCAAGCTCACAAATAATTTTAACCAAGATACGAAAATACAACGGATATACTGTTCAGAACTTTGCATTGGAAACTTTGCCGGGAATATATGTGTGCGGATCCATATACAAATCTTCCCTGAAAATGAAACAATATCCGATTATATTAAACCCTAACGGACATTTCGGACAAGGGCGATACAGAACCGATCAGCAAAATCGCTGCGCTATGCAAGCCCGTATGGGAGCAATAGCAGTCAGTTGGGATCTGTTCGCATGGGGGGAAAGTCTTCTCCAATTCGATGGAACTCTACATCGGCTAAGTGCGGCTAATGCCATCCAAACATTAAATACCTTACGCATACTCGATTATATGCTATCGCTGAAAGAAGCAGATCAGACCAAAGTCGGCATCACTGGGGGATCGGGTGGTGGCAGCATGACTATGATGGTCTCAGCCATTGACGACCGTATTACTTTAAGCATACCTACTGTTATGACTTCATCCTACTTTGTCGGAGGGTGTCCTTGCGAAAGCGGTCTTCCGGCACATCTTTGCGGAAACAGGACTAATAATGCAGAGCTTTCAGCGATGTTTGCACCCAAGCCCCAGCTTATCTTATCCGATGGTAAAGACTGGACTGCGAATGTTCCAGAATTGGAACTGCCCTACATCAAACGTATATACGGATTTTACGGAGCAGAAGAGAATATTGAAAATACCCACTTCCCCGAAGAAGGACATGATTATGGGATTTCTAAACGATTGGCAATGTACCGTTTTATAGCAAAACATTTCAATCTGGATTTGAAATGTATTTCGGATTCGGACGGAAATATAGACGAAAGCAAAGTAACCATCGAAAAAGAATCTGAAATGTATGCTTTCGGAGAGAAAGGCGAAAACCTCCCCAAAAATGCAATAAAAGGAAAAGAGTCTTTATTAAAAGTCCTGAAAGAGTACCAAATCATTAAAGAATAACCATGAAACAAGTTTTATCCATATTCGTAATGTTAGTCTTGGGAACATGCCTTTCTGCCCAACAAGACCTAAAGTTGTGGTACAACAAACCTGCAACCGATTGGAATCAAGCCCTACCTCTAGGTAACGGACGTCTGGGAGCTATGGTATTCGGCGATCCTTCGGTCGAGCATCTCCAGTTAAATGAAGAAACAATCTGGGCAGGTTCGCCAAACAGCAATGCACGTGAGCTAGAAAACGGTGTCTTGAATAAAGTCAGGCAACTCATATTCGAAGGAAAATACAAACAAGCAGAAGACATGGCTACAGAAAAAATCATGTCTAAAACAAACCATGGTATGCCATATCAACCCATGGGAGATTTGTTTATTTCGTTCAATGGTCATAACAAATACACCGACTATTATCGGGATCTGGACATCAGCAACGCAACCGCCTCTGTGAGCTATAAAGTGGATGGTACTACTTTCCGAAGAGAAGTATTCACTTCATTTACAGATCAGGCTGTAATAATAAAACTGACTGCAGATAAGAAGTCAAGTATTTCTTGTAACATATTCATGACTACACCTCAGGAGAAAGCCGAACAATTATCCGAAAACGGAGAGTTGATACTTACGGCAATTACCCCTGCTCATGAGAAACAAAGCGGAAAGGTACAACTCGAAACAAGAGTCAAACCCAAAGTCTCAGGAGGAAACGTTTCGGTTAACAATGGTATAATATCTATCAATCACGCTGATGAAGTGATCTTATATGTGGCTATTGCTACTAATTTCAACAATTACAATGACCTTACAGGAGACAAAACTGCGCGATGTAAAGCGTATCTGAATAAAGCATATAACAATGAATACAATAAGGCTAAAGATGAGCACAGCCTATATTATCAGCAATACTTCAATCGCTCGTCTCTTTATTTAGGAGAGACAGAAAACAATAAAAAGCCTACAGATGAAAGAATCCGTAATTTTGCGACGAGTTACGATCCTTCTTTGGCTGCATTATATTATCAATTTGGACGTTACCTGCTGATATCGAGTTCTCAACCGAATACTCAGGCTGCAAATTTACAAGGTATCTGGAACGACAGGTATTTACCATCTTGGGACAGTAAATACACTTGTAATATCAATCTCGAAATGAATTATTGGCCTGCAGAACCTACCAACCTGAGCGAAATGCACGAGCCCATGTTACAACTTGTTCGTGAAGTAGCAGAAACAGGAACCGAAACAGCAAAAAAGATGTACAACTGTAGAGGATGGGTATTACATCACAATACCGATATATGGCGAATAACAGGTCCTGTAGATAGGGCAGCGTCAGGTATGTGGCCTACAGGCGGAGCTTGGGTAAGTCAACATTTATGGTACAGATACCTATATACGGGCGATAAAGAATTTCTGAAATCGGTATATCCTATAATGAAGGGTGCAGCTATGTTCTTCAATGATTTTCTGATAACCGAACCTTCGCATGGTTGGTTGGTGGTAAGTCCTTCGAGTTCTCCTGAAAATACGCATGCCGGAAGCAAAAATAAAGCTACAATTTCAGCAGGTACAACAATGGATAACCAACTGGTTTTCGATCTGTTTTCGGAAGTAATTACGGCTGCTGATCTATTAGGTTTGGATAAAGATTTTGCGGATGCATTAAGATCTAAACGAGCTTTATTACCTCCTATGCAGGTCGGACAGCACAATCAATTACAAGAATGGATGCAAGACTGGGATTCTCCCGATGATAAACATCGACATGTTTCTCATCTGTATGGTTTGTATCCCAGCAATCAAATATCTCCGATAAGAACTCCTATACTTAGTGAAGCTGCTAAAAATTCGCTTATTTACAGAGGAGATCCTTCAACAGGATGGTCGATGGGTTGGAAAGTTTGTTTATGGGCTCGCTTACTCGATGGTAATCATGCTTATAAGTTACTTACAGAACAACTGAATCTGGTAACAAACGAAAAAAAGAAAGGTGGAACATACAGTAATATGTTCGATGCTCATCCTCCGTTTCAGATAGATGGCAACTTCGGATGCACTGCCGGAATGTCCGAAATGTTCTTACAAAGCCATGATGGTTTTGTGTATGTACTTCCGGCTTTGCCTGATGTCTGGAAAAACGGATGTGTAAAAGGGCTTGTAGCCAGAGGTGGCTTTGTTTTCGATATAGAATGGAAGAACGAAAAAGCAGCTAAAATTCAGGTCTACTCAAAATACGGAGGAAACTGCCGTATCCGTATCAATGAAAAACTTAAAGGAGAAGGAATAAAAGTAGCGAAAGGAGAGAACCCTAATCCTCTTTATGAAGTTCCTCAAATAGCAGCACCTCTCATTTCAGAAAAAGCAACATTAAACAACAGTTCGGATCTCCAACCCAAACACACATACTTGTATGATTTAAAAACCGAAAAAGGACAAACATACATTTTCAACATCAAAAACTAAAAAAAATCCACTATGAAAAAAAAAACTGTTACACGTTTCTCCCTATTACTTTTAGTTTTTGCTTTGTTTATTGCATGTGGAAACAGAAAGGAAAATAAAGAAAGCTATACTGATCAAAACAAACCGTGGTCTGTAAAATTAGCAGAGTCGGAAATCAAACGTTTCCCTGAGGCATGGATGATAGAAAAGGCTAAATCTCCCAGATGGGGATATACTCACGGATGTGTAGCTAAAGCTATGCTTGACTTGTATAACCATACAAAGGACAGTACTTTTTATAAATACTCGAAAGGGTATGCCGATATCTTAATTACTGCTGAAGGCTCGATCAAAACATATCAGTTCGAAAAGTTCAACATAGATAATATAAATGCCGGGAAGATTCTATTTAGGTTCTATTCCGATACAAAAAATAATAAATATAAATTGGCTATCGACACATTGGTTCTTCAAATGGAAAACCAACCACGAACTAAAGTCGGCGGATATTGGCATAAAAAAATATATCCCGATCAGATGTGGCTCGATGGTGTATATATGGCTGAACCTTTTTTAGCTGAATATGCAGTACAATTTAATAAGCCAGAAATGTTCGATGATATAGTCAAACAATTCACGCTGATAGATAAATATTGTTATGATAAAGAATCAGGGTTGTATTATCATGGATGGGACGAAAGCCGTAAACAGAAATGGGCAGATCCTAAAACAGGATTATCTCCAAATTTTTGGTCGAGAAGTATCGGTTGGTATGCGCTCGCTTCGGTAGATGTATTAGACTATCTATCACAAGATCATGCCGGACGAAAAGACATACTGAATATTATAGATAAACTGGCTAAGGGGATTACCAAATGGCAAGATCAAAAATCAGGCACATGGTACCAGGTTACCAATTTAGGCGATCGCAAAGGTAATTATCTCGAATCATCAGGATCTGCTATGTTTGTTGCATTTCTGTACAAAGCTATTCGCAAAGGGTATATAAGTAGCGAATATTTAGCACCGGCAAATAAAGGATTCGAGGGTCTGATAAAAGAATTTACCAAGTTAGAAACGGATGGCACATATACAATAACTAATTGTTGTGCTGTTGCAGGACTGGGTGGAGAAAAAGTATACAGAGACGGATCATTCGAATATTACATCGGAGAACCTGTTATCGAAAACGATCCTAAATCTGTCGCTCCATTTATTTGGGCTGCCATAGAAAACGAAAAACAAAAGAAACAGAAATAATACCATGAAATTTATTACCAAACATATAGTTCTATTTTTTGCTTTAGCTGCATCTTTAAGCATTACAGCTCAGGACAACAATAAAAAGAAAAAAGAAAAACCGTGGGACAATGGCAGATTAATTGTCAGCGACAATAAACGTTATTTACAACATGCCAATGGCAAACCTTTCTTTTGGTTAGGCGAAACAGCATGGTTACTTCCATCGCGATCGAACAGAGACGAAGTTGATTTTCTGATGTCCGAAGTTCAAAAGAATGATTATAATGTTTTACAAATATCTGTACTTCATACTATTCCGGCTATGAATGTTTACGGACACGAAGCTTTACCTTATGGATTCGATTTAAAAAACATAGATCAAAAAGGTCAATATAATTACTGGAAACATGTCGATTACATTGTAGAAAGAGCTCAAAAGAGTGGAATTTATGTTGGTATAGTTTGCGTTTGGGGAAGCCCTGTCAATGAAAAATTAATGACAGTTGAAGATGCTAAAAAATATGGAACATTTCTGGTAGAAAGATACAAAAAGTACCCAAACATAATCTGGTTTATCGGAGGAGATATTCGTGGCGATGTACAACCCGAAGTTTGGCAAACATTAGCTAAAACAATACGAGCACAAGATACCGAGCACTTAATGACATTCCACCCCAGAGGTCGTACCTCTTCTACTACTTGGTTTAATAACGAAGATTGGCTAGATTTCAATATGTTTCAATCAGGGCATCGCAGATACGGACAAAGATTCGGAGATGGAGATTACCCCATTGAAGAAAATACCGAAGAAGACAACTGGCGATTTGTTGAAAGCAGCTTAGCTGTATCTCCACATAAACCAGTAATAGATGGAGAACCCGCTTACGAAGATATTCCTCATGGATTGCACAATTTCGGCGAAAGATATTGGCAAGCCGAAGATGTGCGCCGATATGCATATTGGTCTGTTTTTGCAGGATCATTCGGTCATACATACGGACACAATTCGACTATGCAAATGCTACGCCCCGGATATTTAGCTTCTTTTGGTGCAAAAAAACCTTGGTGGGATGCTTTACGCGATCCGGGATGTTTAGAAATGAAATACCTGAAAAAACTAATATTGGCTTTTCCATTTACCGAACGTATCCCCGATCAGAGTATTATTGCCGATACCAATGGAAAACAGTACGAACGGGTAATTGCAACAAGAGGTAACGATTATATTTTAGTATATAACTATACAAACCGTTTGACTAAGATAGATATGACCAAGATCAGCGGGACTAAGAAAAAAGCTTGGTGGTACAGTCCTATTGACGGACATACTGAGTTTATCGGAGAATTCGATAACGGATCGAAAGACTTCATCAACGATTCGGGATACAGAGCCGGTAACGATTGGGTACTGATCATTACAGATACAACAAAAACATATGTAGAAGACAATCTTCAAGAAAAAAAATAAATGATGAATTTCAAACGTATTATATTGTTTTGGGGTGCACTAAGTCTTTTTATCTCAGTCCATGCGATTGAGATAAAAGACTTACGTTGCGAATTAATGACTAATCCTGAGGGTATAAGTACTACCACTCCCCGTTTCAATTGGATCATAAAATCAAATGAGCGCAACTCGCTACAAACCTCTTATCAGATATTAGCATCCAGTTCTCCTGAAAAACTAAACGAAAAAGATGCTGATCTGTGGAATTCGGGAGTTATCAAAAGCGATCAGTCCACCTTGGTCAAATATACAGGAAAAGCTCTTAAATCGAGAGATATAGTCTATTGGACAGTAAAAGTTACCACCAATAAAGAAACCGGCGAGTGGAGTGCTCCGGCTCATTTCTCCGTCGGTTTACTTAATGCTAACGATTGGGCTGCACAATGGATCGGGCTAGATAAAGCTTTCCCTTGGGATAGCGAAACTCAACATTCGAGGCTATCGGCTCGTTACCTCAGAAAAGAATTTACCAGTGCTAAAACTGTAAAATCTGCTAAAGTATATATTGCAGGACTAGGTTTATATGAACTTTATATAAACGGTAAGCGGATTGGAAATCAAGTTCTTGCACCTGTCCCTACAGATTACGATAAGTCTGTTACTTATAATACATTCGATGTTACATCACTCATTAAAAACGGAACGAATACTGTTGCAACTATTTTAGGGAATGGTCGCTATTACAATATGCGTCAAAATTTTAAGCCGCATAAAGTAAAAACTTACGGCTATCCTAAAATGCGACTTCAGCTTGAAATAGAATATACCGATGGCAGCAAATCGTTTGTCAACAGCGACAATAATTGGAAGGTAACATCTGACGGACCGATCCGATCAAATAATGAATTTGACGGTGAAGATTACGATGCTACCAAAGAATTACAGAACTGGAATCTGAATGGTTTCAATGATTCTAAATGGGCTAAAGCATCCGTAGTAAGTCCTCCATCGGGGAATCTGATTTCTCAGATGACCGACAATATGCGAATAAAAGAAGTACTGAAACCCATAAGTGTAAAACCCTTAGCAAAAGACACTTTCATTATCGATATGGGGCAGAATATGGTCGGATGGCTTCAACTAAAAACCCAAGGACATAGAGGACGTAAAATAACTATACGCTTTGCAGAATCATTAGACAATAATGGACGCCTAAAGCGTGATAATTTAAGAAGTGCCCTATCTACTGATACATACATACTGAAAGGTTCGGGAATGGAGACATGGGAGCCATCGTTTGTTTATCATGGATTCAGATATGCCGAAGTTACAGGATTTCCAAGCATCCCTACAATTGACAATTTCGAAGGAAAGGTCATATACGATGATATGGCTACAATTGGTGAATTTAGCTCTTCGAATGAGCTATTGAATCAAATATATCAGAATGCATATTGGGGAATCAGAGGTAACTATAAAGGAATGCCTGTAGATTGCCCTCAAAGAGACGAAAGGCAGCCTTGGCTCGGCGACAGAGCAACAGGTTCGTTAGGCGAAAGCTATATTTTTGATAATACCAGATTGTATGCCAAATGGTTGAATGACATTGAACAATCGCAAATGCCATCGGGACAGCTTCCTGATATGTCTCCCGGATTTTACAAAACATATTACAGCGATAATATGACATGGCCCGGTACTTATCTGATGGTGGCTGATATGATATACCGCCAAACAGGAAATGCCGAACCTATTATCAGTCATTATGCTTCGATGAAGCAATGGCTCGAATATATGAGAAGTAAATATATGACTACTTCTTACATCGTCACCAAAGATAAATACGGAGATTGGTGTGTCCCGCCCGAATCGAAAGAACTGATTCATTCTCTCGATCCTGCCCGAAAAACTGATGGGGAACTAATATCAACAGCTTATTATTTTTATTTTATGCAACTGATGCAAAAATTTGCAATGATTGCCGGACACGAAAATGATATACCTGCATATGCCGACTTAGCTAAACAAATTCGAAAAGGCTTTAACGATAAATTTTATAACAATGCGACCGGTCAATACAGCAATTATACCGTAACAGCCAATCTTTTACCTTTGACTTTCGGTATTGTAGACAAGGATAATGAAGATCGTGTTTTCAAGAATATGATGTATCGTATCGTTCAGAACGATAAACTGCATATAAGTACAGGGGTTATCGGTACTCAATGGTTAATGCGTGAACTGTCGAAACGAGGATGTACTGATGTTGCATATACTATTGCCACTCAGAAAGATTATCCGGGATGGGGATATATGATCGAAAACGGAGCAACTACTATATGGGAACTGTGGAATGGAAATACAGCCAGCCCAAAAATGAATTCACAAAACCATGTGATGCTTTTAGGCGACCTTATTGCATGGATGTACGAGAATATTGCAGGAATCAAGAGCCACGAAACGCATACAGGATTTAAGTGGTTGTGGATGCACCCTACCCCAACCGAAAATTTGAATCAGGCAAAAGCATCTCATACCACACCTTATGGTCTGGTAGAAAGCGATTGGACATTAAATAAAGGAATCTTTACATGGAAGATTACCATTCCTGTTAATAGTAGAGCTAATATTCTTATACCAGCTGCCGAAATAAACGACATTACCGAAAACGGTAGACCTATTACTGATGTAGAAGGGTTAAAATTTGTACGGAAAGAAAACGGACGTATCAATCTCGAAATAGGCTCGGGCGAATACTCATTTACTTGTAAATATGGTGTTGCACAAGATCGTTGGAGAGAGGGTATTATTGCCGATGAATTTATTTGCGAAAAACCGTCTTTCCCCGAAAGTCATGCTTCTACCATTGCCGAAACTAAAGAAGGATCAATAATAGCCTCTTGGTTTGGCGGAACAAAAGAACGAAACCCTGATGTATGTATCTGGACAAGCCACTATATAAACGGTAAATGGACTGAACCAAGAAACGTTGCAAACGGAATCGTGAATGACACTCTTCGCTATGCTTGTTGGAATCCTGTATTGTATCAAGTGCCAAATGGCGAACTTCAATTATACTACAAAGTAGGACCTAATGTCGGAGGATGGATTGGAAAAGTAATTACATCAAACGATGGAGGTTATTCTTGGTCTGAACCAAAAGACCTTCCCGAAGGATTTATCGGACCTGTAAAAAATAAACCTGTACTCCTTAAAAACGGATTACTGATTTGTCCATCGAGTACCGAAGGCGGAGCTTGGAGAACTCACCTTGAAGTGACTAAAGACTTTGGCAAAACTTGGTCGAAGATAGGTCCTATCAACGAAGGTAAATCAATACATACCATTCAACCATCGGTACTTACTTATCCTGATGGAAAATTGCAGCTTCTATGTAGAACGCAGGAACGAACAATAGCACAATCGTGGTCTGCCGACAATGGCAAAACTTGGTCAGAATTTACACCAACTATGTTACCTAATAATAATTCGGGCACAGATGCCGTAACATTACAAGACGGACGTCAATTGCTTGTATATAACCATGTATTGCCCAATGATACACTGAAAAAAGGAAAAGGACTGAGAACCCCTTTGAATGTAGCAATATCCAACGATGGTAAAGTATGGTATGCAGCCCTGATTTTAGAAGACTCGCCTATCAGTCAATATTCATATCCATCGGTTATTCAATCTTCTGACGGATTGGTGCATATTGTTTATACATGGAGGCGTAAAGCCATTAAACATGTAGTGGTTGATCCTTCGAAATTAGTTTTATCAAAGATCGAAAATATGGAATGGCCTTCACTCACCGAGACATCCGAAATACAAGTGGTAAATAATCAAAGATACAAGATATCTGTTTGTGATTGGATGATGCTGAAACGTCAAAAAGTAGGGGCTATGGAACTTGCTCAATCGATAGGTGCTGATGGACTCGAACTTGACATGGGAGGTTTAGGTAAACGAGTCAGTTTTGACAATAAACTAACGGAAAAGCATTTTCAGGAAATGTTTATTGCAGAATGT